>NZ_WJRS01000022.1:0-101445 GCF_028895205.1 Pseudomonas sp. ITEM 17296 | reverse complement strand
GAGAAGGGGGGCGAAGTCGGCGTCGTCGGCAAAGCTGACCAGTTCGACTTCCAGGCGGTACAACTCGCTGACTGCTTCGGTCAGTTCGAACGACACCACATCAAACGGTATTGCCTCATCGGCGGGTGTGCTGAAGGTGAAGCGCACATCATTCAAGTTGCTCATACGGGCTCCTGCGGTTTATTCCATCGGGCAGGTTCACGAGGCCGGGCGCGTTATAGAATGCGCGGCGTAAGTGCACCCAAAGACCGTAACGGGGAATCCATTCCAGGTCGCCGTTATCACGTCCTAAAAAGTTGTAGGAAGTTTCTCTAAATACGCCGCTATTTGTTTTTATGGGCATAACCGTACTCGCCGTACCTATAGGTAAGGTGACTGTTGAGTCATATCAAGACAGCCTTGCTGAAGTTATTGCTGGAGCATGGTCTGCAGTGATGCCAACACCTGTTGGGTAATGCCGTTGAGTTTGGTGGTGAAGTACAGATAGATGCCGGTGCAGCACACGCCCATGACCGCCCACGGTGTCCACCAGGGCAGTTGACGGTTCATGCGATAGTGCCGGGGTGCCACGTTGGTGAAAGGATCGGTCAAACGTTCGGCGGTAGGCCGGCTGCCGCGCAGCTCAATGATTCGCTCGTGCAGGCGATTCATCCAGATATCCAGCTCCTGATCGCCGTTGGTCTGGTTGGCATACTTGCCTCGGTAGCCCAATGCCAGGCACCAGAACAGGAACACGAACAGGTCATAGCGATTCTCCGGCGCCTCTAGCAGGCGTTCGAGCACGCTGAAGAATTTCTCGCCGCCCCAGGTCTCTTGATGGATGGCGCTGAGCAAGGACTGCGCCTTCCAGGGCGACTCGCGTCCCCACGGTGTGGCCATCACAGCTTCGTCCACCACGCAGCACAGGCAGTAGGAGAACACTACACGGTCACCTTCATCGCAGTGCTCAAGTTGGCGTACTTCCTCGACCATTCCATGGATCATGGTCTTGACATGAGCGTACAGCTGTTCGACATGGTCATACTGCTCGGTACCCTCCATGCGAATGACCAGGCCGAGCAGCGGCGAGGCGATGTCGTGGATGGGGTTGCCTGTGTTCGAGCGGGTGTCGAATCCCAGGGCATCGATTTGCGGGAATAGCTCGCTCAGTGAAGGCGACTCTTGGGCATCGATATGCCCTTTTGCGTAGGCCTGTTCGGGCACGCTCTTCATAAGTGGACCTCCTGGTCACATTACCGGTTGCCGCCCGGTCCGGGCGGGCCATAGCTGGCGGGTTGCGTTGGCGGTGTTGACGATTTCGAGTGGATGAAAGGCATTGCTGCTGGCGTACAACGCCATAAAGTGGGGCATCACGTCGCTGAATAACTGCAGCTCGACCTCGCACTCTTTAAACCTCATGTTTGTTGTGTTGAGTGCTCTAACTAAAGGTGCTGGTCCGAATCAGTAAGCACTGATCGGGAAGATGTGTAAGAAAGTTCTTACAGGCTCACGGTTTAATTGCGGTGAGGTGGTGCGCGCTGTTCAATTATTTATCGCAGGTCGTTGAGCGTTGTTCTCAATAAAAGTGTTAGCACTTATTTCATTTCTTCGGGCTTTACTAAGTGATTTGGTCACGTGACGGCAGTTATTGACCTGTTCGCCCGCCGGATCGTTGGCTGGCTATTTTCGCTGATAAATGATGCGCACCTGGTCACTAAAGCACTGAGGGTTTTCTCGGCGGCGGCCATTTCGCACCGTGGGCAGAACGCCCAATAAATACGGCACTTTGGCCTATTCAACTGCCCGTAGCCGGCTCGTACGCTAGGCCCATCAAACAACAGCAAAAAGGAATGCCTTCGTGACTGAATACAACATTGCCCTGGTCGGTTTTGGCGGTGTCAACAGAGGCCTGGCCCAGTTGATCGCAACGCATAATGACAGCTGGCAGGCCACCCTCGGCTTTAGCCTGAAGATCGTCGGCGTCACCGACCTGTTCCTCGGTTCGGTGGTCGACCGCAATGGCCTGGACGCTGCCGAACTGGCAGCCTTGCCCGCCGAAAAGGGCGCGCTCGCCCTGATTGCAGGGGGCACTGCCGAGGCGTTCAACGAGACCGTCATCAAGCAGTCCGGCGCGGACATCATCGCTGAGGCTACCTTCACCAACCCGGTCGATGGCGAGCCGGCGGCCACCTTCTGCCGCTGGGCGCTCGAGAGTGGCATCCATGTGGTGACCACCAACAAGGGGCCGATTGCATTGCACGGCGCCGAACTGAAGGCGCTGGCGCGCCGCCACAATGTCGCGTTCGAATACGAAGGCGCGGTCATGAGCGGCACCCCGGTGATCCGCCTGGCCAAGCAGGCCCTGGCAGGTTCGCAAATTCAAGGCTTCGAAGGCATTCTGAACGGCACCTCCAACTACGTGCTGACCCGCATGAAAGACGGCATGTCGTTCGCGGATGCGGTGGCCCAGGCGCAGCAACTGGGGTACGCAGAGGCCGACCCGACGGCGGACGTCGAAGGCTTTGACGTGCGCCTGAAGGTGGTGATCCTGGCCAACGAGTTGCTGGATGCGCGCTTGAGCGTCAGCGACGTGATGTGCTCGGGCATCAGCGGCATCAGCGCGTCGGATATCGTCAAGGCGCATGCCACGGGCCAGTGCTGGAAACTGATCGGCGCTGCCAGCAAGGGTGCTGACGGCACGGTGTCCGCGAGTGTCGAAGCGCGTTTGTTGCCGCTCGATCATCCGCTTGCCGGCATCAATGGCGCGGTCAATGCGGTGTCGTTCAACAGTGGGCTGCTGGGGGCGGTCACGGTGTCCGGGCCGGGCGCAGGGCGTATCGAAACCGCCTATGCCTTGCTCTCCGACATCATCGCCCTGCACACCACCCCGCGTCAGTAACGGAGCCTTTATGAGCGTATCTCGCATGGCCAGTGTTCACGCTGTAGCGCCGAGCCACATCGACGTGTTCAGCCCCTTCGACGGCCGCCTGGTGGGGCGTGTGCCCAATCTGGACGCCACGGCCGTGCCCGCCTTGCTGGCACGCGCACGGGCGGGGTGCCTTGAAAGTGCAGCGATGCCACGGCACCGTCGCGCGCGCATTCTTGAAGAAGCTGCGCGGTTGGTCGAAGCCGATGCGGCTGCGTTCGCCAACTTGATCGTGGCCGAAGCCGGTAAAACCCTGCGTCAGGCCCAGAAGGAAGTGAAGCGCTGTGTGAACACGCTGAAGCTGTCCGCCGAAGAAGCCCGGCGCAATGCCGGGGAGGTGGTGCCGTTCGAAGCCTATGAAGGGTCCGAAGCCCGCCAAGGCTGGTTCAGCCGCGAACCGCTGGGCCTGATTGTCGCGATCACGCCCTACAACGACCCGCTGAACCTGGTGGCGCACAAGTTGGGCCCGGCGATTGCCGGGGGCAATGCGGTGATCCTAAAACCGTCCGAGCTGGCGCCGTTGTCGGCGTTGAAGCTGGTCGATTGCCTGGTGCAGGCCGGGCTTGGCGACAACGTGGTGACCACGGCAACCGGTGGTGTCGAACTGGGCAAGGCGCTGGTCGAGCTGCGTGAGGTGCGCATGATTTCGTTTACCGGCGGTTTTGCCACCGGCGAATCGATCGCCCGCAGCGCAGGGCTCAAAAAGCTCGCCATGGACCTGGGCGGCAATGCGCCTGTACTGGTGCTGGAAGACTGCGACCTGGGGCCGACCGTGGAGTCCTGTGTCTCTGGGGCCTTCTGGGCGGCGGGGCAGAACTGCATCGGCACGCAACGGATTCTGGTGCAGCGCGCGGTGTACGAAGCCTTCCGCGAGCAGTTCGTCGCGCAATCCAAGGCTTTGCAGCTGGGTGACCCCGCCAGCCCGGACACGGATGTCGGCCCGATGGTTACCGAGCAGGCGGCCCGCCGTACCGAGCAACTGGTGGAAGAAGCGCTGGGGCAGGGGGCGACGCTGCTTTGCGGTCATCGCCGGCAAGGTGCTCTGTACGCACCTACGGTACTGGAAACGGTCAGCCACGACAGCCGTATTTGGCTGCAGGAAGTGTTCGCCCCCGTAGTAATCCTGGAGCCGTTCGACACCCTCGACCAGGCCGTTGCCCTGGCCAATGCCCCGGAATACAGCCTGCATGCAGGGGTATTCACCCGAGACCTGTCGACGGCGCTGAAGTTGGCGCGGCGGATCGAGGCCGGTGGCGTGATGATCAACGACTCCTCCGATTACCGCTTCGACGCCATGCCGTTTGGGGGCTTCAAGTACGGCAGCCTGGGCCGCGAAGGGGTGCGGTTTGCCTATGAGGACATGACCCAGCCCAAGGTGGTGTGCATCAACCACTTGGATTGATGGGCGGGTCTGCCTTGACAAAACAGGCGGTGTGGCCGAGTATTTGCAGCAATCGCGCCCAATCCTCTGGTGCTGGCAAGTCCGGCTCTATGGTTGGGCCTTCTCATTTCTGGGACATGGAAGTTGCGACAACTCGCTCCGCCCAAGCCATTTCAGTCCTACAGCAACCTGGCCAAGCTCTTGGTCAGCCGTGGAATGATAGTTGCGTGCCCCCTACGGGCTGAGCGCAAGCTGGCTCAAGTGGGGTACTACCGGCTGAGTGGGTTCTGGTTTCCTGCGCGAGAGTTTGTGCGGGACCAGCGCGGCCAAGTCACCCTCTGCAACATCACCCAAAAGCCGCTTCGCCAAGACACCTTCACGGCGGGCACGTGCTTCGATTCGGCATTCAGTCTGTATCTATTCGACAAAAAGCTTCGTCAGTTGATGCTCGATGCCATCGAGCGCATCGAAATTCATTTGCGCTCGATAGTTGCTCATGAGGTTGGCTATCACGATCCGCTGGCTTACCTGGACCCTCGTTTCATCAATCCCAGGCAAACTGCCAACTGGCAGGATCGGCGTGGGAGACAGCGCAACACCTGGAGCGAGTGGAAAACTCGGCAAACCGAGCAAGTCAACCGCAGCCGCGAAGACTGCATCGAATGGCACAGGCAGAACCACAAAGCCATGCCGTTTTGGGTTGTCGTCGAAGCCTGGGACTTCGGGACGCTCTCCAAATACTTTGAGATCCTGAAGGGAAGCCATCAAAACCGCATTGCAGCTCGACTGGGTATTAGCAATGCCAAAGTCCTGAAGGACTGGCTGCAGGAGATCAACACGCTACGCAACCGCAGCGCTCACCATACGCGCATTTGGAACCAGGTCGCCACCAACCCGTTACCTGTACTGCCTGCGGAGGCATACTTTAAAAACGTGGCGCTGGATCAGAACGCACTCAGCCGTCTCTACGGGCTGATCGCTGTAATCTGGTACCTGCTACGCAAGATCGGGCCAGGTTCACACTGGCTCCACCAAGTGGCGGACGTGATAGACACGAAGCCCGATTTGCCTGGCTGCCTCTTTGCATCGCTTGGCCTGCCATCCGAGAGTAGATTCCCACGACAGCTGTTCGGTTTCTAAGCCGCTGAGTTCGTCGTCTCGAGATCAACGTGCTCTTGAAATGATACCCGTCATGTATTGATTCAGATCGCGAAAATCCTGAACGCTCCAGGCGTGCGGCGGGATTTTCACACCGTTCTCCTGTAGCGTCTTTGGAATCAAGTTTCCATTTGGCCTAAGTATCACTGACGCCACAATAACGCCTGGGTAGTCGTTCAGGCGTTTCTTGAAGGCAGCCGTTGTAAGGTCAGGTGCGGGAGGGTTGCTTTTAGTGGCTAACGCCCCGGTTCCCCTGATATCTGCTCCGTGGCATACCGCACATCGTTGCACGTATAGATTTTTGCCATTGGCGTTTTCTGCGAAGGCGTGGGGTATTTGCGTGAGCGAGAAAACCCCTAGTAAAACGAAGAACAGTTTTTTTGATGTCAGCTGGCGTTGTTGTTGAAGGAGGTGTTCCAGCATCCCAGAATGTTCCGACATTCTTTCTTCCTTGGGTGTCAGTGCAGGGCTATACCGAATTATGCCAGAACACAACCTGATGCCAGCCAGTTAGGGCCAAGGGGGCCGCTGCTCGGCCCATCGCAGCGGCCCCAATTACCGGCAATAACGCCTAACTGACTGGCATTAAAGGCCCGTGAACTCTCATGCTCAACGCCGCAACAGGCGGCTCAGAACTAACGTGATGGCTGCACCAATGGCCAGCGCTGCGATGGGCTTCTCTTTCACAAAAGTAGAAACGTTATTCAATGCGTCACCGTAGCTTTTAGTGAGTTGGCCAGCGACCTGGCGCCCATCACCCTCAGCTTCCAGGGCGGGGTCGTCAATAAGCCGACCCACCGCGCTTTGTGCTTTACCGGTTACCTGCTCTGCAACACCTTCAATCTGTTCACGTTTCATAAATGATCGAACCTTTCTAGTGAGTGGCAATGGTCTTGCTGCTCAGGCTTAGGGCGCAGGGTTAACCAATTAGTTCAAAGAAGATGTCGCCGGCTAATTGCCAACGTCTGGACAGCGCCACTTACGCAGTCGCCATGTCGCCATATCAACTATTTATGTCCTTTGTGTGAAAGTTACGAAATACGTGAACTAAGTATTTGCCCCCAGCGATTCCTCCCGCAGTGCAGCATCACCAGAATAGCCGCCCTCAATTTGAACCGTCAGCCTCATACAATGGCCGCATAGTTGGCCAGGTGGGCTGTCGGCCTTGCATGCGCCCGTTGTTCGGGCTGATGTAACCGATACTGAATGCTAGGAAAGGAAAGTGTCATGGGAATGACCAGGCGTAAGTTTTTGATTGGCGGCGGCGTTGTGGCAGCTGCGGCAGGTGCGGGGATTCTTACCCCTATGCTGACGCGCGAGGGTCGGTTGATCCCCGGCAAACCGCGGTTCGGTTTTGTCGAAGGCACCGAGGGTGTGCTGCCCAAGCAAGCAGACGTGGTCGTCATCGGCGCGGGCATTCTCGGTCTTACCACCGCGATCAACCTGGTCGAGCGTGGCCTGTCGGTCGTCATCGTTGAGAAAGGTGATATTGCCGGCGAGCAGTCCTGCCGGTTCTATGGCCAGGTCATGACCTACAAGATGCCGGATGCGACCTTCCAGTTGCACCACCTTGCCAAGCAACGCTGGCGCGAGATGAATGCCAAGGTTGGTGCTGACACCAGCTACCGCACCCAAGGCCGTGTCGAAGTGCCTTTCGATGAAGAAGACCTGGAAGGCGTCAGAAAGTGGATCGACCTCAAAACCCGTGAGGTTGGCTCCGACATTCCCTTCAAGACCCGCATCATTCAAGGCACTGAACTTGAGCAGCGCCTGCGCGGTGCCTCGTCCAGCTGGAAGATCGCAGGCTTCGAGGAAGACTCGGGCAGCCTGGACGCCGAGCGTGCCTCGTACGTTATGGCCGAGTACGCCAAGAAAATGGGCGTGCGCATCTACACCCACTGCGCCGCGCGTGGGCTGGAAACCCAAGCAGGTGCCATCTCCGACGTGGTGACCGAGAAGGGCGCCATCAAGACCTCTCGCGTCGTCGTGGCCGGCGGTGCCTGGTCCAGGCTGTTCATGCAGAACCTGGGGGTCGATGTACCGACCTTGCCTGCCTACCAGTCCCAGCAGATCATCAGCGCGGCACCTCGCGCACCGGGCGGTAACGTTGCGTTGCCAGGGAACATCTACTTCCGCGAGCAGGCTGACGGCACCTACGCCACCTCGCCGCGCGTCGTGGTTGCGCCGGTGGTCAAAGAGTCCTTCATGTATGGCTACAAGTACCTGCCACTGCTGGCCATCCCGGACTTCCCGGTTCACGTGTCGCTCAACAAGCAGTTGATCGATTCGTTCCTTCAGCCAACCAGCTGGAAGCTGGATGAAGTGTCGCCGTTCGAGAAAAACAGGCTGATGACGGCGGCCCCTGACCTTCCAGAGCTCAATGCCTCGCTGGCAAAACTCAAGGTCGAATTCCCAGCCTTCGCCGAGTCGAAACTGATCGATCAGTGGAGCGGCGCCATGGCGATCGCCCCGGACGAAAACCCGATCATCTCGACCGTCAAAGAGTACGCTGGCCTGGTCATCAACACCGCGACCGGTTGGGGCATGACAGAAAGCCCGGTGTCTTCCGAATTGACGGCCGACCTGCTGCTGGGCAAAGCCCCAGTGCTGGACCCAACACCGTTTAGCCTGTATCGATTCTAAACCCCGCTACGACAATGGAATGACCGTGCATGCCTCGTCGAGGCGTGCACATCACCCGTGGTAATCAACTAGGAGAAACACATGAAGGTCGCTTTCAAGACCGTTGCTGCATTGGCCCTGACAATTGCTGGTGCCGGGAGCGTTCATGCACAGGATGTCGTGCGCCACAGCGCAGGCAGTTTCCCCATTTCGGCAGCTGTCGAAGTACCCGCAGGCAAGACCGTCGTTTACCTGAGCGGCTCCGTTCCGTCGGCTATTCACCCAGAGGCAGCCAAGGATTCGCTGGAATCCTTCGGTGATACCAAAGCACAAACCATCAATGTGCTGGAGAACATCCAGAAGCAGCTCAAAGACCTCGGTCTGGGCCTGAAGGATGTGGTGAAGATGCAGGTATTCCTGGTAGGCGGCCCGGAGAACGGCGGCAAGATGGACTTCGACGGCTTCATGGCCGGCTACACCCAGTTCTTCGGCCCAGACGCCAAGCAGCCAGTCCTGCCTGCACGTTCCGCGTTCCAGATTGCAGGCTTGGCTCACCCAGCCTGGCGTGTTGAGATCGAAGTGACTGCAGTTCGTCCCTGAGAGGGATAGTTGCTGAAGGCTGGCGCGGCCTAGCCACGCCTGCCTGCGTACCTCGCCTCAGCGTGGGTTGACCACCGCAGCCGAGGTACGCAGCACCAGCAGCGCCCCCAAGGCGATCACCAGCGACAACAGGTACAGCGCCAGGCTGGCACTTTGCGTGTTATCGCGCATCCAGCCGATCAGTTAAGGCGCCACGAAAGCGGCGACACTGCCCAGCGAGCTGATCAGCGCCAGCCCCGGCGCCAGTATCGGGCCGGCCAGATAGGCGGGTGGCAACTGCCAGAACATCGGCAATGCGCTGCTGGCGCCCATGCCGGCAATGGCCAGGCCGGCCATGACCCATAGCGGTGACTGCGGCTGCAGGCCGGTCAGGGTCAAGCCCAACGCGCACATCAGAATCGGCACGCACAAGTGCCAGCGCCGCTCTTTGTGGTGGTCGGAAGAACGCCCCACGGCAATCATGAAGAAGCAGCCCGCCAGATAGGGCAGGGCACTGAGCAGGCCAACCTGGCTGTCGTGGGCAACCCCCGAGCCGTGGATCAGCGCAGGCATCCAGAAGGCCAGGGTGTTGACCGCCAGCATGACCGCGAAATAGATCGCCACCAGCAGCCAGACCTGGCCATTGGCAAAGATGCCGCGCCAGGAACTGATCTGTTTGCGCGCTTCTTCGCCGGCCAGCGTTTGCCGCAACGCCTGCTTCTGCGCGTCGCTGAGCCAGCGTGCGTCTTCGATGCGGTCGTCGAGCCGCGCCAGTATCACCAGGCCCAGCGCCACGACTGGCAGGCCTTCGATCAGGAACATCCACTGCCAGCCGCGCAGCCCGGCGGTGTCTTGCATGTGTTCGAGGATCCAGCCCGATACCGGGCCGCCGACTACGCCGGCCATAGGCACCGCCAGGGTGAACAGGGCCGTGATCGACGCCCTGCGCCCAGCCGGGAACCAGCGGTACAGGTAGACCAGAATGCCCGGGAAGAAACCGGCTTCGGCCACCCCGAGGCCGAAACGCAGGGCGTAGAAACCCTGGGCGCTTTCAATCAGCAGCATGGCACTGGAGAGCAGCCCCCAGGTCACCATCATCAGGGCGATCCAGCGCCGCGGGCCGAGCTTGTCGAGCACCAGGTTGGCCGGCACGCCAAACATCGCATAAGCGACGAAGAACAGCCCGGCCCCCAGGCCGTACACGGTGTCGGAGAATTGCAGGTCGTTGCTCATCTGCAGTTTGGCGAAGCCGATGTTAATGCGGTCCAGGTGGGCGAACACGTAGCTGATCAGCAGCAGCGGCATGATCCGCCAGCTGACCTGGCGGTGGGTGCTGGCAGTGCTCTGCGTGTGTTGCAGAGTCTCGAAGGTCTGACTCATGGAAGTACCTCGAAGGGCAGGTGTAGGGGGATTCACCAGAGTTTCAGGGTGTAGCTGAGGATCAGCCGGTTCTCGTCCATGTCGCTGGCGTAACTGGAGCGATAGGCCGCGTTGCGCCAACGCAGGCTCAGGCCCTGGAAGTAGCCGGCCTGAATCACGTAGGTGAGGTCGGTGTCGCGTTCCCACTCATGGCCGTCGGCAGCGCCGGTGCGGATCTCGTCGCCCCGCACGTAGCGGGTCATGAAGCTCAGCCCGGGTAGCCCAAGGGCGACGAAGTTGTAGTCATAGCGGGCCTGCCAGGAGACCTCGCCGGCACTGGTGAAGGTGCCGATCGTGACCAGGTTGGCGGTGTACGGCGGGGTGTAGCCGTTCAGGGTGGGGAAGGCGTCATTGCCGTACATGCGCTGGTAGCCCACGCCAACCTTGTGCGCGCCAACACTGAAGGTGCTCATCATGTTGAAGTTGCGGTTGTCGACGCTGCCGGCCTTGGCAGTGCCGGCGCTGTTGCTGTCGAAGTAGCGCAGGTCGGTGAGCAGCGACATCCCTGGCCCCAGTGGCAGCGTGTGCACCAGGCCGTAGTAGTCTTGCCGGTAGACGTCGTGCAGTTCGCCGCGAAAGACGCTGGCGATCAAACCGTGGCCCATGTCATAGCTGGCGCCGAGTACATCGAAGGCGCCGCTGTCGAAGTCGGCGCTGCGCCCGGCCAGGTACATGCGGTCGCTGCCTGACGATTCGCGGGTGCGCGAGCGCCAGAGTTGCCCGGCGGTGAGGGTAAGCCGTTCGACGTCCTGCGACTGCAGCAGCGCGCCATCGAACGTCTGGGGCATCAGGCGCATGTCATCACGGAAGACCACGGGCAAAGTCGGGGTGAGGATGCCGACGTCGAGTCGGGTCTTGGCCACGCGCAGCTTGCCGGTAACCCCCATGTGGCTGAAGTCGTCCACCGGCCGGCCTGATTGCGAGCCAAAAGGCAGCGTGCCGTCGCCGCTGCGGCCACGCCCTGAGTCGAGCTTGACCCCCAGCAGGCCGAGATAATCCAGCCCGAACCCGACAGGCCCGTCGGTGAACCCCGACTGCATTCGGAGCATGAAGGCTTGCGACCAGTTGCCGACTTGCGAGGCCTTGGCACCGCTCTGGCGAAAATCGCGATTCTGGTAGAAGTTGCGCAGCTCCAGGCTGCCCTGGCTGTCGGCGACGAAGTCGGCGCGGGCATGCACTGGCAAAGCCAGTGCTGCCAGCAGGGCCAGGCGCAGGCAGGTGATACCCCGTTCAGGCTTGAACATGTGTTGTCCCTTTTATTGTTGTTATGGACGGCGGCCTGCGCTGCCTTCAGCCGGCCTTGCGGCTGGTGTGCAGGCGTTCGGCATCGGCACGTTTCTTCAGGTACATGCGGGTGGCGACGGCCGGCGCGTCACTGGCCACGGAAATCTCGTAGTGGTGGTCGTCACGGTCGTCGAGCGCGGCTTCCAGTGCCCCGAGCCCTTCGACGTCTTCGTTGAAGGCGGCGAACAGCTGCTCGTGCATGTAGTCGCCCAAGGCTTCGTCGTGTTGCGCAAAGTCGCGGCCATGGACAATGAAGTAGTGCAGGCTGTTGGCGGTTTCCGGGGTCAGGATGTGCGCGGTACGAATGTGAAACTGCTGGCGTTGCTCGGCCGGTTGCGCGCTGTCGTAGAAGGTCACGCTGACCCGGTGCAGGGCCGGGGAGAGAAACTCCGAGGTGGCAATGCGGGCTGCACTGGCACAGCCTTCCAGGCCTGTGGTCTTGCCCCAGACCGGTGACAGGGTGGTCGGTACCACTTCGCGGATCAGGGTGTAATGGCCTTCCTTGAGGTCCAGTTTGTACGGGGCACTGGCGTAGTCCGGGGTGCCGATAGTGTTGGCATGCAGGAAGCTCAGGTGGGTCAGGTCCATGAGGTTCTCATGCAGGCTGACGTAGTTGCCCGGGTGATGGAAATACCCGGAGGTGCAGGCCCAGGCCGGGTCGTCGATCCACGCCTGATGGGGGATTAGCGCCGGGTCGGCGAGGGCTTGCTCGCCCAGCCATATCCACAGCAGCGGCCCCTGGCGCACCAGCGGGTAGCGGCGTACGCCAATGCCGCGCGGGCAGTTTTTCTGGGACGGCACTTCGGTCAGGTCGCCGGCGGCGTCGTAGCGAAAACCGTGGTAGCCACAGACGATGGTGTCGCCTTGCAGGTGACTGCGCGAGAGTGGGAACGAGCGGTGTGCGCAGCGGTCTTCCAGGGCCACCGGTTCACCCGCTTCTGTGCGGTACATCACCACGCGGCGACCGAGCAGGCGCCGGGCCAACAAATGCCGGCCGACTTCATCGTCGAAGGCGGCAACGTACCACTCGTTGTAGATGAACGGGGTTTCACGGTTGGCCATCGGTTCGCTGGCCTTGCGCGCATGCGCGATGAGGTTGCTGCTTGGCAGTGACATGGGGTTGCTCCTTCAAGAAGGGTGGGGCGGTTCAGAGGTCCAGCACCAGGCTGTCGCCGAGGGCACGAGAAACGCAGATCATCAGGCTGCGGCCTTCGGCCTTGTCGGCGTCCGAGAGGATCAGGTCGCGGTGGTCTGGCACGCCTGCGCAGACGCGGGTTTCGCAACTGCCGCAGAGGCCGGCGCGGCACGAAAAGGGCAACTCGATACCATGGTGCTCGAGGGCTTCGAGGATCGTTTGCTGGGGCGCGACCCAGAGGCTGCGGTCGCTACGGCTCAGGTGCACGGTGAAGCCGCTGTCCCCCTCGGTGCTGGCCGGCGCGGCGTTGAAGCGTTCGATGTGCAGGCGTTCGGCGCGCGGCCCCGCAGCGGCTTGCAGGGCATCGAGCATTGGCGCCGGCCCGCAGGCGTACAGGTGCTCGTCGTCGCGCAGGGTGTCGAGCAGCCCAGCGGTATCCAGATGGCCGCCCGCTTCGTCGTTGAAGTGCAGGTGCACCCGCGCAGGGTCCAGTTCGCGCAACGTTTCATAGAACGCGGCGCGTTGCCGGTTGCGGGCGCAGTACACCAACCGCCAGTCTTTGTCGTGCGCCTGGCACCAGCGCAGCATCGCCAGTATCGGGGTGATGCCGATGCCGCCGGCTACCAGGCAGTAACGTTGCAGGTGCTCGTCCAGCGGGAAATGGTTGCGGGGCAGGCTGCAGGCGAGGGTGTCGCCCAGGCGCAGTTGCTGATGCAGGAAGCGCGAGCCGCCGCGGCTGTCAGGCGCCAGGCCGACAGCGATCAGGTAGCGGTCGCGTTCATGGGGTGCATTGAGCAGTGAGTAGTGGCGTGGCAGGTCGCCGGCGACGCAGATTTCCAGGTGTGCACCCGCGCTGAAGGGCGGAAGCGCTCGGCCATCGGCGGCGCGCAGTTCGATCAGAACGACGTCCTTGGCTTCGGCTGCGTAGCGCGTGACGCGCAGGTCGAGGGGGTGGAGGTCCATGGGTGTTTGCGCTCATTGTCGTTGTCGGGCCAGCTTACGGACGAGCGTCTGGCAGGGCTGTCACCCGTGAGGTGGACAAGGACAATGATTGGCGGCAGACTGATAGTTAATAGGTTAACTATTTATCGGGCCTTGTTCGCTCGATCCAAAAACAATAAATAGCCGAGTGCCGCCATGATTCGTCTCAGCACCCCACAGGCATCGACCTTGCCAGCGGAAATACGCCCATTTAGCGACTTGACCCGTACGCTGGGGACGCCCGGTTTTCCCGGTGCGTTGCTGGACTGCCTGGGCCAATGGGCGGCTTGCCAGCATTTTTCCGTCCTGCGCATGGACGGCGCGCGGCCGCAGCTACTGGCAGCCGGCACCCGCCACCCGGACACCAACCTGGTGCTGCGGTGCGGCCAGGCGTACATCGAGCACTACCATCGCTACGACCCGCTGTTCGAACCCTTGAAGGCGGCCCCTGGGCAAGTCGGCCACCTGGTCGCCCAGGACATCCGCCACGGGCCCTACCGCGAGGCGATCTACCAGCGCAACGGCATGATCGAACGGTTGTCCAGTGTGTACCTGGACGAGCAGGCGCGCCCGGTGCAGTTCAACCTCTACCGCCACCACGACCAAGGCTATTTCAACGACCGTGAACTGCAGATGTGCGAAGCGCTCAGCCCGGCGTTGTTGCAGCTCTTGCGTGGGCACCTGGCGCTGAAAGCCCTGAACCCCGTCAAGGACCCTCGGCAGCAGCTGCTCCAGCGCTGCCCCGACCTGACCACGCAAGAGTTGAACATCTGCATCCGCCTGCTTCAGGGCATGACCCACGCCGGCATTGCCGCCGACCTGGGCATCAAGGAGAGCACTGTGAAAACCTACCGTAACCGGGCGTTTGACCGGCTTGGTATTCACTTTCGCAGTCAGTTGTTTGCCTTGTTTTCATGATGTTGGGCAGGCTAATCGGGCAAGCTGAATCGGCATGTACTTATGACCTTTGTTCATTGATAAGTGGGCTGTTTTGGCCAACCAGAATGTCCTCGAAAAACGCCCCTACCGGCTCGGTGGGGTGGCACAGCTGAATCTCCAGCACCCACACCATCTCACTCGGCACGATGTCCAACTCGGCCAGTTTGTCCTGCCCGAACAGGGCATGCGGGAAGTCGGCAATGCGATGCCCGGCCAGGTTGCGCTCCAGCTGCCAGCCTTTGGCGAGAGCGCTGCGTTCGGCGAAGTCGTACAGCTCACGGCCGGTCAGCCCCGCGCACCAGGCTTGGCGCGTTTCTTCGAACACGTCGTGCAGGGCCTTGACGCAGGCGTGATACAGCGGGTGCTCGCCAAACACGAAGGTGTCGCCGTAGTCGCCTTCGTAGCCATCCCACACCGGACCGAGGTCGACCACGGCGATGTCGCTGGCGCGCAGTTGGCGCTGTGGGTCGATGCCTTGGCGGGGTGTGCGCACGGTGTCGTCGCCAAAGCGGATATAGGTCGGGTGCCAGGTGTGCGACGCGCCCATCGCCTGCAACGTCTCGGCCGCCATCTGCAACGCCTCGGCAGTGGTCATGCCGACTTTCAGTTGGCTGACAATGGCTGCCAGGGCTCGTACCGATTGCTCGCGGGCTGCGAGCATGCCGTCCAACGAGTAACGTGGGCCGACTTTTTCCAGCACCGGGTCCAGGGTGCTCAGCGACGCAGCCGCCGGCGCCGATGCGCCGCTGGCAACGAAAGCCTCGGCGACAAAGCGGTGAGCCTGCACGCCCGCTGCCAGGCACTGTTCGCGGGCCTTGGTGATCATCGCGCTGTTGCCGCAGGCATAGACCTGGGTATCGGCCCACCGGTGGGCATGGGTCAGCGCGACCTGCTGCACGCGGGCTTGGGCCGATAGCACGCGGTGCCAGCGAAAGTGTGGGTGGGCAAGGCTGGCCTGGTCGAGAAACGCGCCGTCATAGAAGTCGGCCAGCGATGAACCACCCCAATACAGCGTAACCGGGGCATGGCCCGCAAGCGCCGTCAGTAACAACGGCTTGATGCCGGCATAGCCCGTGCCGGTGGCGAACAGCACGACCGGGCGTTGTTCTTCGTGCTGCCAGGTGCAGGCGCCCACCGGCCCTTCCAACTTCAATGTATCGCCCACCTGCAGCGTGGGCAGCACGCGTTCGGTAAACAGCCCGCCGCTGACCTTGCGCATATGAAACACCAAGCGCCCCTGGTCCTGCGCTGGCAGGTTGGCGATGGAGAAACAGCGGCTGTCGCCATTGTCGAGGCAGAACCTGACGTATTGGCCGGCGCGCACTTCGAGAGGCTGGGTGGGCTGCAGCACCAGTTCGCTGATGTCGACACTCAGGGCGCGCTGGCTCAGCACATGGGCAGTGATGGCCAGCGTTGGCGTGTCCAGCGACCAGCCGGGGATTTCCAGGCGCATGTCACTGCAGGCATGGCTCTGGCACAGCAGCATCTCGTTGGCGGCCAGGGGGTAGCAGGGCGCGGGCATGTCTGCGCTGCGCTGCTTGTCCCGGTACTGGCCCGACACCACCTGGACCTTGCACGACCCGCAGGCCCCGCGGCGGCACGAGAAGGGCACCGACAGGCCGCTGGCGAGCATGGCGTCGAGCAGCAAGCCTTCTGCGGCTTCGAAGCGTTTGCCCGAGGGCGACAGTTCAATGACATGGCGTTGCTGCATACACACCTCAGGGCTGAATTGGGGGCGAGAAAGGCCTGATTGTTGCGTTAGACTAGGACCATAAGAACCTCCAGTTCTGGATAATTCACATGGTCCAGCTTCGCAAATGGCGGCCGTTGCTCAAGCTCGACGGGGCTCAGCCGCAGGCTTCGTACAGAAAGATCGTCGAGGGCCTGGTGACCGCGATCGTCGAGGGCCGCCTGCGCCCCGGCACGCTGTTGCCCGGCACGCGGGAAATGGCGCAACTGCTTGATGTCAACCGCAAGACGGTGATCCTCGCTTACGAAGAGGCGGTTACCAAAGGCTGGCTGGAGAGCGTGCAACGCCGGGGCACCTTCGTCAGCACCCGGCTCGCTGCCGGCACGCTGGCCGCCCACAGCACGCCGCCGTCATTTGCCCTGGCGCTGCACGAGGCGCCTGCCGTTCCCTACTTCACCAACAGCGAGCAGGTGACGGCGCTGCAACATCGGCCTGGCGCGCTGTTTTTCGATAACGGCGCCTGTGACCACCGCCTGTTGCCCCAGGCCGTGCTGCATCGGTATTACCGCAAGGCCTTGCGCAACAGTTTCACCACCAACACCGTGCGCCATGGCTGCGAAAGCAGCAGCCAGTACCTGCGCAGTGCATTGGCCGACATGCTGCGCCACAACCGCAGCCTTAATGTGGGGGCCGAGCATATTTGCCTGACCCAAGGCGTGCAGATGTCGCTGTACCTCACGGCAAGCGCTTTGCTCAAGCCGGGTGACGTGGTGCTGGTCGAGCGCCTGAGCTACCCGCCGGCGTGGGAGATTTTCCGCCAGCTAGGCGCGCGGTTGGTCACCGTTGACCTGGACGAGGAAGGCTGCCGGGTCGATCAGATCGACGCGCTGTGCCGGGTGCACGACGTGCGCATGATGTACCTCACCCCTCATCACCAGTTCCCTACCACGGTCAGCCTGCATGCGGCACGCCGGCAGCAACTGCTGGAGTTGGCGCGGCTGCATGATTTTTGCGTGATCGAAGAAGACTACGACCATGAGTACCACTTTGCCGGGCGCCCTTATCTGCCGCTGGCCAGCGACCGTTCGCAACGCCACGTGATCTACATCGGCTCGTTGTCCAAGTCGTTGGGCAGTACCTTCCGTTGCAGCTTTATCGTGGCGCCACCGAATGTGATCGAGGTGCTTGAGCGCACAGCGGTGCTGACCCTGGGGCAGGGCGATGCGGTGATGCAACGGATGTTGGCCGACCTGATCAATGACGGCGAACTGAAAAAGCACCTGCGCCGGGTGTCCACGGAGTATCGGCGGCGACGGGAAACCCTGTTGAGTTGCCTGCGCGATGCCTTTGGCGAGCAGATAGCGGTGCAGGAGCCGGAAGGCGGGTTGGCGCTTTGGGTGAAGTTTGCCGACACCCTCGACGTCGACCAGTTGGCGGCCAACGCGCTGGGGCTGGACCTGGTGGTGCGTGGCGGCGGCCAGTTTTCACCGTTTGGCCACCGCGAGAACGCCTTGCGGCTGGGGTTTGCCTCGTTGGATGTGGATGAAATCCGCCTTGCCACCCAGCGGCTGGCGCAGGCTGCAACGCTATAGGCAGCTTCACTCGCCCTCTGCTTGCCGCACCGTCCGAAACCCGACATGAGACGTCGCCAGGTACACCGTCTGCGGTTGCCGTGCGGAAGGCCGATAGCGCATGCACGCGTCCGCCGAGCACAGGTGTGACCCGCCTTTGATCACCGCCACTGGTGTGCCGGGTTGGGCAGGGTCGTAGCTGTCGTCCAGCGCCGGGCCTTGTGGGTCGAGTGTGGCATCGCGGGCCTGATCATGCCCAGGGCGATAGCCGCTGCGGGTCAACTCCCAGACGTTGCCCCCCGCGTCGAACACGCCAAAGCCATTGGCCACGAAGCAGCCCACCGGGGATGTGCCCGTGAAGCCATCGAGCGCTTGATTGTGATAGGGGAACTGGCCCTGCCAGGTATTGGCCATGGGTTTGCCTGTGGGCTGCTCGGTAGCGCCCCAACTGAAATCCGCATCCTGCAGGCCACCGCGCATGGCGTATTCCAGCTGGGCCTCGGTGGGCAGTGTGCGGCCGGCCCATTGGGCGTAAGCCTGGGCATCGCGCAGGGTCACTTGCACGACCGGGTGGTTTGCCCGCTCACGCCAATGGCTATCGGGCCCCAGGGGGTGGCGCCAGCTCGCCCCGGCAACGAACTGCCAGCCCGGCCGTAATACCTCGCCACCCTGTTTGAACACCATCGCCCCTGGCACCCGCAGCGTGCCGGGCAGGTCGGGGGCCGCTTGCGCGTCGATGCCCTGTTCAGCCTGGGTCACGTAACCGGTGGCCTGCACGAAGCGGGCGAACTGGGCATTGGTGACCGGGTGCACGTCGATCCAGAAGGCCGAAACCTTGGCCGGGTGCGGCGGGCCTTCTTCACTGTAAAAGCGGCTTGAGCCGAAGCTGAAGGTGCCACCGGGCAGCCGCACCATGCCGTCGCGCCACGGCCCCTCGCGGGGCGCGGGCACACCGCTGTAACCGCTGCACAGCAGCGCCGGTGCAGGGGCTGCGGGCCATGCCGCATAGGCGGCGGCAAGCACGCCGAGGGCGAGTGCCGCGCCCCCGAGCAGCCGGGGTGTCATGGTTTGCTGACCAGCGCGGGGGAAACAGGCCGGCCCTCGGTCGTGATAACGATGTTGTTGCGCTGGGCGTAGCTTTTCCAGTCGCGCAGCAGTTCGGCCACCTGCTGGGGCTGTTGTGCGCCCAGGTCATGGTGCTCGCCTGGGTCCTTGCTCAAGTCGAACAAGCGCCACGCCGGTGCTGCGTCGGTGGTGTCGAACAGCAGTTTGAGGTTGCCTTTGCGCAGTGAGGCGTTCCCGTTGATTTCCCAGCCCATGGCCTCGTCGCGGGGGTGGATCTGCGTGTCCCGGCCTTCAAGGTAAGCCAGGGCCGAGGTGCCTTGCGGTGGCACGATGTCACGGTCGCGGTACTTGATGCCAGGCAGTGAAGCACCGGCCAGTTGCAGCAAGGTCGGCATGATGTCGCGCACGCTGGCCAGTTCTTCGCTGCGCCCGGGTTTTATCGTGGCAGGGTAGTGGACGAAGGCCGGTACGCGGATGCCACCCTGGTAGGTGGTCATCTTGTAGCGGCGGCTGGGCAGGGCGCTGACCTGGGCCCATGCCGAGCCGATCATCAGGAACGAATCAGGCCGGCCGTAGTTGTCCAGGCGGTTATCGAAATTGCGTTTGATCCATTCCGGGTCGACGCGGTTGGCGTTTTCCGGGCCATTGTCAGACATGAACAACACCAGGGTGTTGTCCAGCTCGCCGGTTTCACGCAGGTGGTCCACCAGGCGGCCCACCTCGGCGTCCAGTGCCGCCACCATCGCGGCATACACCTCCATGGTGCGTGCTGACTGTTGCCGTTGCTCCGGGGTCAGCGACGCCCAGCTGGGCACACCTTCGAGTTGTGGCTCCATCGGGAAGTCCGCAGGCACCAGCCCGGCCTTGCGCTGGCGCTGCAGCCGCTCGCGCGCGATCTGTTCGTAGCCTTGGTCATAGCGGCCACGGTACTGCGCCAGGTACGCGTCGGGCGCTTGCAGCGGCCAGTGCGGTGCGGTGTAGGCGGCGAAGGCGAAGAAGGGCTTTTGGCTTGCCTTGCCCTGGTCGATGACGTCGATCAGGCGGTCAGTGAACCAGCGGGTCGAGTAGAAGTCGTTGGGCAGTTCCACCGGCTCGCCGTTGTGGCGGAAGCTCCAGCTGTAGTTGGGCAGCAGGCCCATGTTGGTTTGCTTGAAGTGCGCCGCGCCGCCTTCGAGCAACACGTACGCCTGGTCGAAGCCGCGGTTTTGCGGCTGCTGCGCGGGCGTCATGCCCAGGTGCCACTTGCCGGCAATGTAGGTGCGATAACCGGCATCGCGCAACAACTCGGCGAGCGTGGCCACATTGGCGCCCAGCACCCCTTCATACCCCGGTTGCACCTCGCTGCCCGCCGGCAGGCGCCCACGCGACTCGGCCATCATGCCGACCCCGGACAGGTGCGGGTCGTTGCCGGACATCAGCATGGCGCGGGTGGGCGAGCAGCTGGGTGAGGCATGGAAGTCGAGCATCAGGCGCCCGTCGGCCAGCAGCTTGTCCAGGTGCGGGGTCGCGATCTCGCTGCCCAGCGCAGACAGGTCGGAAAACCCCAGGTCATCCGCGACCACGAGCAAAATGTTGGGTTGTTTAACGGTTGGCGCGGCGAACGCTTGGCTGGCGCCGAGCAGCAGCAGGCTGAAAGCGAGCAAGGGCTTGGAGGGGATCATGGGTTTCTCTTTATTATTGTGGGTTGGGTGCACTACATGATTTTTTTATTTAATTATCTTGTCAAGGAATGAAGACCGGCGACGACCCTGGCTGAAACGCTTCTTTCCGGGCTCATTCAGGCAAACCGCCTAAATAGCGGGTTTAAAAACTGTTCGATCAGCGAACAGTGATCGCGCCCCGTTGTATGCGATAAGCGCTGACGGCTATTGACGTCATCATCGTTAAACAAAATAATCGTTAATAGAGTTATCCATTTTCACAACAACAAGAAAGGATATTCTGATGACGAAGCCGCTGACGGGGGCATGTCTGTCCCTGGCGCTGTTATCAATCGCCCAGCTTTCACAAGCGGCGAGCCCCCTGGAAGACAGCCGCCCAGGGCGGCCTGGCGCGCCGCGCTGGGTCGAGGATTACCACTTTCTGGATGACCCAGGTAAAGCCCGCGATCCTTTCGATGGCCTGCGTTACCATCGCCTGTCCGAAAGCGCATGGCTGCAACTGGGCGCGGAAGCGCGCTATCGCGCCGATTCACTGGACAAACCCTTCTTCGGCCTGCGCGGGATCAAAGACGATTCCTACCTGATGCAGCGCCTGCAAGCCCACGCCGACCTGCACCTGTTCGACGATGCGCTGCGTGCCTTTGTGCAAGTCGAGAACACCCGCGCGTTCGGCAAGGACCTGTACTCACCGAACGACGAAAGCCGCAACGAAGTGCGCCAGGCCTTTATTGACCTGAACCATGACATTGACGGCGGGCGCTACACGGCCCGTGTCGGCCGCCAGGAGATGGCGTTCGGCAACCAGGTGTTCGTCACCTACCGCGACTCCCCCAACATCCGCCAGACCTTCGACGGCCTGCGCGCCAGCCTCAACCTCAAGGACGGGCGTAAGCTCGATGCCTTTGCGGTACGGCCGGTGAAGACCGGCGAGGACAGCTGGGATGACGGCAGCAATAATGGAGTCAAGTTTTATGGCCTGTACGGCACCCTGCCGTTGACCCAGGCCTGGAACATCGACTTGTTCGCCTTTGGCCTGGAAACCGACGACCGCGCCCTGGCGGGTGAAACCGGTGATGAACAACGCTACACATTCGGCACCCGCCTGTTCGGCCGCTACCAGGCCCTGGACTGGAGTTGGGACTTGGCCGGCCAAAGCGGGCACTTGGGCAACGCCTCCATTCGTGCCTGGGCGGTGTCCAGCGACACCGGCTACACCTTCAACCACCCCTGGGCCCCACGCCTGGCCATGCGCCTGGATGCGGCCAGCGGTGACGGCGACCTGGGCGATGGCAAAGTCGGTACCTTCGACCCGTTGTACCCGCGCAACGGCGTGTACGGCGAGGCCAGCCTGACCACCTTGAGCAACATCATCGTCATTGGCCCGACCTTTGGTTTTTCACCCTGGCGCACCCTGCGTTTCGAACCCGGTATCTTCGAGGTGTGGAAGCAGAACACCCACGACGGCGTATACATGCCTGGCATGAGCATCCTCGCCAACACCCGCGACACCGGCCGACACGTGGGCACCATCTACCGCGTCAACACCCGCTGGTTGGCGACGCCTAACCTGACGCTCGACCTGGACCTGAAGTACTACGACATAGGCGCTGCCATCCGCGATGCCGGGGGCGACGACGCCTCGCTGGTGTCGGTACGTGCGACCTTCAGGCTCTGACTCCTATTCGCATAACAACAAGAGGGCTGCACATGAGTGGTTCAATCGCACAATCGCACCGGCCGGTACTGACGATCGGCCTGTGTTTTCTCGTCGCGCTGCTCGAAGGGCTCGACCTGCAAGCCACCGGCATTGCCGCGCCCCACATGGCCAAGGAATTCGCCTTGACCCCCGCCATGCTGGGTTGGGTGTTCAGTGCCGGCTTGCTCGGCCTGTTGCCGGGCGCCTTCGTCGGCGGCTGGCTGGCGGACCGCATGGGGCGTAAACGCATCCTGATCCTGGCCGTGTTGCTGTTCGGGGGGTTCTCGTTGGCCACCGCGCATGCCTGGGACTACCCATCGCTGCTGGTGGCGCGGCTGATGACCGGGCTGGGGCTGGGCGCGGCGCTGCCGATCCTTATCGCCATGGCCAGTGAAGCCGCCCACGAGCGCCTGCGCAGCACGGCGGTCAGCCTGACTTACTGCGGCGTGCCGCTGGGTGGCGCCATCGCTTCGGTGATTGGCATGGCGGGCCTGGGCGAGGGCTGGCGCACGGTGTTCTACGTGGGCGGTTTTGCGCCCATTGCGATTGCCTTCGTGCTGATGGTCTGGCTGCCGGAGTCCCAAGCGTTTCGCGCCCAGGCCGCCGCCAGCGGCACGCAGAACGGGCTGGCAGCGCAACTGTTCGGCCCCGGCCGGGCGAGCCGCACGCTGTTGCTGTGGCTGGCATGCTTCTTCACCCTGACCGTGCTGTACATGCTGCTGAACTGGCTGCCCTCGTTGCTGATCGGCCAGGGCTATTCGCGGCCGCAGGCCGGCGCGGTGCAAATCCTGTTCAACCTGGGCGGCGCAGCGGGGTCATTTTTGACCGGGCGCATGATGGACCGTGGGCACGCTGGGCGTGCGGTGTTGATCGCCTACGCCGGCATGCTCGCCTCCCTGGCGGGCCTGGGCCTGTCCACCACCTTCGGTTTGATCCTGTTGGCCGGTTTTACCGCCGGCTATTGCGCCATCGGCGGCCAGTTGGTGCTGTATGCACTGGCCCCCACGCTGTACCCGACACACGTGCGTGCCACGGGGGTGGGCGCGTCGGTGGCCGTGGGCCGGCTGGGGTCGATGGCCGGGCCCTTGGCGGCAGGGCAGATTCTCGCCGCTGGCGCCGGGGTAGGGGGCTTGTTGCTGGCGGCCTCGCCGGGCCTGGTGGTAGCGGCTGTGGCGGCGATGGCGCTGCTGGGGCGGCGTGCACCGCACACCGAGGCTGCGGCTTCGCAAGGGGTGGCGCCATGAGCCTGCGTAAAGGGCTTATCGCCCTGTGCTTGAGCAGCTGCGCCGCACTGGCCCAGGCCGCGAGCTATGAACCGCCGCCGCTCAAGCTCGAGCCGCTGGCGCGCTTCAGCGTTGACCTGGTGGCACCGATCTGGGAATTGGGCGCCACCAGCGGACAAGGCAAACGGCGAATCATCCCCATCACGGGTGGGCGTTTCGAGGGCCCCCGGCTCAAGGGCACCATCCTCAACAACGGCGCGGACTGGCAGGTGGTCACCCCCGAGGGCGTCGCCATCATCGACACCCGTTACCTGCTGCAGACCGACGACGGCGCGTTGATCTACCTGCGTACCGAGGGCTATCGCTTCGGCCCGCCCGAGGTGATGAAAAAAGTCGCCGCCGGCGAGGATGTCGACCCCAGCCTGTACCAGTTCCGCATCACGATGCACTTTGAAACCTCGGCCCCTCAGTACGCCTGGCTCAACCGCACGGTGGGCGTCGGCAGTGCCATGCGCCTGGGCAATGCCGTCGTCTACGACGCTTTCGAAGTTAAATAGATAATTATATTAATGGTTAATTGACTTAACTAAATGGCCGAGCTAATGTTCGGCCAACCACAACGAACAATCAGTACAAGAGGTGTGTGATGGGCCAATACGACAACCGCTGGCAGACCGTGAAAGTCACCGTCGAGCAAGGCATCGCCTGGGTCAGCTTCAACCGTCCTGAAAAGCGCAATGCCATGAGCCCTACGCTCAACCGTGAAATGCGCGATGTGCTGGAAACCGTCGAGCAGGACGCCGACGCCCGTGTGCTGGTATTGACCGGCGAAGGCAGCGCCTGGACCGCGGGCATGGACCTCAAGGAGTACTTCCGTGAGGTGGACGCCGGCCCGGAGATTCTTCAAGAGCGCATCCGCCGCGATGCCTCGGAATGGCAGTGGAAGCTGCTGCGCTTCTACAGCAAGCCAACCATCGCCATGGTCAACGGCTGGTGCTTCGGCGGCGGTTTCAGCCCGCTGGTCGCTTGCGACTTGGCCATCTGCGCCGATGAGGCCACCTTCGGCCTGTCTGAAATCAACTGGGGCATCCCACCGGGCAACCTGGTCAGCAAAGCCATGGCCGACACCGTGGGCCACCGTGAATCGCTGTACTACATCATGACCGGCAAGACCTTCGACGGGCAGAAAGCCGCGCAAATGGGCCTGGTCAACAAAAGCGTGCCGTTGGCGCAACTGCGCGATGAAGTGGTACTGCTGGCCCAGGACCTGCTGGACAAAAACCCGGTGGTGCTGCGCGCCGCCAAAAACGGCTTCAAGCGCTGCCGCGAGTTGACCTGGGAGCAGAACGAAGACTACCTGTACGCCAAGCTCGACCAGGCGCAACTGCGTGACCCGGAGCACGGGCGTGCGCAAGGCTTGAAGCAGTTCCTTGACGACAAGAGCATCAAGCCTGGCCTGCAAGCCTACAAGCGCTGAGTGATCTTGGCGTTCATTCCCGAATAATCAGAAAAGAGGAATGCCCGATGTTCGAGGTGCCATTGTTAATTGGCGGTAAGGCCCGTGCGGCCAGCGACGGCGGCACGTTCGAGCGTCGCCATCCGGTCAGCGGCGAGGTGGTGTCGGTGGTGGCTGCGGCCACCCTGGCCGACGCCGATGCGGCGGTCGAAGCGGCCCAGGCGGCGTTCCCCGCGTGGGCTGCGCTGGGGCCAGGCGAGCGCCGCGCGCGCTTGCTGAAGGCGGCCGATGCGCTGGACGCCCGGCGTGACGAATTCCTGGCCATGGCAGGGGAAACGGGGGCGAAGGCCAATTGGTACGGCTTCAACGTGATGCTGGCGGCCAACATCCTGCGCGAAGCGGCGTCGATGACTACCCAGATCCAGGGCAGCGTCATCCCCTCCGACGTGCCCGGCAGCTTTGCCATGGCCCTGCGTCAACCTTGCGGCGTGGTGCTGGGCATCGCACCGTGGAATGCACCGGTGATTCTGGCCACACGCGCCATCGCCATGCCCTTGGCGTGCGGTAACACCGTAGTCCTCAAGGCCTCCGAAGCCAGCCCAGCGGTACATGGCCTGATCGGCCAGGTGTTGCAGGCGGCCGGTTTGGGGGATGGCGTGGTCAACGTGATCAGCAACGCCCCGCACGATGCGCCGGCGGTGGTCAAGCGGCTGATCGCGCACCCGGCGGTGCGCCGGGTGAACTTCACCGGGTCTACCCATGTAGGGCGCATCGTTGGGCAATTGGCGGCGCGTCACTTGAAACCCGCGGTGCTCGAACTGGGCGGCAAGGCGCCGTTCCTGGTGCTGGCCGATGCCGACCTGGATGCCGCGGTCGATGCCGCAGCGTTTGGCGCCTACTTCAACCAGGGCCAGATCTGCATGTCCACCGAGCGGCTGATCGTCGACCAGGCCGTGGCCGATGCGTTTGTCGCCAAGCTCGGTGAAAAAGTCCGCAGCTTGCGCGCAGCGGACCCTGCACAAACCGATGCGCCGCTGGGTTCATTGATCGATGCCGGGGCCGGTGAGCGCATACAGGCGCTGGTTGATGACGCCGTCAGCAAGGGCGCGACCCTGGTGGCGGGCGGTGAGCGCACGGGCAGCGTTATGCAGCCGGTGCTGCTCGATCAGGTCAACGCCGACATGAAGCTGTACCGCGAAGAGTCGTTCGGCCCCGTCGCGGTGGTGCTACGCGCCAGCGGTGACGAAGCGCTGCTGGCCCTGGCCAACGACTCTGAGTTTGGCCTGAGCGCGGCGATTTTCAGCCGTGACACCCAGCGCGCCCTGGCCCTTGCCCAGCGCCTGGAGTCGGGCATTTGCCATATCAATGGCCCGACCGTGCATGACGAGGCGCAGATGCCTTTTGGCGGGGTCAAGGCCAGTGGTTACGGCAGCTTCGGCAGCACGGCGGCGATCGACGCCTTTACCCAGCTGCGCTGGGTCACCGTGCAGCAAGGCGCCCGGCACTACCCGATCTAACCCACGCACTCACAACAACAATAGCGAATGCACCAGGGGGCCTCTCGGCCCTCGGGCGCACTAAGGCAGAGGTAGCCTTCATGGTTTGCGAAACCCTCTCCGTTGCCCAGCGTGCGCCCATGCGCGCCGTCAAGATCGGGCAGCCTCAGGTACAGGTGCGCCAGCAAGGCGACATCCTCTACCTGGACCCTGTGGAACCCCTTGCTGCTTACCCGGCACGGCTGATGGAGCGCTTGCTGCATTGGGCCGAACAGCGTGGCGAGCAAACGTTCGTCGCCCGCCGTGGTGCCGATGGCGAGTGGCAGCACATTACTTACGCTGCCATGTTGCAGCGTGTTCGATGCATCGCCACCTGGTTGCTGGATCAAGGCCTGAGCGCCGAACGCCCGCTGGTGATCCTCTCTGGCAACGACCTTGAGCATGTGCAACTGGCCTCGGCCGCACTGTATGCCGGCATCCCGTATTGCCCGGTATCGCCGGCCTATTCACTGCTGTCCCAGGATTTTGGCAAGCTGCGCCATATCGTCCAGACCCTGCAACCGGGCCTGGTGTTCGCGGCCGACGCTGCCTATGGCAGAGCCATCGATGCGGTGTTCGAGCCCTCGGTGACACTGGTGCTGGGCCAGGGCGAACTGCCAGGCCGGGCGAGCACGCCGTTCGCCGAGGTGCTGGCCACCGCCGCACACCCTTGCGCCGACCAAGCGTTTGCCGCGTTGCGCCCACAAAGCCTGGCCAAGTTCCTGTTCACGTCCGGCTCCACCAAGCTGCCCAAGGCTGTAGTCACCACCCAGGGCATGCTCTGCGCCAACCAGCAGATGCTGTTGCAGACCTTTCCGGAATTCGCCGAAGTGCCACCGGTGCTGGTCGACTGGCTGCCGTGGAACCACACCTTTGGCGGCAGCCACAATGTCGGCATCGTGCTGTACAACGGCGGCACGCTGTATATCGACGATGGCAAGCCGACGCCGCAAGGCTTTGCCCAGACGCTGCACAACCTCAAGGACATTTCCCCCACGGCGTACCTGACCGTGCCCAAGGGCTGGGAAGAACTGGTCAAGGCCCTGGAGCAGGACAGCAGCCTGTGCGAACGCTTTTTCCAACGCATGAAGCTGTTCTTTTTTGCCGGCGCCGGGTTGTCACAGGCCATCTGGGACCGGCTTGACGCGGTGGCCGTGGCCCACTGCGGCGAACGCATCCGCATGATGGCGGGGCTGGGCATGACCGAGACCTCGCCGTCGTGCACGTTCACCACGGGGCCGCTGTCGGTCGCCGGCTACATTGGCCTGCCGGCCCCGGGCTGCGAGGTCAAGCTGGTGCCGGTGGACGGCAAACTCGAAGCGAGGTTTCGCGGGCCGCATGTGATGCCGGGGTACTGGCGCTCATCCCAGCAAACCGAAGCGGCGTTCGACGACGAAGGGTTCTACCGCAGCGGTGATGCCGTGCGCCTGTGCGACCCCGACAACCCGCAGCTTGGGCTGATGTTCGACGGGCGTATTGCCGAGGACTTCAAGTTGTCCTCCGGGGTGTTCGTCAGCGTCGGGCCCATGCGCACCCAGGTGATCCTGCAGGGTGCCCCGTATGTGCTGGACGTCGTGGTACTGGGCCCGGACCGCGAGTGCCTGGGCTTGCTGATCTTCCCGCGGTTGCCAGAGTGCCGGCAGTTGGCCGGGCTTGGCGACCAGGCCAGTGATGCCCAGGTGCTGGCATCGCCTGCCGTGCGGGACTGGCTGTCGAGCCTGTTGGCCAGCCTCAACCGAGGCGCCACGGGCAACGCCAGCTTTATCCAGTTCGCGGGCCTGGCCGACGAAGCGCCGTCCATCGACCGCGGCGAGATCACCGACAAAGGCTCGATCAACCAGCGTGCAGTTCTGCAACTGCGCCAGGGCCTGATCGACAGCCTGTACGCCGGGCAGGGGCCGTTACGTGTAGACGCGCCATGACGGCGCGGGGGCAATTCCGCGCGTTTGCGGCGACCGCGTTGCTCGATGGTATCCGCACGCCGTGGGTCGATCTCAATGGCGCATTCGGGTTGGTCTCGCCGACCGACCTGGGCATCAAGGCCGGCCGCGCAGTGTTGCAGCGCGCTGGGCTGGAGGGGCGCGACGTCGACAGCGTACTGGCTGGCTCCATGGCCCAGGCTGACTTCGACGCCTACATGCTGCCCCGGCATATCGGGCTGTACTGTGGCGTCGACCAGGCGGTGCCGGCGCTGATGGTGCAACGCATCTGTGCGACCGGTTTTGAACTGCTGCGCCAGGCGGGTGAGCAAATCCAGGCGGGGGAGGCGGGCACGGTGTTGTGTGTGGCGGCCGAGTCGATGTCGCGCAATCCGATCGTGGCCTACACCCACCGTGGCGGTTTTCGCTTGGGCGGCGAAGTCGGCTTCAAAGACTTTCTCTGGGAAGCCCTGTTCGACCCCGCTGTTGGCATCAGCATGATCCAGACCGCTGAGAACATCGCCCGGCACTGTCACATCCCCCGGGCTGCCGTAGACGCCTGGGCGGCCCAGAGCTTCGCGCGGGCCATGGCTGCGCGGGCGCGAGGGTGGTTTGCCGACGAGTGCCTCAGTGTTGGCAATGAAGTGTTCGAAGCGCCCGGCTTGCAGCCACGCGGCATTCGCCTGCCGCGTGGCGTTGAAGCCGTCTCCGAAGACAGCCACCCGCGCGCGACCGCGTTCGAGCGTTTGCAGCAACTCCCCACAATTTACCCGCAGGGGGTGCAAACCGCGGGCAATAGCTGTGCGGTGGTGGATGGCGCAGCGGCGGTGCTGATGTGTTCGGCAGACCAGCTGGCTGGGCGCATGCCGATGGCCTGGTTGCGGGCCAGCAGTGTGGTGGGCGTGGCGCCTGAGGTGATGGGGCTGGGCCCGGTGCCGGCCATCCGTTTGCTGCTGGAGCGTGCAGGCCTGGCGCTGGACGCCATCGCCTGCTTTGAAATCAACGAAGCCCAGGGCGCGCAGATTGTAGCGGTGCAGCAATCGCTGGGCATCGCGCCGGAGCGGCTGAATGCCTGTGGCGGCGCTATCGCCATTGGCCACCCGCTGGCCGCAACCGGCCTGCGCCTGGTGATCAGCGTTGCGCGGCAATTGCGCGCCAGTGGCCAGCGCTATGGCGTGGTATCGGCCTGCGTCGGCGGTGGCCAGGGCATGGCCTTGCTGTTGGAAAACCCACTGGCCAAGACCTGAAAAGGAGGTTCACGTGTCTACCTATCGTGCTCCGCTGCAAGACATCCGTTTCGTGATCGATCACTGGCTGCAAGCGCCTGCGGCCTGGGCTGAATCCGAGCGATTCGCCGGCGTCGACAGCGCGCTGGCTCACCAACTGTTGGAGGAGGGCGCGCGCTTTGCAGAACACCAGTTGCTGCCGTTGAACATGAGTGGAGACCGCGAAGGCTGTAGCTTTCACGCCGGCAAAGTGACCACCCCGAAAGGTTTCCGCCAGGCCTACCAGCGTTACGTGGAGGGCGGCTGGCCAGGGTTGACCTGCGCAGTGGAGGACGGCGGCCAGGGCCTGCCGCTGCTGCTCGGGGCTGCGCTGCACGAAGTGATCTACGCCTGTAACCATGGCTGGGCCATGTACAGCGGCATCGCCCATGGCGCCTACGAGTGCCTGCGCACGTTTGGCTCTGCCGAGCTGCGCCAGGCCTGGCTGGGCAAGATCGTCAACGGTGAATGCCTACCCACCATGTGCCTGACCGAACCCCAGGCAGGCAGCGATGTGGGGCTGCTACGCACGCAGGCGCGGGTGGCTGAAGCGGGGGCTTATCGGCTGACGGGCAACAAAGTGTTCATTTCGGGGGGCGAGCACGACCTCACTGACAATATCGTGCACCTGGTGCTGGCCCGGCTGCCCGATGCGCCTGCGGGCAGCCGCGGGCTGTCGTTGTTCCTGGTCCCCAAGTTGACTGAGCACGGCCAGCCCAACGGCGTTCATTGCACCGGCATCGAACACAAGATGGGCATTCACGCCAGCGCCACTTGCAGCCTCAGCTTCGACCAGGCTCAAGGCTGGCTCATCGGCGAGCCCCATTGCGGCTTGGCTGCGTTGTTCGTGATGATGAACAGTGCCCGTACCTACGTCGGGCTGCAGGGCTTGGCCCACGCCGAAAGCGCCGGGCAGCGTGCCATGGCCTATGCACAGGCGCGTGTGCAAATGCGTGCGGTGGTGCGCCCTGAAGGTGCTCAAGCTGCCGCAGCGGACCCGGTGGCCTTCCACCCGGCCGTGCGTCAGGTGTTGTGGCAGTCTCGGGCGCTGACCGAAGGCATGCGCGCCATCGGCTATTGGAGTGCCCATCTGCTCGACCTTGCCGAGCAGTCGCAAGGGGCGGCCCGTCACACCCTGGAGGCCCGCATCGGCTTGCTCACGCCCGTGGTCAAAGCCTTTTTCACCGAACAAGGGTTTCAGCTGGCCAGTGACGCGTTGCAGGTGTTTGGCGGCTACGGCTACGTCACCGAATCGGGCATCGAGCAGACCGTGCGCGACAGCCGCGTGGCCATGATTTACGAGGGCACCAACGAGATTCAGGCCAACGACCTGCTCGTGCGCAAGGTGTTGGGCGACCGTGGCGAGGCGCTGGAAGCGCTGCTCGACCACGTGCTGGAAGATGCGGGCTTGGCAAGTGACGCCGAAGGCAGGCGTTGGGCGCAGCAGTTGCACGTCGCCAGTGAAGGATTACGCGCTTGGGTGCGTGGGCTTGTGCGGCATGATGACAGGGAGTATGCCTACCGGGCAGCGGGTGACTTCCTGCAAGCGTTAGCGATGGTGTTGCTCGGCCATGCCTGGGCCCGGGCGGCACGCTTGGCGTTGATGCAAGTGGAGCAACCGTTCCACCGGCGCAAACGCCAAACGGCGGCGTACTTCTTTGACCACCTGTGGTTGCGTTTTGAGTACCGGTTGCAGTGCCTGCAAGCAGCCGAACTGCCGTTGCCATTTGTGGATGACCTGTAAGAGGCATACGCATTTCGGTGTAGGAGCAGCCTTGTGCTGCGAAGAGGCCCGTGACCAAACCGGGAATCTTCAGGGCTGCTACCGGCCTCTTCGCAGCACAAGGCTGCTCCTACCCAGACCGCGCATGACCGCTGCGAAGAGGCCCAGCTGTGAAACTTCGGAGAGAGGAAATCAGATTTAACCCCTTCCTTGTAGGGCATTTCCCAAACATACTCCTGCCGCCTTTTTTCCGTTGCGGCTGTTCAGGCAGCGCTCTAGTCTCGGCCTGTCGTTGCACATCAACGACACAGCTTTGACAGGCTGTGACGGTTAAAAATTGCATGCGGTCAGCCTCTATGGCGGCTGTACGTGCGGGCACGCTTGCGTGCGCCGGAACTTTTGCGATTTTTCCGCCGGTCTGTCAACCCACGTACAGCTGCCACCCTACTGTTTGACAGCAGGCAGGTGGCAGCATCGTTAATGGAAGAATCATCATGTTAAAACTTGTCCCCGATCCACCCCACAACCACCATTCCCTAGAAGACACCCTCATCCAGGCAGCGGACTACGCCTTGTGCGCACAGTCCGTGGCAAATCAGGCCATTCTCCTACAGCCCAAATCACCCGTGTCGATCTTGATGATGGCGACGATGCATGAGCTGGAGGCACTGCGTGTGCTGCTTGAATCGGCGTTGATCCAGGTGCAGATGCCGGCGCATCAGCCACGGACCCAGCACTAAGCCACAGCTAACGCGTTGTTTGATCCTCGCGGCTTACGCATTCCAGTGTAGGAGCAGCCTTGTGCTGCGAAGAGGCCGGTGACCAAACCGGGAATCTTCAGCGCTGCCACCGGCCTCTTCGCAGCACAAGGCTGCTCCTACACTGAAACGCGCTGGACCGGCGGGGGAGTGGGCTTGCACTGCGAAGAGGCCCGGCTGTAAAACTTCGAAGAGAGTGAACAATGACCACGGACATTGCAAAAGCCCCAACCACGGTCGGCAAGACCAAGTTCTATCAAGGCGAAAAAAAGACCCAGCCGCTGTTCTGCATCGAGCCCGGTATCCCTTGCCAAGACGCCCGTGAGCAAGCCTCAGAACTGATGGGCGTTGTGCGAGACCTGACCATCGCCGGCGTAATGGACGACAACCCGCAGCTGATCTGGGCCTCACATTATTTAAGCGCCTTGGCCAAGGCGCTGATGGATGATGCCGAATTGGGGATGCGTTAAGGCGCAGGCGTACAGGGCCTAGTAGACCTTGCGCAGCAGGGCAAGCAACTGCCGCCGCTCGTCATCATCCAGATTGGCCGTAGCGGCACGGTCACTCTCTTCAGCTACCCCATACAGCGTTTTCAGCAGCTTCTCACCCGCTTTGCTCAGGTACAGGCCATAAGAGCGCTTGTCTGCCTTGCTGCGCACGCGCAGGGCCAGGCCCGCTTCTTCAAGCTTGTTGAGCAGCGGCACCACTTGGGGCGGCTCGATGTTCAACGCCTTGGCCAGCTCGGCCTGCGTAGGGCCTGGGTTTTGCGCGATGATGGCCAACGCAGAAAACTGTGCAGGCCGCAGGTCGTAGGGCGTCAGGCACTCGACAAGGTGCTGAAACACCTTCATCTGCACGCGGCGCAAGGCGTAGCCAACCAGATCATTCAGGTCGGTCGGCGCAGTGGCCTCGCTGCTGTCGGCGCCCGGTTGCAGTGCAGGGGATGTGTTCATGCGATCTCGTGTGTCAGCGACGGTAAGGGTAAAAAATGATTAAGAAGTATAACCGATGCTGACCCGATGCAAACAGCGCAGGGCAGGTGGCAGCCGCAACCGGCTGCCACCCCGCAGGCTCACTCCATGGCCTCCGCTACGCCTTGGTCTTCACCCAAGAAGCCGCCACTCTGGTGCTGCCAAAGCCGTGCATAGGTGCCGTTGCGGGCCAGCAGTTCGGCGTGGGTGCCTTGTTCGATGATCCGCCCTTCATCCATCACGATCAGCCGGTCCATGGCAGCAATTGTGGACAGCCGATGGGCGATGGCGATGACGGTCTTGCCGTGCATCATCTCATTGAGGCTTTCCTGGATAGCGACTTCGACCTCGGAGTCCAGTGCGCTGGTCGCCTCGTCGAGCAGCAGGATCGGGGCGTTCTTGAGCATCACCCGGGCGATGGCAATGCGCTGACGTTGGCCACCGGACAGCTTGATGCCGCGCTCACCCACCAGCGTGTCGTAGCCGCTGTGGCCTTGGCGGTCGCTCAGCTGGTTGATGAACCCGTCAGCCTGGGCATTGGCGGCGGCCTCGCGGATTTGCGCGTCGCTCGCGTCGGGGCGGCCGTAGGCGATGTTGTCGCGAATCGAGCGGTGCAGCAGGGAGGTGTCTTGCGTGACCATGCCGATGGCGCTGCGCAGGCTGTCCTGGGTCACCTGGGCAATGTTTTGCCCATCGATGCGAATGGCGCCGTGGTCCACGTCGTAAAAGCGCAGCAGCAGGTTGATCAGCGTCGACTTGCCCGCACCGGACCGCCCCACCAGGCCGACTTTCTCACCGGCGCGAATGTTCAGGCTCAGGCCATCGAGCACCTGCCGCTCACTGTTGTAGTTGAAGCTGACATTGTCGAAGCTCACCGCGCCGCCCGACGTCACCAACACTCCGGCATTCGGCGCATCTTGCACCTTGGGGCCACGGGTCAAGGTGGCCATGCCGTCCTGCACGGTGCCGATGTTCTCGAACAGTGAGGTCATCTGCCACATGATCCAGTGCGACATGCCGTTGATGCGCAAGGCCATGGCGGTAATCGCTGCCACCGCACCGGTGCCGACTTCGCCTTGGTGCCACAACCACAGGGCATAGCCGCCAGCGCCGATGATCAACCCGACCACCAAGGCCTGATTGACGATTTCGAACTGGCTGACCAGGCGCATCTGGCGAAAACCGGTCTGTTTGAAGTCCTCCATCGCCGCCCGCGCAAAGTGCGCTTCGCGTTTGGAATGCGAAAACAGCTTCACGGTGGTGATGTTGGTGTAGGCGTCCGAGATGCGCCCGGTCATTGATGAGCGCGCATGGGCCTGTTCCTGGCCGACTTTGCCCAGGCGCGGCACGAAGTACAGCAAGGCCAGCCCAAACAGCGCGACCCAGGCAATGAACGGCAGCATCAGCTTCAAGGCAAAACCGCCCGCCAGCGCAATGATGGCGATGAAATACACGCCAATGCCGGGGGCGATTTCGATCAGGGTGAACAGCACTTCGCGCACGGCCAGTGCGGTCTGCATCACCTTGGTGGTGACGCGACCGGAAAACTCGTCAGAAAAGAAAGAAAGGCTTTGCCGCAGCATCAGTCGATGGAAGTCCCAGCGCAACCGCAGCGGCAAATTAATCGCCAGTACCTGGTGCTGCACCATCGTGCGCAGCGCCACCAGCCCGATGCTGGTCAGCAGTACGATGCCAATGCCCCAAAGCACGCGGCTTTCCTGAGCCGCTTCAGCGCCGCCCGTTTGCCAGGTCGAGAGCAGGTCGACGACCTGGCCGAGAAAGGAAAACAGCCAGGCTTCGTAGATCGACACACCGGCGCTGAGCAGCGCCAGCGCCAGTACATAGCCACGCGCGCCGCGCGTGCAGGCCCACAGAAAACGCAGCAGGCCCACCGGTGGCGGCGGGGCCTCGTCGGGTGGGAAGGGGTCTAGCCGTCGTTCAAACACACGGAGCATGGTGGCCTCCTAAAAGGTCCAGTTGTACCCCGTGCTGGCGTCAGGCGCCAGACCGACATGCAAACCTTACCCCTGGGGAAACCTAGGCCAGCCTCCACCGTCGAAGCTGGCCGAGGGTGTTCATGCTTCACGCTTGCGCCGCACTCATCCCGCCTGCAGCCAGGGCATTCTTTTTAACGGCCCGGTACAGCAGGCTGGACACCATGAACCCTGCAACGGCCAGGATACTCATCAAAGTGAAGACCCAGTTGTACCCCTGCTGGCCGGGGAAGTGGTCGAGGATTGCACCGTAGATGACGTAGGCAAACATGCCCGGCGCGTAACCGATCAGGCAGCCGATACCGAAGGCGGAACCGGTGATGTGCTGGGGAATACCGACTTCGCCCATCGGCGCCCAGAACACGCCGCGCATGGAGAACACGATCAACGCAAAGGACAGGGTGGCGGCCATGCCGGCATAGATGAAGGTCGGGCTTTTCGGAATCAGCATGATCACCGCCATCAGCGGCAACAGTGCCAGAAAGGCCCACTTCAGGTAGCGGCTGGTGCTTTTGAACTGCTTGTCGGCAATGAACCCACCGGCAGGCCCGCCCAGAATCTTCAGGAAGTACTGGTTGATGATCCCATAGGCACCCACCAGCGCCACGGGCAAGCCGTACATCTCCTTGAGGTAGGGAATGAAGTAGGTCAGGCCGCAATAAACGATGTAGACCATGAACACATTCAGGCTGACCAGCCAGATACCCGGCACCTTGATCGCCTCCGTCAGGTTGGCCAGGCCATTTTTCGGCTTGGCCAGCGACGGCGCGCTGTCGCCCTTGAGCAGGAACCAGGTGAGGGTGCCGGCCAGCAGGTCGATGACCGAGTAGAACAGGATCGCTGACTTCAAGCCGCTTTCGCCCGAGCCCATGGCCACGAACACCCCCAGTGCGGCAAACGCGACCAGCGTATCGACCACGCCGCGCCCGCCTTCGAGCAGGCCGAACAGGCGCCCTTGTTCCTGGTCGTTACCCAGGTTGCGGATGGCCTTGAGCAGCGATGGCCAGAACAGGCAGTCGGCACACACGGCCAGCAGGCTGAACACGATCAGCAAGCTGCTGAACGGCGGGAAGGTGGCCAGGTACACACCCAGGCAGCCGGTGCCGATCAGGCCCAGGGGGATCAGCCTGCGCGTCTCGAAGCGGTCGGCGAGCATGCCGCCGACCACGAACAGTGCGGTGGCGATGATTGCGTTGGCGCTAAGTAGCAGGCCGATTTCAGTGTGGCTCAGGCCCATGAATTCCTGCATGGGGACGTAGAAGGCATCCTTGAGGTTCGCCAGCTTGTAGACGGTACCGCCGCCAAGGACGAGGATCAGGAATCGGAGCCATTTGGCTTTGTTCTGGGCTGTCATCGTTGTTCTCCGCAGGTAGTCGGGTCGCCAGGTTCAAGCGTTGGCCAAGGTCAGCTCGGCCAGGGTGCGAAACTCGTTCAACAGGCCGCGCACGTAGGCCACCTGGTTGTTCGCCCAACGGTGTTCGTCAGCCAGCATGCGCTCCAGGGTGAAGCCGGCCGGCAGGGGGGTGTCGCTCATTTCCCGATACGCGATGAAGGGGTCGGCCGCTTCTTGCTGTTGGCGGAAGGCCGGGGCCACGTAGTGGTTTTCCTGCTCGAGGATGAAGGCGATCACCTGCGGGGCGGTGTCGCCCAGCATCAGTAGCTCGAACAGCATGCGGGCACTGGGCAGGTCGTCATCGGCGCTGCCTTGCAGCACGCCGTAATGGCCGAAGCCGTTGTGTTCGGCCACGATGCGCACACCCTTGAGGTGGCTTTGGCGGATGTGCGGCGCCAGGTTGCGCAGGGCCTGCAGGGGTTGTTCGCAGGCATTGATCATGTTGCCAAAGTCGAACAGGGCATGCAGGCGAGGGTGGTCGAGGCGCTTGAGCAACTGGGCGATCTCGTCGCTCTTGAGCTCTTCGTGTTGCTCGAAGTCAAAGTACAGGTCGTGGGCGTCGGCCTGCTGCGCCAGGTAGTGCAGGTCGCTCTCGATGATGTCCATGACCCGCGACAGTGGGCCCTCGTAACGCGAGTAGACGCGGATGTTGCGCACCCCCAGGGCCTTGGCGATGGCGATCACCTGGTCGACGTCTTTCTTCAGCGTGCTGCTGATTTCCACATGCACGTCCAGCCCCAGCGCCTTGGCCTTGTCGGCAAATGCCTGAAGCTGGGCGGGTGTCATCTGGCTCAGGCTGTTCTGCTCGCCGTCGAGCACGTGCAGGCTCAGGCCTTGCAACTCATGGCGATAGGCGAAGTCGAGCAGGTCGGCGGGGGTGACCCGGCCGTGGGTGAGGTTGGTCAGCAGCGGGTAGGCGTGGGCAAAAAGGCGCAGTTGCCCGAGGCGTTCGAGCAAGCGCTGGGCCAGTGCCTGCGTCAGCACGGGGGCTGGCGCCTGTTCCACCACGTTGTGGCTCAGCAAGGCGTTGAAACGTTCCTGGATCTTATTGTTCATTAGCGTCGTTCCTGGTTCAGACGCCGGGGTCTACCGGCGCAACCTTTATCGCGCCAGTGAGGAACGTTCGATAGATCCATTATCCGCCAATCGATAGGACCACTTGCCTGGCCTCAGGTGTTTGCGGGCAGGTACTCCAGTGTGCGCAAGGCCTGGGCCAGTGCCTGGACGCGTGCTGCGGCCTGGTTTTCCGGCGTGCCGGCAAAGCCGATCAGCAGCGCAGGCGGTTGCGCATGCTGGATGCTGTAGTCGCTCAAGGGGTAGGTGTGGATGCCGTGCTCAGCCAGTTGCCGGGCGATGTCGGCATCGTTGAGCTCAGGGGGCAGCCAGGCGATCAGGTGCATGCCCGCATCGGCCGGGGTGAGGGTGAAGAAGCCGCCCATGTGCTGTTCGAGCTGTGCGATCAAGGCCTGCTGGCGTGCCTTGTACAACGCGCGCATGCGGCGGATGTGGCCAATGAAATGGCCTTGCGCCATGAAATCAGCGGTGGTGGCCTGCAGCAGCGTGGGCGGGCTGCGGTCCATGACCGCACGCAGGGTGCAGAAGGGTTCGACCAGCGCCGGTGGCAGGATCACGTAGCCCAGCCGGAGTGACGGAAACAGCACTTTGCTGAAGGTGCCGACATAGATCACCCGGGCCATCTGGTCCAGGGCATACAGGGCGGGCAGCAGGCGGCCACTGTAGCGGAACTCGCTGTCGCAATCGTCTTCGATGATCCAGCTTTGTTGTTGCGCGGCCCAGTCGATCAAGGCCTGGCGCCGCGCGTAACTCAAGGTGACGCCTAATGGGTGCTGGCGCGAGGGGGTGCAGAACACCAACCGGGCCTCAGGGCATTCGCGCAGGCCTTGCTCCACGTCGATCCCGTGTTCATCGACACGCAACGCGGTCACCCGCGCCCCTTGCGCCTGCAAGGCAATGCGCGCGGCGATGTGCCCCGGGTCTTCCATCCATACACTGTCTTGGGGGTTGAGCAGCAACATGCCCAGCAAGTTGAACGCTTGCTGCGCGCCAGACACGATCACCACCTGCCCGGCATCGCAGTCGATGCCACGGGCATCGAACACATACTCGGCAATGGCGCTGCGCAAGGCCTGCAAACCTTGCAGCTCACCGTAGCCCAGCATCGCCTTGGTGGGCTTCAGCAGGTGCTGGTTCATCAGCCGCCGCCATATCGCCTGGGGGAAGGCTTCGTAGGTGCTGTGGCTGGGCAGGAACGAGGTCGGGGTGGCCGGGTCCCAGTCGGTGTACGAGACGCCGCGAAAATGATCGCTGCGCAGCGACAGCATCGACTGGCTCAGGTCGGACAGGCGCGGCGGCGGCTGGGGCTGCTCGGGCTCGCTGCCGCGGCTTTCCCATTCCGTGCCGACATAGGTGCCGGCGCCGGTGCGCGAGGCCAGGAAGCCCTCGGCAATCAGCTGATCGAACGCATTGAGAATGGTGATCCGCGACAACCCCAACTCGTTGCTCAAGGTGCGGGTCGAGGGCAGGCGCACGCCACCTTGGATCCTGCCATTGAGTATCTGCTTGCGAATCTGCAGGTACAGCTGGCGGTACAGGGGGATGGCACTGGCACGGTCCAGCTCGATGGCCGACAGCAGCAAACCTGCGGCGGTTTTCATGACATGCTCGTCTGCGCAAAAAGGATTGGGCCCGAAACCGTCAGGCCACCAGAGGCCAAGGGTATCGGGCGCCTCGCGATAAGTCATCCGCAGGATGCGCGCAAACGCCGCCACAGGGTGCTGCGGCTGACACCCAGGCAACGCGCAGCCTGGTCCATGTTGCCGTCGCAGGTGTCGAGCATGCGCCGGGCGTGCGCCGCCTCGGCGGCCTTGCCCAGGCTGCGCAGGTTGTCGCTAGCGGGCAGCGGCTGTGCGGGGGGCTGCACATGCTCGAAAAATTCCGGGAAGAGCGTGGCCAGGTCGATGCCATCGGCGCCCACCAAGGCTTGGGCGCACAGCGCGGCGCGCTCGGCGATGTTGTCGAGCTCGCGAATGTTCCCCGGCCAGCGGTGGCGCAGCAGCAGGGGCAGCAGCGGTTGCAGCTGCGGTGTGGCGAGCGGTGTTGCGCCGTGCCGTGCGAGCAGCGCCTCGAACAGGGGCAGGATGTCTTGGAGCCGATCGCGCAGGGGCGGCACGGCAAGGCGCAGGATGTTCAGGCGGTAGAACAGGTCGGCGCGAAACTGCCCGTTGGCGATGCGCGCTGGCAAGTCGCAATGGGTGGCGGCAATCACGCGTATGTCCACCGGTGTCGGCGCGCAGCCACCCAGGCGCAGCACCTCGCGCTCCTGCAACACACGCAGTAAACGGGTTTGCAGCGGCGCGGGCATGTCGCCGACTTCGTCGAGGAACAATGTGCCACCGTGCGCCAGCTCGATCAGGCCGGGTTTGCCCCCCTTGCGCGAGCCGGTGAACGCGCCGTCTTCAAAGCCAAACAGCTCGCTCTCGAGCAGCGACTCCGGCAGGGCCGCGCAGTTGATCGCCACGAACGGCCCCTGCTGGCGGGCGCTGGCGTGGTGCAGGCTTTGTGCGAGCAACTCCTTGCCCGTGCCGCTTTCACCGGTGATCAGTACCGTCGCGTCGGTCGCGGCGTAGCGCTGCGCCAGTTGCACGGTCGCGCGGAACGCCGGGGCATCGCCCAGCAACTGATCGAAACGATAGCGCGTCATGAACGGCTGCGCGGCAGGCGGCTTGCGGCTGCGCCGGGGCTGTACGCGCAGGTTGTCGAACGCATGGCGCAGGCTGTCGCTGTCCAGGGCCAGCACGCCCTGGGCACCGGCCGCGTCGGCCAGCTGGCACACCGTCGGCGACCCGATGATGACCTGGACACCGTCTGCGACCAGCTGCGCGACCTGCGCCCGGGCCTGTTCCAGGCGGGTGTAGGTGTGCTCGTGCACCTTGAGGTTGAGCAACGCTTGCATCGCCGCCAGCCCGGGGTGGGGCTGGCCAAAGCTGAGCACGCCGACGCGCCGGGTGCGCGTGTGGGCCAGGGCGAGGGCGCGGATCAGGTCGTGCTCGCCCAGGTGCAGGGCCTGCACCGAGGTCGACAAGTGCTGGCGCAAGTAGTCGGCGGCGGCCCCGGAACACAGGATGACGTCGGCCTGCTGGCGCCTCTCCAGCTCGCGCGCCAGCGGCAGCAGCTTGCCGAGGGTGGTTTCAATCACCTCGACATGGGCCTGCTGCCGGTAGTCGGCGCTGACCTGCTCGATCAGCCGGGCCATGGGGCTGGGTGCTCCAGGGCAGCGCAAGTGGGTGACCAGCGCGACCACGCGGGGCCGGTAAGCGGCGGTGGGCATGCAGGCTCCTTGTTACAACGGGTTGACCAAGTGCCCGCCATCCACGGCGAGGACGCTGCCGGTCATGAACGCACCGGCGTCACTGGCCAGCAACAGCAAGGGGCCGTCGAGCTCGCTCAATTGGCCCAGGCGGCGCATCGGCACGTGGTCTTTGATGTAACCCTGGCCGGCCTCGCTGTCGAAGTAGGCCTCGTTCATCTCGGTCTTGAAGTAACCGGGGGCGATGGCATTGATGCGGATCCGGTAGCGGGCCAGCTCCAGTGCCATGGCCTTGGTCAACTGCACCACACCGGCCTTGGCCGTGCAGTAGTGGCTCAGCCCGGCCCCTACGCGCAGGCCCAGGATCGAGGCGATGTTGACGATGCTCCCCGCGCGGCCGGCCTTGACCAGGCGCTGGCCAGCACATTGGGCGACATGGAACACGCCATCGAGGTTGGTCGAGAGCATGCGCTGCCAGTCCTGCCCGCTCAGTTCGAGAAAGCGCCCAGGGTCGCCGATGCCGGCGTTGTTGATGACCACATCGACCACACCGAAGCGGGTCTCGGCCTGGTCGAAGGCCTGTTCGACACTGTCGCGTTGAGTGACGTCGAGCGCCACGGCCAACGCTTCGCCGCCTTGGGTTTCAAGTTGCTCGACCAGCGCCTGCAAGCGCTCGACCCGCCGCGCCGCCAGCACCACACGGGCGCCAGCGGCCTGGGCCAAGCGTGCGAAGTGGGCACCCAGGCCGCTGGAGGCGCCGGTTACCAAAACGGTCTTGCCGGCCAGGGAAAAAGGGGTTGCTAGCATGGAGCGTTCCTCATCATTCAGTGAGTGGGCAGGGGCGGTGTGGGAGCCCTTGCGGTCCGGTTGTGTTCACAGCACTTCAAACAGGCCCGCCGCCCCCATGCCACCGCCCACGCACATGGTCACCACCACATAGCGCACCCGGCGCCGTTTACCTTCGAGCAGCGCATGCCCGACCATCCGCGCGCCGCTCATGCCATAGGGGTGGCCAATGGCGATGGCGCCACCGTTGACGTTCAGGCGCTCAGGGTCGATGCCCAAGGTGTCGCGGCAATACAACACCTGGCAGGCGAAGGCTTCGTTCAGCTCCCACAGGCCGATATCGTCGACGTTCAGCCCATGCTGCCTGAGCAGGCGCGGCACCGCGTACACCGGGCCGATGCCCATCTCTTCCGGCGCCAGGCCGGCCACGGCGATGCCCCGGTACAGGCCCAGCGGCCTGAGGTTGCGCTGCTCGGCCAGGCGCGCGTCCATCAGCACGCAGGCGCTGGCGCCATCGGACAGCTGGCTGGCGTTGCCGGCGGTGATGCAGCCACCGTCGAGCACCGGCTGCAAGCGCGCCAGGTCGTCCAGGCGGGTCTGCGGGCGGTTGCCCTCGTCCTGCGCCAGGGTTACCTGGCGGTAGCTGATCTCGCCGGTGTGCTTGTCCTTGACCCTTTGCTGCGCAGTCACCGGCACGATCTCGGCCTCGAACAACCCAGCCTGCTGGGCGGCGGCAGTGCGCAGCTGCGATTGCAGCGCATAGGCATCTTGCGCGTCACGGCTGATGCCGTAGCGCCGGGCGACGTGCTCGGCGGTGTGCAGCATCGGCATGTAGGCGTGCGGCACCTGCTGGATAACCGCGTCGTCCTGCTCGCCCAGCGCCCATTCGAGGTTGCGCACTTGTACCGCGCTGATGTTTTCGTGGCCGGCGCCAACGGTGACGTGCATGCCATCGACGATGATCTGCTTGGCGGCGGTGGCGATCGCCATCAGCCCTGAGGCGCACTGGCGGTCGAGGGTCTGGCCGCTGACCGACACGGGCAGCCCGGCCGCCAGCGCGCTCATGCGGCCCAGGTTCCAGCCGGCGGTGCCAGCGGGCATGGCGGTGCCCATCACCAGGTCTTCGATTTCGTCGGCAGCGATGCCGGCCCGTGCAACGGCCGCCTGGATGGCATGGGCGGCCAGGCTGGGCGAGCGCAGGTTGTTGAGGGCACCGCGAAAGGCCTTGCCGATCGGGGTGCGGGCGGTGGAGAGAATGACGGCGTCTTTCATGAACGGGGTTCCTTGATGGCCAGAAGAGGGCAGCTCAACGGTGTTGCGCGCGCAGCTTGCCGGTGCTGCTCGCCAGGCGCCGCAGCAAGGGGGCTGGCTGCAACCACAGGTGGCCGTAGGCACCCAGGCGCTCGCGCAATTGCTCGATGCCAGCCAGCACGGTATCCAGGCCGAGGTCGCGAGCGTAATGCAGCGGCCCACCACGCCAGCCCGGGAAGCCGTAGCCGTTGACCCACACCAGGTCGATGTCACCACTGCGCAGGGCGATGCCTTCGTCGAGCAATTGCAGGCCTTCGTTGATCAGCATGAACAGGCAGCGGTCGTGGATTTCCGCGTCGCTGATGGTGCGCCGGGTGATGCCCAGCTTGGCGGCCAGTTGCGCCGCGAGCTGCACCACCTCGGGGTCTTCGATGCGTTCGCGGCCCTCGTAGCGGTAGAAGCCGCGCCCGCTCTTCTGCCCGTGGCGGCCCAGCGTGTAGAGTTCGTCGGCCAGGCGGAAGTAGCTCGGGTCGTGGGCGATCTCGCTGCGCCGCGCCTGGCGCACCAGGTAACCGACGTCGATGCCGGCCAGGTCGTACATGGCAAAGACGCCCATGGCCAGGCCGAGGTCGGTCAGCACCTTGTCCACCTGGGCCGGCGAGGCGCCTTCGAGCACCAGGCGGTGGGCCTCGCGGGCATAAGGCTCGAGCATGCGGTTGCCGATGAAGCCGAAGCACACGCCAGACACCACCGGCAGTTTGCCGATGCGCTTGGCGATTTTCAGCGTGGTGGCCAGTACGTCTGGCGCCGTGGCGCGGCCGCGCACCACTTCGAGCAGGCGCATGACATGGGCCGGGCTGAAGAAGTGCAGGCCGACCACGTCCTGCGGGCGGCGGGTGCAGGCGGCGATGCGGTCGACATCCAGGGTCGAGGTGTTGCTGGCCAGGATCGCGCCGGGCTTGCACACCCGGTCGAGGGTGCGGAACACCGACTGTTTGATCGACAGGTCTTCGAACACCGCTTCGATCACCAGGTCAGCGTCAGCCAGGTCGGCGTAATCGAGGGTGCCTTGCAGCAGGCTCATGCGCTGTTCGAGTTGCTCGGCGGTGAGCTTGTCGCGCTTTATGGCGCTTTCGTAGTGTTTGCGGATCTGCGCCAAGCCGCGGTCCAGGGCCTCGGGCTTGAGCTCCAGCAAGCGCACGGGGAGGCCGGCGTTGATGAAATTCATGGCGATGCCGGCGCCCATGGTGCCGGCGCCGATCACGGCAACCTGGGCGATGTGGCGCAGCGCGGTGGCCGCGTCGATACCGGGAATGCGCAGCGCCTCGCGCTCAGCAAAAAACAGATGACGCAGTGCAGTGGCCTGGGGGTCTTGCAGCGCTTCGCGGAACAGCGCGTGCTCGCGGGCCAGGCCTTCGGCCAACGGCAGTTCGCAGGCCGCGCGCACGGCCGCCAGTACCCGCAGTGGCGCCCGTTGGCCAGGTTTGCGGGCAGCCAGCTGGGCCTCGTGCGTGGCGAACAGGCCCTCGGCTGGGAGCGCGGGTGTAACCCTTGGCGGGGCGGGGTGGGCGAGCTGCTCGCGGGCAAAGGCGCACGCTTGGTCGAGCAGGTCCTGGCCGGGCTCGACCAGGCGGTCTACCAGCCCCAGTGCCAGGCCTTGGCGGGCATCGATCGGTTCGCCGCCGAGCATCAGCTCCAGCGCGGGCGCCACGCCGATCAGCCGTGGCAGGCGCTGGGTACCGCCGGCACCGGGCAGCAGGCCCAGGCGTACCTCCGGCAGGCCCAGGCGGGCAGTGGCGCTGGCAACGCGATGGCTGCAGGCCAGGGCCAGTTCCAGCCCGCCGCCCAGCGCCACGCCATCGATGGCGGCGATCAGTGGCTTGGCAAGGGTGGTCAGCGTTTCTAGCAATTCGGGTAGGGCGGGTGCTTGCCAGGTGCGTGGGCTGCCGAACTCGCTGATGTCGGCGCCAGCACTGAACGGCAGTGAGCGCCCATGCAGGATGACTGCCTTGACCTCAGGGTCGCTGGCGGCCTGGGTGCAGGCCTGGAGCAGTGCCTGGCGCAGGTCGTGGCCCAGGGCATTGACGGGGGCGTGGCACAGGCCGATCAAGGCCAGTTGGTTATCGCGGCGATAGTCGATCAGCGGCATGGGAACCTTCCTGTTGGTGTCCTGAAAAAAACGAGGCGGCGGCCCGGAGCGTTGGCCACCGCCGAAAAACCCGCTGCCCTGGGGACTCGGCAGCGGAGCCTGCCAGGCAGGGTCAGCGGGCGAAGGCGGCGTCGCTGATGTTCATCAGGTTGTCACTGCCTGTGCGGATCAGCGTCTCGTGCAGGCTGGCCCGCGGCAGCAGGCGCTGCAGGTAGAAACGCGCGGTCTCGCGCTTGCCCTGGTAGAACGCGACGTCGTCGCTGCCGGCCGCCAGTGCCTGTTCAGCGACGCAGGCGGCGCGCAGCCACAGGTAGCCGATCAGGGTGTAGCCGCAGAGCATCAGGTAGTCGAAGGCGCTGGCGCCGATCAGGTTGGTGTCGGTGCTGCTGGCGTCGCGCAGCCATTCGCTGACGTCGCGCCAGGCGCTGACGCGCTGTTGCAAGGCCTGGGCGAGGTCGGCCGAGGCCGAGGTTTTTTGAATGAAGGCTTCGATTTCGCTGAGCAGTTCGTCTAGGGCTTCACCGCCATCGGCCAGCACTTTGCGGGTCAGCAGGTCGATACCCTGGATGGTGTTGGTGCCTTCGTAGATCGCAGTGATGCGTACATCGCGGGCGATCTGCTCCATGCCCCATTCGCGGATGAAACCGTGGCCGCCGAAGACCTGGATGCCCAACTGCGCAGCTTCGTTGCCGGTTTCGGTCAAAAAGCCCTTGGCAATTGGGGTGAGCAAGGCCAGCCGGCGTGCCGCGGCCTGGCGCACACCTGGGGTGGCGCCGTGGTGCAGCAGGTCGACGCCCTTGGCGCAGGTGTAGGCGAGCATGCGACCGCCTTCGGCATAGGCCTTTTGGGTCAGCAGCATGCGCCGGACATCGGCATGGCCGATGATCGGGTCAGCGGGCTGGCCGGCGCGCAAGCGCGGTGTGGCACGCATCTGCACGCGGTCGCGGGCATAGGCCAAGGCCCCCTGGAACGAGGCTTCGGCGTGGGCCTGAGCCTGCTGTGAAACTGCCAGGCGCGATTCGTTGATGTAGGTGAACATGGCGTTCAAGCCACGGTTGGCTTCGCCCAGCAGGTAGCCTGTGGCGCCGTCGAAGTTGAGCACGCAGGTGGCGTTGCCGTGGATGCCCATCTTGTGTTCGATAGACCCGCAGCTGACGCCGTTGGGGGCGCCCAGGCTGCCATCGGCATCGACCTGGACCTTTGGCACGGCAAACAGCGAAATGCCCTTGACCCCGGCCGGTGCACCTTCGATGCGCGCCAGCACCAGGTGCACGATGTTTTCTGTCAGGTCGTGCTCACCGGCCGAGATGAAGATCTTGCTGCCGTTGATGCGGTAGCTGCCGTCGGCCTGGGGCAGGGCGCTGGTACGCAGCAGGCCGAGGTCCGAGCCGCAATGGGCCTCGGTCAGGCACATGGTGCCGCTCCAGCGGCCGGCGATCATTGGCGGCAGAAAACGCTGGCGCAGAGCCTCGTCGGCATGCTCGCTGAGGGTGCTGATGGCGCCGCCGGTGAGGTTGCCGTACATGCCCCAGGCGTGGTTGGCGCTGCAGATCATCTCGTGGTTGACGAAGCCCAGCGAGGGCGGCAAACCCTGGCCGCCGTAGGCTGGGTCTTTGTCCAGGCCCAGCCAGCCGTTGGCGGCGAAGCGCTTGAAGGCCTCGGCGAAGCCTGGCGGGGTGCTGACCTTGCCATCCTGCCATTGGCACCCGTGCTGGTCGCCCACGGCGTTGAGCGGTGCCAGTTCCTGCTCGGCGAACTTGGCGCCTTCCTCGACGATGGCGGCGAAGGTGTCCGCGTCGGGGGCTTCGCAGCCAGACAGTTGTTGATAGTGGCCGCTCAGGTCGAGCAGCTCCTGGGCAACGAAGGTGATATCGCGCAACGGGGCGGTGTAGCTGGGCATGCCGGACTCCTGGCTGGGTGGATTCGGCATGTTGTAGCAGGCAGGCCCCGCGCGGCGCGTCCACCCCCCCGGTGGAATGGGGGGTGGAATCGGCGTGGCGTGCGGGTGGAGATCAGTTCAGCAATTGCAATTCGCGCGCTGAGCACAAGGCGCTGTCGCGGTCGGCCACGTCGAGTTTGCGGAACAGGTTGTTGATGTGGGTCTTGACCGTGCTCAGGCTGATGAACATCGCCTCGGCAATCTGCCCGTTGCTCTGCCCGCGTGCCATGCGTTGCAGCACCTCCAGTTCACGGCGCGACAGCGGCACGATCAACGCGCTGTCGGTGCTGTCTCGCCCTGCCAGCAGTGGGCGGAACAGGGCATTGAGGCGCTCGCGTGACGGTGGCGGGGCCGCCAGGGCCAGGCGCTCGCGAGCCTGTGGCAGCAGCAACTCGCGCAAGGGTTCAAGGCACGCTTCGCCTTCGTATTGCAACAATTGCCCGAAGCCGTATTCACACGCCAGTTGCAAGGCCTGTTCGAGGCTGTGCAGGGCCTGGTCGTGGGCGCCGCGGTCCTGGTGCAGGGCTGCGTCGAGTAACAGGGTGTCGAGCAACAGGCGGCGGTTGGTGTTCGCTTTGGCCTGGGCGTGCAGTGTCGCCTGGATCTGCCGCGCCTTGTCGCGCTGCCCCAGGTGGCGCTGCACCCAGGCATAGGCCAGCCACTCTTCAGGCAGCAACTGCTGGTCATATTGGCGGCTGCACCAGTGCCACTGGTCAAGCCAGCCGGGCAGGTAGTCGGTGTCGTTGTCACGCAGCGCCAGGCGCGCCAGCCAGGCCCCGGCCTGGCGGTACAGGGTGAACAGGCGGAACTGCAAGGCCAGCCGGCGCACTTCTTGCCAGCGCGCCTTCGCTTGAGCGGTCTCGCCCAGCGCCCAGTGCAGGCAGGCCTGGTGGTGGAACACCCAGGGCAGCGCGGCGCTGTGCGGGAAGCCCAGCGCCAGTACTTCGGCCTGGGCCAGGGCGTGGCGCGCCTGGCTCAGCTGGTTGGCCTGCAGCAGGGCCAGGCCTTTGCCCAAGTGGCGGAACAGCTCATAGAAGCGCCCCGAACTGCCGGCAGCGGGCTGCTCGGCCATGCCTTGCAGGCGTTCCCAGGCCGCTTCGCTGGCACCTTGGGCCAGTTCGATCTGGCCCAGCAGCAGTTGCAGCAAGTTGGTGTAGCCGCTCAGCCCGAAGCCTTGCAGTTCGACCAGGGCGCGGCTGGCTTCGGCGTGGGCCGGTTGCAGTTCACCCAAGGCCGCCAGGCAGTTGGCCCGGTCGAAATACAGCACCGAGCGCGCGGCGTTATGCTGCCCAAACTGCTGCAATGCCCGTGCAGCCAAGGCCAGGCCGTGCGCCAGGTTGCCGCCCAGGTAGGCCAGGCGGCTACGCAGGAACATCACCGTCTGCTGCACCCGCTCGGGGTGGCGCGGCACAGCGTGGCGGCGCTGCAGGGCATACAGCTGGTGCAGGCACTGGCAGGCCTGGGCGATGTCGTTGGTGACCATCACCGTGGAGGCTTCGGTCACGGCCAGGGTGAAGCTGTCGTTGCCGGCATGGCCGGCCACCTCGTCGAGCACATCGACCAGGGTGTTGACCTTGCCTTCGCGCAACAGCTCGAAGCCATGCCGGTCGACGATGCCGAGCACGGCGTCCAGGTCCCTGGCCCGGCCGTACTGGTAGATCGCCTCGGTGAAGCGGCGCTGCGCCAGCAGCCAGTTCGCGGCCTGGCGGTGCAGTTGCCGCAGGCGCTGCGGGTCGCGTTGTTCGAGGCGTTGGTAAAGGCTGTTGCGCAGGGCAGGGTGGTAGCGGTATTCGGCGTGGCTGGCCTGGGGCATTTCGATGATCAGGTCCAGCCGCTGCAATTGGCGCAGCGCCGCCGTCACATCGGTATCGGTGGCCAATTCACCGGCCAGCCCCGCATCGAACACCTGGGCCACGGCGGTGTGTTCAAGAAAGCCGCGCAAGGCGGTGGGCAAGCGCTGCAGGCGTTCTTCTTCCAGAAACTGCCGGGCATGGGCGTAGGCCTGACGCGTGATCGGGCGCAGGTCGCCGGGCGGCTGGCCGGTGCTCTGCAGCGCTTCGCGGTAGGCCTCGAACCAGAACAGCACGCCGCTGGGCCAGCCCTCGCTGCCGGCGCGCAGTTGGTACAGCGCGTCGCTGCCCAGGCGGACGTCACGGGCCAGTGCCAGCTCGCGGGTCTCTTCGCTGTCCAGGGCCAGTTCACGCGCACTTAGCACGGCCAGCCGGCCGTCGCGGCGCAGGTGGGCCAGGGGTAACGCCGGCGGGCCTTCACTGGCGGCGAGCAGGCGCAGTGCTGGCGGCGGGTCGTGCAGCAGGGTGTCGAGGTACTGCCAGGCCTGGGCGGCGTTGAGCAGGTGCAGGTCGTCGAGCAGTAACGTTACCGGGGCCTGGCGGGCTTCGAGGTCGGCGAGGATGTGGCTCCACAGCTGTTCGGCCTGGGGGGATTCGCGGTGTGACGCCGGCAATAGAAGGGCGGCGTGCAGGTGCAGCAGCAGGGCCAGGGGCTGGTTTTCGGCGCGGGTCAGGCGCAGCCATGCAAAGGGGCTGGTGAGGCGGCGGGCGAACTGGCCGAGCAGGGTGCTTTTGCCGTAGCCCAAGGGCGCTTGCAGGAGGATGACAGCGCCGTCGTCCAGTGCGCTGGCCAGGTGGTCGAGCAACCGGGTGCGCTGTAAGGCCCTGGGTGGTTCGGCGGGTGGGCGCAGCTGGTTGGGTTTGAGCGCGGGAAGGTGCATGGCGAGCAGTGCTCCGTCGGGTCAGCCAGGTATCGTAGGGGGTGGGGGGGGTTGTCACAACATTTTTGGTGCCTGGCAGATCGAGCGCCGCCCGCGCGGCGCTTCGCAGCACAAGGCTGCTCCTACATTTTTCTCGGGCCAATTATTCCTAGGGCGGTCGCGCGCAAATCTCACAGACCTCACTGGCCCGAAACAGATGTGGGAGCAGCCTTGTGCTGCGAAGCGCCGCGCGGGCGGCGCTCGATCTCCCAGGCGCTGCAAATGTTGTGGCGAACACATCAGCCCTGAACAACCCGTTCAAATTTGAAACCGCCCCGTTCAAATCTGCCATCAAATCAAACCCGGAAATCGCTATAAGCCATTGATTAATAACAAATAATAAAACCAAAAAACGACCTGGCAATCATCTTGCAAACGGCTAGTCCACGAACGACCAGCCAATTGGACCCACCATGCCCATCACCCATCCCGCGCTCCCCCCCAGCGCTCGCATCGACATCCCAGACGCCCATTCACAGCTCTCTACCTACCTACAAAACCAACTCGACAGCCACCCCGTGACCCTCACCCGCAGCGAGCGATTGTCAGGCGGTGCCATCCAGGAAAACTGGCTGCTCGTGGCCGAAGTCGCAGGCCAACCACAGCGTTGGGTACTGCGCACCGACGCCGCTTCCGCAGTAGCCGCCAGCATGACCCGCGAGCAGGAGTTCGCGGTGCTCGACGTGGTCCACCAAGCCGGTGTCAACGTACCCAAGCCCCTTTGGCTGTGCCAGGACCCGCAGGTCATCGGCCGCGACTTTTTCATCATGCAGGCGCTGGCCGGCACTGCCAGTGGCCACCGCCTGACGTCCGCACAAGACGCGCCCCAGGGCAACCCGGCACTGTGCCGGCAGTTGGGCGCCAACCTGGCGCGCCTGCATCAGGTACGCCCGCCGCAGCAGGCACTGGCGTTTCTGCCCGCCGCTGCACCCGACACGGTGCAAGCCAGCGTCGACCAGTACCGCCAGTTTCTGGATGCCTTGCCAGGCAGCCACCCGGTGCTGGAGTGGGGCTTGCGCTGGTGTGAGCTGAACAAGCCTGCGCCCTTGCCCACGTGCCTGCTGCACCGCGACTACCGCACCGGCAACTACATGGTCGAGGCCGGTGCACTGACCGGCGTACTGGATTGGGAGTTCGCTGGCTGGGGTGACCCGCGTGAAGACCTGGGCTGGTTCACCGCACGCTGCTGGCGCTTCGGCCGGCCGGACCTGGAGGCGGGCGGCATCGGCCATCTGCAGGACTTGCTCGTCGGATACCGCAGCGTGTCGGCACTGGAACTGGACAGCCAGGCGCTGCGCTTCTGGCAGGTCATGGCCCACCTGCGCTGGGCGGTAATCGCCCTGCAGCAGGCCGAACGCCATGTGTCTGGCCAGCAACGCTCGCTGGAGCTGGCGCTGACCGGGCGGATGGTCAGCGAACTCGAACAGGAAATCCTCTTGCTCACCCGTGGAGGCCACGCATGAACCAGCCCGATGCCCGCGACCTGCTTGTGACGGCGCGCGACACCCTGCTCACCCATCTACTGCCGGCGCTGCCGAAAGGGTTGCACTACCAAGGCCGGATGGTCGCCAGCGCCATGTTGATCGCCAGCCGCGAACTGGCGCAGGCGGCGGACTGTGCCGAGGTCGAGCGCCAGGCCCTGGAGGCTTTGTTGGCGCAGCACGGCCAGGCAGCGACGGGGCTTGAGCAGGCCCGTGCGTTGCTGGCACGGCGCATTCGCCAAGGTGCCTACGATCAGGACCCAACACGTTTACTGGCGGCGCTGCGGGCGATCAACCGGGCGCAGTTGAGCATCAGCAACCCGAAGGTGCTGGCCCATGACTGACCAGCCCGCCCAGCGTCGCCGCTGCTACCTGGTTCGGCATGGCCATGTCGATTACTTCGACGCCGATGGCCGGCCCCTCGACCCGCGCCATGTGCCGCTGTCGGCGCAAGGCGTAGCCCAGGCCCAGGCGTTGGGCCAGGTGCTGGCGCACACCCGGTTCGACCGGGCGGTGTGTTCGGACTACCCGCGCACCCGCCAGACCCTCGACCAACTGCTGGGCCCGCGCACCTTGGCGGTGGAGCAGCGCGCCGCCTTGCGCGAGGTGCGGGCCGGCCGCCTGCGGGAAATACCCCCAGGCTGCCTGCACCGCGAAGTGGCCCAGGCCTATCACCTGGCCGACCGCCCCGGCGCCGCCTTTTTGCGCGGCGAACCTTGGGTGGCGTTCCAGCAACGGGTGCTGGACAGCTTCCAGCAATTGCTGGCCGAGCCCGGCTGGACATCGTTGCTGCTGGTCAGCCACGACGCCGTCAACCGCATCCTCCTGGCCTGGGCCAGCGGCGCGGGGCTGGGCGGGCTGGCCGCCTTCGAACAAGACCCTGCTTGCCTGAACATCGTCGATATCGACATGGCCGGCACGCAAGCACAGCACGCGTTCATCCGCACCCTCAACTACACCCCGTACGACCCCGGCAAGGCCTCGATCGACAAAACCGTGATGGAGCACCTGCATGCCGCCATCGACCCGCGCCGCCTGCACGCCTGAGCCTTTCCCTCTACAAGGAACCCCACCATGCATTTCGCCCTTTCAGCCGAGCTGCTCGCCCTGCAAGCCAAGACCCGGCAGTTCATTGCCGAAAGCGTCATCCCCCTGGAGCACGACCGCCGCCAGACCGCCCACGGCCCCTCGCCCGAACTGCGCCAGGCGCTGCTCGATCGGGCCCGCGAGCACGGCCTGCTGACCCCGCATGCCGCGCGTGAAATGGGTGGCCTGGGCTTGAGCCATATCGAGAAGACGATCATTTTCGAAGAAGCGGGCTATTCGCCACTCGGCCCGGTGGCCCTGAACATCCACGCCCCGGACGAGGGCAATATCCACCTGTTGGAGCAGGTGGCCACGCCGGCGCAAAAAGACCGCTGGCTGCGGCCACTGGTGCAGGGCCATATCCGCTCGTGCTTCGCCATGACCGAGCCCAGCCCGGGCGCCGGCTCCGACCCCTCGATGCTGACCACCTTGGCCGTGCGTGATGGTGACGACTACATCATCAATGGCCAGAAATGGTTCATCACCGGGGCCGAAGGCGCGCAGCTGGCGATCATCATGGCGCGCATGGAAGACGGCAGCGCGACGATGTTCCTGACCGACACCGACCGCCCGGGCTTCATCTTGGAGCGCATGATGGACTCGCTGGACAGCTGCTTCGCCGGCGGCCATGCGGTGTTGCGTTTCGAAAACCTGCGGGTGCCGGCCAGCGATGTGCTCGGCGAAGTGGGCAAAGGCTTCCGTTACGCCCAGGTGCGCCTGGCGCCAGCGCGCCTGACCCACTGCATGCGCTGGCTGGGCCAGGCCCGCCGCGCCCATGACGAGGCCTGTGCCTATGCCAACCGCCGGGTCTCGTTCGGCAAGCCGCTGGGCGAGCATCAAGGGGTGGGCTTCATGCTCGCCGACAACGAGATAGACCTGCATGCCACGCGCCTGGCGATCTGGCATTGCGCCTGGGTGTTGGACCAGGGCGAGCGGGGTAACGTCGAGTCGAGCATGGCCAAGGTGCTTAGCTCGGAGGCGATCTGGCGGGTGATCGACCGCAGTGTGCAGGTGCTGGGCGGGCAGGGCGTTACCGGCGAGTCGATCGTCGAGCGGATCTTTCGCGATGCCCGCAGCTTCCGCATCTATGACGGCCCCAACGAAGTGCACCGGATGAGCCTGGCGAAAAAGATCCTCGCCCGCGCGGCCACGGGGGCCGCCAAATGAAGTTCGACAGCTATCAAGGCCAGAAGGCCATCGCCGTCGACGGCGGCCTTTCGGCGTTCTGAGCCCCTGCGCCAGGCGCGCTGTCATCAACTGTAAAACCGTTGTCGTCCGATGATAAGCGGCGCTTGGCGCAACGGCCTAAATTGCCCCTCAAGACGCACTTTGTGTGCTCAACAACAATGACAAGAAGGGAGATTGGCATGGCCAAAGCGGTACGTTTCTACGAAACCGGAGGGCCTGAGGTCCTGCGTTACGAAGACGTCGACGTCGGCGAGCCCGGCCCTGGGCAGGTGCGCTTGCGCCATGTGGCGGTTGGCCTGAACTACGCCGACACTTATTTTCGCAATGGCACCTACCCGATCCCGCTGGCCAACGGCATGGGCGTGGAAGCGTCGGGTGTGGTGCAGGCAGTAGGTGAGGGCGTCAGCCATGTGGTGGTCGGCGACCGAGTGACCTACACCGGCTTCCTCAACACCCTCGGCGCCTACAGCACCGAGCGCCTGATCCCCGCCGCGCCGTTGATCAAACTGCCGGAAACCATCTCCTTCGAGACGGCGGCCGCCATGACCATGCGCGGCCTGACGGCCTCGTACCTGATGCGCCGCCTGTACGACTTCAAGCCCGGTGACAGCATCCTGCTGCACGCGGCGGCCGGTGGCGTCGGCCTGATCGTTTCGCAGTGGGCCAAGCTGCTCGGCCTGACCGTGATCGGCACCGTCTCCACTGACGCCAAGGCGGCAGTGGCCCGCGCCCATGGCTGCGACCACACCATCAACTACAGCCACGAAGACGTCGCCCAGCGCGTGCGCGAGCTGACCGATGGCGTAGGCGTCAACGTGGTGTTCGACAGTGTCGGGCGCAACACCTTCATGGGCTCGCTGGACTCGCTCAAGCGCCGTGGCCTGATGGTGTGCGTGGGCACCGCGTCCGGCAAGATCGAACCGTTCGACCCGCAGTTGCTGGCGATCAAAGGCTCGTTGTTCATGACCCGGCCGGCCTTGGCCGACTACATCGCCGACCCGGCAGAGAAGACCCGCCTGGCCACCGAGCTGTTCGACCATGTCAGCAGCGGCCGCATCCGCATCGAGATCAACCAGCACTACGCCTTGCAGGATGCGGTGCAGGCGCACCGTGACCTGGAGTCGCGCAAGACCACCGGCTCGTCGATCTTCGTCATCTGAGGGCACTGCCATGCAAGTCGAACAACTGACCTGCGCCATCGGTGCCGAACTGGTCGGCGTCAGGCTGGCCGATGCCATTCACGATGACGGCCTGTTCGCCGAGATTCGCGCCCAGCTGCTCAAGCACCGGGTGCTGTTTTTGCGCGACCAGGCCATTAGCCGCGCCGAGCACGTGGCGTTCGCCCGTCGCTTCGGTGAGCTGGAGGATCACCCCGTCGCTGGCAGCGACCCGGAGCACCCGGGCCTGGTGCAAATCTACAAACGCCCCGACCAGCCGGCCGACCGCTACGAAAACGCCTGGCACACCGACGCCACCTGGCGCGAAGCCCCGCCAATGGGCTGCGTGCTGCGCTGCGTGGAGTGCCCGCCGGTGGGCGGCGACACCATGTGGGCGAACATGGTTCTGGCCTACGCCAACCTGCCGGCCGAGATCAAGGCCCGCATCGAGGGCTTGCGCGCCCGCCACAGCATTGAGGCCAGCTTCGGCGCCGCCTTGCCGACCGACAAGCGCCTGGCGCTCAAGGCCCGCTACCCCGATGCCGAGCACCCGGTGGTGCGCACCCACCCGGAAACCGGCGAGAAGGTGCTGTTCGTCAATGCCTTCGCCACCCACTTCACCAACTACCACACCCCCGAGCGCGTGCGCTTCGGCCAGGACGCCAACCCCGGCGCCGCCGACCTGCTGCGCTACCTGGTGAGCCAGGTGTACATCCCCGAGTACCAGGTGCGCTGGCGCTGGTCACCCAACAGCATCGCCATCTGGGACAACCGCAGCACCCAGCACTACGCCGTCATGGACTACCCGGCCTGCCACCGCAAGATGGAGCGAGCCGGGATCATGGGCGACAGCACTTTCTGAACAGACAAGAACAAGACTGAGGATCAGACATGCAATTCTTCGACGACTCGCTGCACCCGGAAAACATGGAAAAGGTAGTCATCACCGTGGCCCCCTATGGCCCCGAGTGGATGCCCGACGATTTCCCCCAGGACATTCCGGTGACCATGGACGAGCAGGTGCAAAAGGCAGTCGATTGCTACGAAGCCGGCGCCACTGTACTGCACCTGCATGTGCGTGAACTCGATGGCACCGGCTCCAAGCGCCTGTCCAAGTTCAACGAGCTGATCGCCGGGGTGCGTGAAGCGGTGCCGGACATGATCATCCAGGTCGGCGGCTCGATTTCGTTCGCACCCGAAGGCGAGGGTGAAGCGGCCAAGTGGCTGAGCGACGACACCCGCCACATGCTGGCCGAGCTGACCCCAAAGCCTGACCAGGTGACGGTGGCGATCAACACCACCCAGATGAACATCATGGAGCTGCTGTACCCGGAATACCTGGAAGGCACATCGCTGGCCAACCCTGGGATCCAGGCCGCCTATAGTGAAATGACCGTGCCCGCCGGGCCGGCCTGGGTCGAGGAGCACCTGCGTCGGCTGCAGGCCAGCAATATCCAGCCGCATTTCCAGCTGACCGGCATGCATGCCCTGGAAACCCTCGAGCGCCTGGTGCGCAAAGGCGTTTACAAAGGCCCGCTGAACCTGACCTGGATCGGCATTGGTGGCGGTTTCGATGGCCCGAACCCGTTCAACTTCTTCAATTTTGTGCACCGTGCGCCGGATGGCTGCACCCTGACCGCAGAGTCGCTGCTCAAGAACGTGCTGCCGTTCAACACCATGGCCCTGGCCATGGGCTTGCACCCGCGCTGTGGTATCGAAGACACCATCATCGACCAGCACGGCAAGCCGTTCACCTCGGTGCAGCAGATCCAGCAGACCGTGCGTGTGGCGCATGAGCTGGGGCGTGAAGTGGCCAATGGCAAGGAAGCCCGGGCGATCTACCGGATCGGCGAGCAGTACGCATCCGTCGAGGAAACCTTGCTGGCCAACGGCATGGCGCCGAACCGCCGGCCAGGCCAGAAGGGCGTGCCACAGCGCGCCTAAGGCACTGGCCTCACTCCCTTGTAGGAGCAGCCTTGTGCTGCGAAGAGGCCCGTGATTACTGCGAAGATTCGCGGTTCTGCCTCTTCGCAGCCTGTAGGAGCAGCCTTGTGCTGCGAAGAGGCCCGTGATTGCTGCGAAGATCTGCGGTTCTTTCACCGGCCTCTTCGCAGCGCAAGGCTGCTCCTACAAGGGGCGCGCGTCTGACGCGAGGCATGAGGCCAGCACCCGCAGCACAGATTTTGGCATTTGTTCATAACAACAAAAACAACCCAAGCCAGATACCCGAGGAGGCAGCATGGCCACCTATCACACCGGTGCGACGGACCCAGGCACGGATACATCACTGGGCATCCCCCGGCGCTATGCCTGGATCGTCTTTGCCCTGACCTTCGGCCTGTTGATCTCCGACTACATGTCGCGGCAGGTGCTCAACGCCGTGTTCCCCCTGTTGAAGCAGGAATGGCAGCTCAGCGACAGCCAGCTCGGCCTGCTCAGCGGCATCGTCGCCCTGATGGTCGGGCTGCTGACCTTTCCGCTGTCATTGCTCGCCGACCGCATCGGCCGCATCAAGAGCCTGACCTTCATGGCGGTGATGTGGAGCCTGGCCACGCTGGGCTGCGCAGTTGCCGAAAACTACCAGCAGATGTTCATCGCGCGCTTTCTGGTCGGTGTCGGCGAAGCTGCCTATGGCAGCGTCGGTATTGCCGTGGTGGTGGCGGTGTTCCCGCGTGAGATGCGTGCCACCTTGGCTGGGTCGTTCATGGCCGGTGGCATGTTCGGCTCGGTGCTGGGCATGGCCCTGGGCGGGGTGATGGCTCAGCACCTGGGTTGGCGCTGGGCGTTCGCTGGCATGGCGTTTTTCGGCCTGGCCTTGGCGCTGCTCTACCCGCTGATCGTGCGCGAGGCGCGCATTGCCCCGAAAAATCAGGCAAGCGCCAGCGACAAGGCCGCCTTGAAGGCATTGCGCCCGCTGCGCACGCTCTATTCAAGCCGCTCAGTGATCAGCGCCTATGTCGGCAGCGGCTTGCAGCTGTTCGTCGGCGGCACGGTGATCGTCTGGATCCCCAGCTACCTGAACCGCTACTACGCCATGAGCACCGACCGGGCCGGCGCCGTGGCAGCAATCATCGTGCTGTGCAGCGGCGTCGGCATCGTGCTGTGCGGCATGTTGTGCGACCGCATGGGGCGCGATCGCCCTGATCGCAAGATCAGCCTGGCCATCGCCTACTGTCTGGGCAGCTGTGTGCTGCTGTCAGTGGCCTTCGCCATGCCGGCGGGCCTGCCGCAACTGGTCCTGATCTGCCTGGGCATGATGATTGCCGCAGGCACCAATGGCCCGTCCAGTGCCATGGTCGCCAACCTGACCCACTACACGGTGCATGGCACGGCATTCGCCACCCTGACCCTGAGCAACAACCTGCTCGGCCTGGCCACAGGCCCGTTGATCACCGGCAAGGTGTCCGACCTGATCGGCCTGCAAGCCGCCTTTCAACTGGTGCCGTTGATCAGCATCGCCGCCGCGGCGGTGTTCTTCTACGCCAAGCGCCACTACCACCCTGACATGGCGCGCCTGGCCTGTGGCAATAGCCCGCAAGCGCCTGTCGAGCCTGTACTGGAGGCCCGTACGTGAAGCATTCGCTGTCGATTGACGTGTATTTCGATTTCATCTGCCCGTGGTGCCTGATCGGCAAGCGGCAACTGCAAACCGCGCTGGCTCAGTTGCGCGAAGCCCGGCCCGAGGTCGAGGTCACCCTGGCCTGGCACGGCGTGCAGCTGTTGCCCGACCTGCCCGCAACCGGCCAGCCGTTCGCCGATTTCTACCGCCGCCGCCTGGGCAGCGACGAGGCGGTGCGGCAACGCCAAGGGCAAGTGCAGGAGGCTGCGCGTGCCGTGGGCGAGCTGATCGACTTCAGCCGGATCGCGCGCATGCCCAATACTGCCGACGCCCATCGCCTGCTGCTGCATGCGGTCGAGCTGGGCAGCGAGCAACAGGTCGAGGCGCTACTGGAGCGGCTGTTTGCCGCGTATTTCCGCGAGGGCGAAGACTTGGGCGATCGCGACACCCTGTTGCGCATCGCCGAACAGTGCGGCTTTACGCCTGCCGCGCTGGCCGGGAGCCTGAGCGCTGATGGCCGGCCGTTCATCAGTGCCAGCGCCGACATCGCCAGCAGGGGCGTGCCGTGTTTCGTCTTCGACGACCACCTGCGCGTGTTCGGTGCCCAACCGGCAGAACAACTGCTCGACGCCATGCACCTGGCGCTGTCGCGTTCGGCGGGGGTGCAGGCGTGAACGGGCGTATCGAGGTACCGGCCCAGCGCGTGCCCGGCGTCGGCGAGCGTGTGCTGTTCGAACACGGGGGCAAAAGCCTGGCGTTGTTCAATGTCGACGGGCGTTTGCTGGCCATCGACGACAGCTGCCCGCACCAGGGTTCATCGTTGTGCGCCGGGCAACTGGACGGCGCTGTGATCCAGTGCCGCGCCCATGGCCTGCGCTTTGACCTTGCCAGCGGCTACCTGCTCAATTCCAAGGCACTCAAAGTGGCCAGCTACCCGGTGGAGGTGGAGGGCAACCAGGTCTTTATCATCATCACCGGCCAGGAGGTGGTGTCATGAGCACCCTTGCGCTTGCCCAGGTCAACCACCGCGCGCGGGAGTTGGCGCCGGGGCTTAGCGTCAGCCTGATTGCCGCTGGGGCGGCAAGCTTTCTGGCGGAGCATTATGGCGCGCCGGTCATGCTGTTCGCCCTGCTACTAGGCCTGGCACTGAATTTTCTGGCCAGCGATGGCAAATGCAAAGCCGGCATCGAATTCACCGCACGCACGGTATTGCGCCTGGGCGTGGCATTGCTGGGCATGCGTATCACCCTGGAGCAGATGGCAGGCCTGGGCTGGAAGGCCGTCGCACTGGTGGTGATCCTGGTGGTGGTGACCATCGGCGTGTCGATGGTGGCGGCCAAGGCCCTGGGGTTCCAGCGCCTGTTCGGCATGCTCACCGGTGGCGCCACGGCGATCTGCGGCGCCTCGGCGGCGTTGGCGCTGGCCGCTGCGCTGCCCAGCCACCCGCAAAAAGAGCGGGCGACGCTGTTCACTGTGATCGGTGTGTCGGCGTTGTCGACCCTGGCGATGATCCTCTACCCAATGATCGCCAACGCGCTTGGCCTGTCGCCACAGGCTGCCGGGGTCTTTCTTGGCGCGACGATCCATGACGTCGCCCAGGTAGTGGGGGCGGGCTACAGCATGTCGCCCGAAACCGGCGACACCGCCACGGTGGTCAAGCTGATGCGCGTCGCCATGCTGGTGCCGGTGATTGTTGTCGCGGCCATGATCTCGCGCCGCCAGGGTACCGACACCGCAGGCAAGCGCCCGCCATTGCTGCCCTGGTTCGCGGTGGGGTTTCTGGCGCTGGCCTGCATCAACAGCACCGGGTGGGTGCCGTTGGCCGTGCAGGGTGGGGTCAACGAGCTGTCGCGCTGGTGCCTGGTGGTGTCGATCAGTGCCCTGGGCATGAAGACCCAGCTCAAGGAGCTGGCCGCCGTGGGCATCAAGCCGATTTTGCTGATGGTCGGCGAGACGGTGTTCTTGGTGGCGCTGGTGCTGGTGCTGTTGCACGTGGGGCTCTAGGTTTTGTACGAAGCAGTGCTGTAGGTTTCAGCTCCTCTTTTCGGCTTCAGAAAGAGTCATAACAGTTGCTGGTCGACCTATGTCGATACACAACGCTTGATGCGTGAGGATCTACAGAGCCTAGCCCAAATTTTCATTGGTACTTCTGACACACCACTAGCCAGTGACATTTGAGGCATACCGGCTCTACACACCTGACATTTTTGTCAGTAGCGGTGCAGCAAGCGCTCATGTCACCTTTTCTAAACGGGCACCCGCTCGGTGTCTCATTAAGCGTGAGGTGGCGTATGTCGAAGAATATTATGGGTATTGACCCTTTTAATAGTGAAAATAACGAAATATTCAACACCACCAGCAAAAAAAGCACAGGTGTAGACGCGCGCACAGGGCTATTTGAGGCGTACGTGCCCTTACCCACAATTACCTGCAACATGGGCTTGGGGCCGGCAATTGACATGAGCCTTAGCTACACCCCCATGGTCGATAATCGCGCAGGCCTTGGTGACGGCTGGTCGTTTGCGTTTACTACCTATAATGAAGCTATTAACCAGCTGCGGCTGCATTCTGGTGAGGCCATAACCGTTGAGAAGGAAAAGGATCTTCCTGGCCCCTTGGTCATTGCCTACTGGGCTGCAGACCACACGGCCCTGACGGTCAAACGACCTGACGGGCGAGTGGAGGTGTTGAAGCGTGCCGGTGTCAGCCAGGTGTTCGTACCGGTCAGTATCAGCCAGGATGGTAAAAGCTTCGCCACCCTTGCGTGGGAGGCAAAAGAGCGAGTACTCGATGATACCGTACACTACCAAATCAGGCTAATTAGCATAGCAGATACCGCACCTGCACAAAACGCTGCGCAGGATGAAGTGAGGGTGCATGTGCGTCTGCAATACGCTGCCGATGATGCGGATATTCAGGAAATTGGAATAGGTTTTTGGGAGTTCTGTGCGCCCCTTGCCTGCACTTACGCATTGACACTCAATGACTATGCATTAACAACTGTCACACTACCTGAAGGGCATCAATACACCTTTTCCTATGACGACCACGCGCAATGCGGCTATTTGCTGGCCGCGTTAACGACTCCAGAGGGATTGACTGAAACGGTCACCTACAAGGATAACGGCCTGACCTTTCTGAATGACAGCAAACTGTCGAGCTTACCTTGCGTTGCAACACATACGACTACACCTGCGAATGAAGTAGCAAAAGTTATCAAGCAATATTCATACATAAAAGAGGAGTGGTACTTGCTCAGTGCAAAGCAAATCTCAGGCCTGGCGGAGTATCTGGGTACTGAAGAGGCCCAAAAAAACGAGGCTGTTTGCTTTTTCTATCCTTGGCTCGAAACTGGCGAGCTCGCTACATGTAACTCATATTTAAATCTCCTTCATCTTGCTGATGCTTATCATTGCAAGAAGTTGCAAGGTGCCCTAATAGACCTAGGTGACTTTCGTGGGGTGAACCGCCCACTGTCTGGCGTGCCTTACTTTGAAGAGGCTATTCCAGGGCTAAAATACTCTTTTTGCATTCTAGCTTTAGTTGATCAGTTCGGCATCGATTTCAAATTGCAATCTGCTTATCGCACCATTATCCAATGCGCAAGCCACGTCGAAACTATCTATTTTGGTGTCGATCATCAGACCCTAATGACCTCAATCCATAACCTGTCTAATAGCGGAGACATTGCGCGCACATTTTATACCTATGAAGAGGGCTCCATCTCCACGCGAAATTTCATCAATAGCCAGCTACAAACCGAAACCAGAAGCGAATTTAACGGTGCACTAATCGTCAAGCGTGGCTGCCCACAAGAGACCAAAGAGTGGACGTATTTCACTGACAGCCACACCGTTGAGAAAAAGGGTGACGATGGCTACTCATTCATCCCAAGCAAAATAGCGACAGAAAGAACCGTATACCCTGACGGCACCTCTATGTCAGCACGGTTCACTTACAATACCATCGACTCACGCCCCGCCACACGTAAACAGTTCTTTAGCGACGATTCACAGTGGATCGAACAACGTTACCGCTATGACCATCGTGGGCTGGCAGAATTGACGACCGAGCATTCAACAGGGCATCAGTCCCATAAAACTGTCAGCCATAGCCTGTCTGGTTTTGCCCTTACGACAACGACGACTGAGCGCTTAGGGACGATCACGCGAGAAACCACTCAAACTTACCATGTTCTTAACGACCGGCTTATCAGCGAAACCGACGCCGACGGTAACTGCTCTACATTTGACTATGATGCTTATGGGCGACTGACCCAGCGCACCACGTGCGCGCAAAATATAGAATTCCGTGAGGCCACGCTTTATCAGCACCCTTCGGCCTCCCGTGTGGAGGTTATTGAGCCCAACGGTGTCCGTCGCGCTTATGATTACGATGGGCGGGGCAATGTCGTTAAAGAGCATCTGGCAGCGCCTGCCTCGAACAACCAAGCTGTCGTTTGGAAGTTGGTGAAGGCCGCAGAGTTCGATAACAGCGGGCGCCCAAGTACCACCCTGAACTACGATTACCTACCCCACGTAGACGGAGAACAAATCGTCACGCAACGGTGTGAGCATGAGTATGACTGTTGGGGTAATGCAGCAGTCCAGCGCTTCTCCACGGGTGAGGTGGTCGTCAATAGCTACGACCCCAAGCAGCACATGCGCGTAGAACGACAAGGCGCGCCCGACGAGCTTCACGGACAATTCACTTATTACAATATCGACGATACCGTAAAAAAAGTCGAATGGAGAGACGCTACAGGCACCCTTAAAAAAATCGAAGGCTTCAATTACTGTGGGCCTGGCTTGGTCAGTAAGCATGTGACATTGGACGGCAATGCATACCACGTGGCGATCCATGACTACGATGCCATCGGGCGCCTCTGTGGCACAAGACATTACATCGATGAGTTCCGTTGCTGGAGTGATGACAGCTTCAAAGACTACCTTTCAGAATTTTTATCTACATCCCACCGTTTCGGTTCAAGCGGTTCAAGCAAGTACGCCGAATACCGGTACACATATCCTGATGATTTGCTTGCAACGGAATCTACCCGTGTGACCCTCAACTACAACACCCTCGGCAAACGCACATTTGACGACGCGGGGCGATTGACAACCCTCTCGCGCGACGGATATACGGAAACGTTTTCATATCAAGATGATAGCTTGGTACCTACTTCGAAAGTTACCGCCGACGGTAAAATATTAACTTATACCTATATCAAGGAACTCGGCAATCGGGTCGCCAGCATCAAGGAAAAGACCACGTCACTCACACAGCACTTCACCTATGCAACAGCCTCCAAGCCTACCTCATTGGCAGCGGAAGAAAATCAGCATGTTCGTTTCACCCATGATCCGTACGGGGGCGTAACTCGGCTTGAGACACAATTTAAGCCCTCCGTGGTACCGGCATCGGCTAAGCCTGAAACGCCCAAAACCACAAAGATCACTGTTTATAAACGTTCGCCGGCAGGGCGCCTGCTTTCTGAGGACGATGCCAGTGGTGGTACAACCGTTTTCGACTACGATGAGCATGGCAGGCGCTCCACGACCAAGCACCAGCATGCCGGTGGCTCCGAACTGAGTGAGCTGCATTCTAGTTACAACACCTTGGGCCAGTTGGCCAATGAAACGCTGAGCGTGAGTAAATGCAAAAAGACCACATCTGGGCTCAGCCACCCATTAAGCACACATTACAAGTACGACACTGAAGGTCGCGAAATCGAACGTACGTTCAAAACACACAAGGGGGAACTGAGGGTGACCCGTGGTTATGATACCCATGGGCGCTTGACACATACGCAGTTGACTCAAGATAGCGAGGTGCTGGGTGAGCGCACATTGAGCTACAACCTACAGGGTAAACTCGCTAGCTGCAGCACTTCCGGTGTATGGCAGCCAACTGCGAACGGTAAAACCATTGAAAAACAGGCGTTCACTTATGATGTTTTGGGTAACATCTCGCGCTGCACGACGCAGTTCGCATCATCACCCAGCGTCACTTCAACCTTTTCCTACTCCGGCACACGACTCCTCGAGGTGAAGCACAGCGATGAATCCTTGGGCAGCAGTGGAAAGCTTTCTTATGACAACGCCGGTCGTGTGATCAAAGACCACACCGGTAAAACCTATGAGTATGATGTGTTAGGACGAAGGGTTAAAGCGGGTAGTAAACGCTATACCTACGACCCCCTAAGCAGGCTGATGACATCGGGTAACGGCCAGGATCAAAACCTGATTATCTACGATGATTTGACTGTGCGCGGGGAGTATGCAGTCAATTCCAGCGCTATGCGCCATTGTTGCCTGGAAGGTGTGGGTATCTCTGTTATTTGTAGAGTCAACGTTGGCGTAAAACGGTTTCTGGCCCAACTCAAGGACTTCAATGGTACCGTGCTGATTACTTATGACCTGACTGCCGATACATTAGCCCATCACGCCTACACCGCTTACGGCAAACAGAGTTCGTCCGAGAGCGAAGCACTGGCAGGTTTCAACGGCGAGTACCGCGATGCCGATACTGACCAGTACCCACTGGGCAACGGGTACCGCTGGTACGTACCCGAAACAATGTGCTTTTACAGCCAGGACAGTCTAAGCCCATTTGACGAAGGTGGTGTGCATACGTATGGATACTGCGACGGTGACCCGGTCAATCGTCAAGATCCTTCAGGCCACTTTTGGGTTGGACTAATCCCTCAAGGTATTAGCTTGTTTACGTCTTATCTGTTCTCCAATGAGGTCCATAAAGGCCTTGCCAACGTGGTGGGTGAGAAAGCGGCGAACATTATCTCCACAGTCTTCTGGGCGGGCTTGGGAGTTGCCACGGCAATCGCTACGGGTGGCCTGAGCCTTTGGCTAACGGCAGCAATTATCGGGTTATCACTGGTTGCATTTGCAACGGCCGTGGCGTCCGTAGCGATCGAAGATACAGACCCCAACACCGCCGAGATACTGGGCTGGGTCAGTTTCGCCACGACAATTGCTGCAGGAGGCGCGAATGGACTGAGAAAGTCAGGGATGTTCGCAATGAAATCCCTGCGCAAGCTGTCAACCAAGCTGGGCAATCGCTCTGGTAAGTGTCTGGAGCATCTGTTGAACACGGCTGGAGGGGCGGCAAGCAAATATAGACCTGCAGTGACCCCACAGCTAAGAAGTGAAATAGCCATGCAGGAAATCGGTCAACGCCGTGGGTCCTTTGCAGCGCTTGAACATCTGGTAGACGATCTAAACGCTCCTCTTCATCAACCTCAACCGTCTTGGAAAGCACTGGGTCAAATATTTGACAGCGGTGACGCCAATACCCTCGCCTGTACCGTTACAGGCTTGTTGGGCATGACCAATACCTTCAGTGACTCACTCGATGACATCAACGGCCAAGTGAATAACGATACTTGGCTGCCTTGGGGTAACTGGGATGGCTTTGCCAAGCGTTATCCGGTGGGGCGTCTGTTCAGGGCACGTTGAAGCGGTAAAAAACGCTTGGGTGTAAGGTCCCGGAATGAGAGGGTGCGGATTGATGGTGAATCGTTCGGGATTATTCGCCCCAGGCCTCACACATACCTTGAAGGGGGGCGCCATCACGAACAGGTGCTGCTTGCCGCTCTCAAGAGTTGTGTATCGACATGGGCCGACCAGCAACTGTTATTACACTCTGAAGCCGAGAAAGCGGAGCTGTTACGCCGGGTAAAGCTCAAACTTGCTAGTGCTCCGCTGTTTGTCGATAAGTTCACGACATCGTTGGGTTGTACTTAAACCCACCCAAGAGAGCGCTTGTGCTGTGCGTCGAAACCGAAGTCTGTCACCACGCGCTCAGCGCGTGGTGACTGGCCCCTGGGCCGCGCTGCGGGCGCGTTTGAGTGGCGTGGGCAGGTCATGCTGAACACGCCAGGTGGCCGGTGGCTGGCCGAACTGGCTGATGAACCAGCGGGTGAACGAGCTGTGCATGGAATAGCCGAGCATGTCGGCGATACGCCCCAGCGAATAGCCGGGGCTTTCCAGGTAGCGCAGCACCAGGTCGCGGCGCACGCCGTTGACCAGATCGCTGAAGGTGGCGCCTTCTTCTTCCAGCCGGCGCTGCAAGGTGCGCACGTTCATGCCTTGGGTCTGGGCGATGTGTTCGATGGTGGCGCGGCCCATGGGCATCAGCAAAAAGATCGACTTGCGCACCTCGTGCACCAGGGAGGGGTTGCCGTCATCCTGCAGCGTACACACGTAGCGCTGGGCGAGCCGCGCCATGGCTTCGTTGGCCTGCGGGTTGGCCGTGTCCAGGTCGGAGGCCGAGCAGACGATGCCGTTGAAGTCGCTGTTGAACTCAAGCTTGCAGCCAAAAATACGCCGGTGAATGGCCACGTCGGCAGGGGCGGCATGGGTGAAGTTGACGCTGATCGGGTGCCAGTGGGCGCCCAGCAGCGCTGAGCAGAAGCGGTGCATCACACCGATGGCCAGCTCGATGGCCTGGCGGCTGTGTATCGGCTGCTCGGTGATGACCTCCTGGCGGATGATCACCGTCTTGCCGGTTTCTTCGATGTGGATCGCCAGCGCATTGTTGAGCACATGGCGGTACTGCACGATCACCTGCAGCGCATCGCGCAGCGAATGCTGGTGGCTGATCAGCAGGCTGACCTCACCAAAATCCGACAACTGGCGCAGTTCGGCCATGCGCAGGCCGAAGGCTTCGCAGCCGCTCAGCCGCGCCGATTCTTCAAGTACGCTGATGGCGGCAGCCACCGGGATGCGCTGGTCAGGCGCTTCGAGCAAGGACGCACTGAGGCCAGCCTGGGCCAGCAGGCCATGGCCGTTAAGGCCCAGGTGGCGGGAAACTTCCAGGTAATTGGTGAGCGAAGCCGCTCGGGCGAGCACGGTCATATTGTTGTTTTCCACGTGTTCTTGATGGGCATCCCGCTGCGCTGGCGGGTAGTCACTTATAGCGCCTGTGTCATCAGATGCAAAGCCATTTTCCTGCCGTTGGTCGCCCGTGGCGAGGGGGCTGCGGGCGGCCGCGTCGGCCGTGTCATCAACTGAAAAATCCGTGACGCGCAATGTAAAGCGTGTGCCGGACCGACTCATTACTCTGGCCCTCAAGCAGTCGGCAATCGACCGAGTGAACAGAGCAAGGGCCCTGACATGGAAAAACTGCAAACCGCCGCCACCGTGCTGATCGTTCCCGGTCTGCGCGACCATGTACCTGAACATTGGCAGACCCTGTTGCAGGCGCGCCTGGCCAAGGTGCGTGCGGTGCCGCCACTGGAAACCGACAAGCTCAGCTGCACGGCACGGGTCGAAGCGATCGAGCGTGAGCTGGCGCAAATCGAGGGCCCGGTGATCCTGGTCGCGCACAGCGCCGGCGTGCTGATGGTGGCGCATTGGGCGGCGCGCTATCAGCGGCCGATCAAGGGCGCCTTGCTGGCCGCACCGCCAGACCTGCACAGCGATTGGCCGCAAGGCTATCCCACCCCGGATTCCCTGCGCGCCCAGGGTTGGGCGCCATTGCCAGGCGGCCCGCTGCCGTTCCCCAGCCTGGTAGCCGCCAGCAGCAACGACCACCTGGCCAGCCTGAGCGCAGTCGCCGGTCTGGCCACGCAGTGGGGCAGCGCACTGATCGAGCTCGGTGCCGTTGGCCACCTCAACCCTGCCTCGGGCTACGGCCCGTGGCCCCAAGCCGAGGCCCTGATACAGCAACTCGACCGCTGAGCCGCGCCTAACCCCCACGCAGAGACATCGCATGAACAACAATAAAAACGTTCTCTTCTGCCTTCCCCGCCGTAACGTGATGGCTACATTGCTGCTGGTCGCCGGTGCGCCGGCTGCCCAGGCATTCCAGCTGGACATCGCCAACCCCGACTGGAGCGTGCGCTTCGACAACACCGCCAAGCTCAGCTACGGCCAGCGGGTCGAAGGCGAAAACGCCAAGATCGCCCGCACCGCCAACCTCAATGACGGTGACAAGAACTTCAGTGTCGGCAGCGCGGTCACCCAGCGCCTCGACCTGCTCACCGAGCTGGATGTGGTCTATCAGAACACCATGGGCATGCGCGTCAGTGCGGCCAGCTGGTACGACCATGCCTATGACGACGTGGGGTCCCATTCCAACCCGTTCCCCGGCCAAGCGGGTAACGCTGGCAACCTGGTGCTGGCACGCCCGGCCGGTGGCTTGCCGGCGGGTACCGTGCTGGCCGGTGGCCCGGCACGCCACCATGGCCTGAGCCGTTACAGCGACCGTTACTACAACGGGCCGTCGGGCGAGTTTCTGGATGTCTTCGTGTTCTACAACACCGAAATCGGCGACGAGTCGATGCTGAGCGGCAAGCTGGGCTGGCACTCGGTGTACTGGGGCGAGACCCTGTTCAACGCCGCCAACGGCATCAACTATGGCCAGTCGGCCCTGGACCTGGCCAAGCTGTACAACGTGCCGGGTACCGAAACCAAAGAACTGTTCCTGCCGCGCAAGCAGTTGTCGCTGAGCTACACGGTCAACCCTGAACTGACCCTGGCGGCGCAGTACTTCCTCGAGTTCGAGAACTCGCGCCTGCCCGAAGGCGGTACCTACATGGGTGCCTATGACATGCTGGGCGATGGCGGTGAGATCTTCTGGTTGCCGGTGCCCAATGCCGTCGGCGGTGCCGGTGCCTTCTACGGCGCGCCGCGCGGGCATGACATTCGCCCCCACAACACGGGTGACTTCGGCTTGATGGCCAAGTGGAGCCCGGAATGGCTCGACGGCACCTTGGGCTTCTACTACCGCAACACCTCCGACCCGACCCCGGCCGTGCTGATCAACGCCCCCAACCTGCACACCGGCAGCCTGGCCGGCAGCAGCTACATGGCCGCTTACGCCGACGACATCGACATCTACGGCATCAGCCTGGCGAAGAGCGTCGGCCCGGTCAGCGTGGGGTTGGACGTCAACTACCGCGAGAATATGCCGCTGATCAGCAACTTCAGCACCATCAACGGGCCGCTGTACGAGGCCTTGGCCGGCACCGCCGGCGGCACCAACCTGATCGGCGAGGTGCCAGGCCACGGTGAAACCGGGCTGGCCCGCGGTAAAACCTTCCATGTGGTGCTCAATGGCCTGGTGTCGTTTGGCGCCACGCCGCTGTGGAATGCGTCGTCGTTGGCCGTGGAGGGCGCGATGACCCACCTGGTCAGCGTCGACAAGGGTGAGCAGACCTTCAAGGGCGACTCCACCTACCACGGCGTCGACAAGGTCACCACCAACGCCTACACCCTGGCGGTCAACTTCACCCCGACTTGGTTCCAGGCGCTGCCGGGGGTCGATGTGTCGATGCCGCTGTCCTACAACGTCGGCCTCAAGGGCAACTCGGCGATCCAGCTGGGCGGTAACGAGGACTCTGGCAGCTACTCGGTGGGGATCGCCGCCGATGTCTACCAAAAATACAAATTTGACCTGAAGTACGTCGACTCCTTCGGCAAGTTCGATACCTGCTCGAGCGGTACCGACAACAACACCCCAGGCACCAACGGGCGCTACCAGTGCATCCCTGGGCAGATCACGTCGCAGGCCGGCCTGGCGCCGCTGCTCAAGGACCGCGGCATGGTCACTGCCTCGTTCAAGACCACCTTCTGAAACTCCATTACAACAACAAGCGGAGAAACCTGATGAAGTATCTCAATAGCCTGCTGTCGGCCTCGCTTGCGGTCGTTATCGCCGGGGGCGCCCAAGCGGCCGCCCCGGCCCAGGATGTCGCCCGGCTGGGCAAGGACCTGACCGCGGTGGGTGCTGACAAGGCGGGCAACGCCGACGGTTCGATCCCGGCCTACCAGGGCGGCCTGAACACCCCGCCCGCGGGCTTCAAGCAAGGCGATACCCTGCGCCCCGACCCCTTTGCCACTGAAAAGCCGCTGCTGGTGATCGACGGCAAGAACGTCGACCAGTACAAGGACGCGCTGACCGCCACCACGGTGGAGCTGGCCAAGCGCTTCCCCACTTTCCACATCGACGTCTACCCCAGCCACCGCACTGCCGCGCTGCCCAAGGCACTGCTCGACAACACCCTGAAGAACGCCGCCAATGCCAAGTCCCTGCAGGACGGCATGGCCATCGAAAATGTCCTGCCAGGCGTGCCGTTCCCGGTGCCGCAATCGGGTGCCGAGGCCATGTGGAACCACCTGCTGCGCTACCAAGGCGTGGCGCAGAAGGCCAAGTACGACTCCTGGAACGTCGACGCTGCCGGTGTTGCGGCCCTGGCGACCACGGGCCTGGCCTACAACGCCTACCCGATCTACGAAGACCTGAACAAGGTCATCGAAGCCAAGGACATCTACTTCCAGACCAAGCTGTACTTCGAAGGCCCGGCGCGCCGTGCCGGTGAGTCGATGATGCTCAAGGACGCCGCCAACCCGCTGGTGCAAGAACGTCGCGCTTGGCAGTACCTGCCGGGGCAGCGCCGTGTGAAGCTGGCGCCGAACCTGGCCTACGACACCCCCAACCCGGGCACCGCCGGCTCGGGCACGTTCGATGACGTGTACGTGTTCAACGGCGCGCTGGACCGCTACGACTGGCACCTGGTAGGCAAGCGCGAGATGTACGTGCCGTACAACACCTACCGGCTGACCTACATCCACGACCCGAAAACCCTGACCACGCCGAACCACCTGGCGCCTGACCAGGTGCGTTGGGAGAAGCACCGCGTGTGGGTAGTGGAAGGCACGCTCAAGGGCAATGCGCGGCACATCTATGCCAAGCGCCGCTTCTACCTCGACGAGGACAGCTGGTTCGCCCTGGCCTCCGACCAGTACGACGCCCGTGGCCAGTTGTATCGCGGCTCGTTCAGCTTCTTCACGCAGAGCTACGACGTGCAGATCCCCAACAACAACCCGCATGTGGTCTACGACCTGGTGGGTGGCAGCTACAACGTCAATGGCCTGATCGGCCCGCACGGCGGTATCGAGTACATCGCCCCTCTGTCCAAGGCGCAGTGGTCGCCGGAAGCCCTGGCCGGCGCCGGTATTCGCTGACCCCGACGATCAGCCTGCCGGCTGGCCACAGGTGGCCGCCGGCAGGGTTTGCAGAGGATGTGGCATGGCTACTTTGAACACGTTTACGCCGTGGGCGCTGGCCGTCGCGCTCACCTTGGGCTGCGCTTGCGGTGGGGCCCAGGCGGCCTATGTCGATGTATTGGACTTGCCGGCCAAAACCAGTGCCTTGGTGGTGCACAGTGCGCTGCGCGATGTAGCACTGGCCGGTGAGCGGCTGGTCGCGGTAGGGCCGCGTGGCCATATCGTGTATTCCGACAACCAGGGCCAGGATTGGCACCAGGCCAGCGTGCCGGTCAGTGCCGACCTCAATGCCCTGGTGTTCCCCACTGCCCTGGAAGGTTGGGCGGTGGGCAACGATGGGGTGATCCTGCACAGCCGTGACGGCGGCGCCAACTGGGCGGTGCAGCTCGATGGCCGGCAGATTGGCGCTTTGGTGGCGGCCCATTACCAGGCCTTGGCCAAGGCCCATCCCGAGGACGCGCAATGGGCGCAGTTTGCCGCCGAGGGCCAGCGCCTGGAGCAGGAGGGCGCCGACAAGCCGTTGCTCGGTGTGTGGTTCGCCGACGCCCGCCACGGCTACGCGGTGGGGGTGTTCAACCTGATCCTGCGCACCGACGACGGCGGCAGCACCTGGGTGCCGATGCAAGACCGCACCGACAACCCGCAAGGTTTTCACCTGAATGCGATCCGGGCCGTCGGCGATGCGCTGTACCTGGTTGGCGAACAGGGCCTGCTGCTGAAGTGGGATGCCGGCCAGCAGCGCTTCGTCGCCTTGCCCAGCCCTTACCCAGGTACCTGGTTCGGCGTGTTCGGCAAGCCTGGCGAGGTGCTCGCCTACGGCCTGCGCGGCCATGTGGCACGCAGCCTCGATGGCGGCCAGAGCTGGGCCAAGGTGGACACCGGGGTGACCCAGAGCATCACCGCCGCCAGCCTCGACAGCCACGGTGACTACTGGCTGTTCAGCCAGGGCGGGCAGGTGCTGCGCAGCCGCGACGGCGGCCTGAGCTTTGCCGTGCAACCGCAGGTGCCGCCGGCACCGGTGGCCGGCGCCCTGCAGACCGGCGCAAATGCCACCGTGCTGGTAGGCGAGCGCGGTGTACGCGTGCTGCCCGCCCGATAAGCCTCCAAGCATTCCAAGAGAACCCAGTGATGGCCAACATCAAGCAAGACACCCTGCCGGTCATCCGCGACCTGAGGGATTTCGACCCGCGTTCCGGCAACGTGCTGGAGCGCATGGTCTTCAACTACCGCCCGCTGTTCATGCTGTTCATGGTGCTGGTCACGGGGGTGTTGGGGTACCTGGCGCTGACCCGCCTTGAGCTGCGTCCCAGCTTCGAAAAAATGATCCCGCAGAGCCAGCCTTACATCCAGAATTACCTCGACAACCGCAAGTCGCTGCGCGGCCTGGGCAACGCGGTGCGGGTGGTGGTAGAGAACACCCAGGGCGATATCTACGACCCTGAGTACCTGGACGTGCTCAAGCAGATCAACGACGAGCTGTTTCTGGCCCAGGGCGTGGACCGCGCCTGGATGAAGTCGTTGTGGAGCCCAGGGGTGCGCTGGACCGAAGTCACCGAGGAAGGCTTCCAGGGTGGCCCGGTGATGCCCGACGATTACCAGGGCAAGCCCGCCGACATCGATCAACTGCGCCAGAACATCAACCGCGCTGGCATTGTCGGTAGCCTGGTGGCGACCGATTTCAAATCGAGCATGCTGGTGGTGCCACTGCTCGACCACGACCTGGCCACCGGCCGCGGCATTGATTACCGGCAGTTCTCGCAGATGCTCGAGCAGCTGCGCGACAAGTACGAGTACGCGGGGGACAGCACGGCGCGCAAGGCCGGCGAAGAGGGCCATGGCAAGTACAAGGTGCGGGTCATCGGGTTTGCCAAGCTGATGGGCGACCTGAGCGACGGGCTGGTCCAGGTGATGATGTTCTTTGCTCTGGCGGTGCTCACGTCGCTGGTGATCATCTTCCTGTACACCCGCTGTGTGCGCAGTACCTTGCTGGTGGTGTTCTGTTCGCTCACGGCGGTGGTGTGGCAACTGGGTATCGTCGGCTGGCTGGGTTATGCCATCGACCCTTATTCGATCCTGGTGCCGTTCCTGATTTTCGCCATCGGCGTGTCCCATGCGGCGCAGAAGATGAACGGCATCATGCAGGACATTGGCCGTGGCACGCACCGGCAGGTCGCGGCACGTTACACCTTCCGCCGCCTGTTCGTGGCCGGGGTCACTGCGTTGCTGGCCGACGCCGTGGGCTTTGCCGTGCTGATGCTGATCGACATCCCGGTGATCAAGGACCTGGCAATCACCGCCAGTATTGGTGTCGCGGTGCTGATCTTCACCTCGTTGCTGTTGATACCGGTGGCGTTGTCCTACGTCGGCGTGGGCCGCAAGGCCGCCGCACGGGCGCTGCGCATCGACCAGCGCGCTGCCGAGCACCGCGGCTTCGGCAAACTGTGGGATGCGCTCGACCGCTTCACCACGCGCAAGTGGGCCACGGGCGCCGTGCTGGTGGCCACGCTGATGGGCGTGGGTGGGTTCTGGGTGAGCCTGCAGTTGAAGATCGGTGACCTCGACAGCGGGGCGCCAGAGTTGCGCGCCGATTCCCGCTACAACCGCGACAACGCTTACATCACCCAGCATTACGCGCTGTCCAGCGACCTGTTCGCGGTGATGATCAAGACCCCGCCGGAAGGCTGCCTCAGCTACCAGACGCTGATGCTCGCCGACCGCCTGGCCTGGGAGCTGCAGCAGTACCCGGGCGTGCAGACCACGGTGTCGCTGGTGAATGCCGTGCGCCAGATCACGGCGGGTTCATTCGAGGGCAACCCGAAGATGAGCAGCCTGCAACGCAACCAGGACATGCTCAACTACGCCGCCCAGCAAGCGTCGGTCAATGCGCCGGAGCTGTTCAACACCGACTGCTCGATGATGCCGGTGATCGCCTACCTCAAAGACCACAAGGCCCAGACCCTGGACGACGTGGTGGCCATCGCCGACCGCTTTGCCCGCGATAACAGCAGCCCCGACCGCCAGTTCATGCTCGCGGCCGGCAGTGCTGGCATCGAGGCGGCAACCAACATTGTGGTCCGTGAAGCCAACCGCACCATGTTGCTGTTCGTCTACCTGGCGGTGACGCTGTTCTGCCTGATCACTTTCCGCAGCTGGCGGGCGACGCTGGTGGCGCTGTTGCCGCTGGTGCTGACCTCGGTGCTGTGCGAGGCCTTGATGGTGGTGATGGGCATTGGCGTGAAAGTGGCCACGTTGCCGGTTATCGCCCTGGGCGTCGGCATTGGTGTGGATTACGCCTTGTACCTGCTCAGCGTGCAGCTGCATTACCAACGCCAAGGTCGTTCGCTGGGCGAGGCCTACCAGAACGCCGTGGCCTTCACCGGCCGGGTGGTGGGGCTGGTCGGCATTACGCTGGCGGCGGGGGTGGTCGGCTGGGCGTGGTCGCCGATCAAGTTCCAGGCCGACATGGGCATCCTGCTGACCTTCATGTTCCTGTGGAACATGCTCGGCGCCCTGGTGCTGATCCCCGCGCTGTCGTACTTCCTGCTGCCGGACAAACGCTTTGTCGCCGCTGCGCCCCAACCCTGCGCGCCCACCGCGCCGCCGGGTGAGCAAGTGAGCGAACCCCGGGCGCACACACGGATGAGCGCATGAGCGCCCTATTAGTTGAAACGAACACGGAAACTGGAATCTACCTTCATGGCCAAGACAAAAATAATGCCGCCGGCAGCCGGTGCCTATGCCTACCCCTTGCTGATCAAGCGCCTGCTGATGTCGGGGGTACGGCAGCATCCTGAGCAGGAGATCGTCTACGCCGACAGGCTGCGCTACACCTACCGCGACCTCGACCAGCGGGTTCGGCGCCTGGCCAATGTGCTGCGTGCTGCCGGGGTGCAGGCGGGCGACACCGTGGCGCTGCTGGACTGGGACAGCCACCGCTCGCTGGAGTGCTTTTTTGCCGTGCCGATGCTAGGCGCCGTGCTGCACACAGTGAACGTGCGGCTATCGCCGGAGCAGGTCGCCTACACCATGAACCATGCGCAAGACGACCTGGTGCTGGTGCACGACGACTTCGTGCCGCTGCTGGAGCAGATTCAGGGCCAGCTGGGCACGGTGCGAGGTTACCTGCAACTGACCGACGAACAGGCCACGGCCACCACGCTGCCAGTGCTGGGCGAGTACGAGGCGCTGCTGGCCAGTGCCAGTTGCCAGGCCGAGTTCGACGACTTCGACGAGCACTCGGTGGCCACGTTGTTCTACACCACCGGCACCACGGGCAACCCCAAGGGGGTGTATTTCTCCCACCGTCAGTTGGTGCTGCACACCCTCAACGAACTGGGCACCTTTGCCGCTTACGACGGCCAGCCGCTGTTGCGTTCGAGCGACGTGTACATGCCGATCACGCCGATGTTCCATGTGCACGCCTGGGGTGTGCCGTACGTGGCCACGGTGCTGGGGGTCAAGCAGGTGTACCCGGGGCGCTACGAGCCGAACACGCTGGTCCGGCTGTACCGCGACGAGGGGGTGACGTTCTCGCACTGTGTGCCGACCCTGTTGCAGATGATGCTGGACTGCGAGCAAGGCCGGCACACCGATTTCAGCCGCTGGAAGATTCTGCTCGGTGGCAGCGCGCTGACCCACGGCCTGGCCCGTCAGGCTAGCGAGCGCGGCATGCTGATCTACAGTGGCTACGGCATGTCGGAGACCTGCCCGCTGCTGACCCTGACCCACTTGCGCGAAGAAGACTTGGCCTTGCCCATGGGCGAGCAGGTAGCGCAGCGCATCAGGACCGGCGCCCCGGTGGCGATGGTCGACTTGCGTATCGTCGATGCGCAAGGCAACGACATGCCACACGACGGTGAGTCGCTGGGGGAAATTGTGGTGCGCTCGCCCTGGTTGACCCAGGGCTACCTGCACGAGCCGCAGAAAGGCGCCGAGCTGTGGCAGGACGGCTGGCTGCACACCGGTGATATGGGCTCGATTGACCGCCACGGCGTGCTGGAGATCAAGGACCGCATCAAGGACGTGATCAAGACCGGCGGTGAATGGATCAGCTCGCTGACCCTGGAAAACCTGATCAGCCAGCACCAGGCGGTCAGCGCCGTGGCGGTGGTCGGCATTCCCGATGAACAGTGGGGTGAGCGGCCGATTGCCCTGGTGGTCCGCGCGCCCGGTGACAGCCTTGACCAGCCGATGCTCGAGGCGCACCTCAAACAGTTCGTCGATCGGGGCCAGATCAACAAGTGGGCGATCCCCCGGCAGGTGCACTTCGTCACCGACATCCCCAAGACCAGCATCGGCAAGATCAACAAGAAGCTGATTCGCGAGATGCATATGGGGGTGTAGGGGAACAATCTGTAGCAAGCCCCAATCCTGTGGGAGCAACTGTCTTGCGCAATTTTGACGTGGGAGCGGGCTTGTCCCGCGAATGGGGCTACGCGGTGCATGGCACCGGCTTCGCCGGTGTTCGCGGGGCAAGCCCGCTCCCACGTGCGTTAATTTTTAGAAATTGCGCAGACAGTTGCTCCCCCAGGTCCCTGCTAAACCAATAAGTTATGTGCTGTCCTATGGAAGCCGGCTAAACCAATGAAGTCTATTTTTGTGTAGGGATTGGACTGCCCCTCCCGAACCTGCACAATTGCCGGCTTTTTCGCGACAGGAAGCCGCCATGCAACGGATTGTGATTCTGGGAAATGCCGGCAGTGGTAAATCCACCCTTGCTCGTGCCGTGGGCAAGCGGCTCGGCGTGCCGGTGGTTCACCTGGATACCCTGTTCTGGGAGGCCGGCTGGGTCGAACCGGATGCCGAGCAGTTCCGCCAGCGGGTCGGCGAGGCGACAGCAGGGGACAGCTGGGTGTGTGAAGGCAACTACGCCCGGCGCACATTCGACCTGCGCCTGCCCCGTGCCGACCTGGTCATCTGGCTCGATACGCCCCGGCTTACCTGTTTCACCCGGGTGATCCTGCGCAGCGTCATGAACCGGCCCCGTCCAGACCTACCCGCCGGTTGCACAGAGAAACTTGACCGGGCGTTCCTGACTTTCCTGAACTTCGTGTGGAACTTCGATCGCGGCTACCGCCCAGGCATCGAGGCGCAGCGCCTGGCGAAAGGGCCGCAGGTGCCTGTCGTGCACGTGCGTGGCAGCAAACAGATTGGCGCATTTCTCGACAGCTTGCCGGCTGCCGGCGTGCTGGCGTCAGGCGGGCAGTAGCGTACGCATCGCAGCGGTCACGGCGAGGGCGAACAGCATCACTGGCAAGATTGAAAACCGTGAAGCGGCATAAGCGGTAAGTGCCAGGGCGATGAGGTCTGCGGGGTGGCCAGAAACGAAGGCGGGCGTGATCACGGCAACCAGCACGCAGCCAGGGGCGGCGTTCAGCACCCGGGTGAATGGCTTGGCCCACAGGTACGCGCTGACCAGACCGGCCAGCGTGCCCGCCAGCACGTACCCGCCACCGGGAATCAGCAGGTAGAACAGCCCTGCAGTCACGAGGCTGAATAGCCAGGGCAGGGCGGCGTGCACCCCTTTCCACAGGCCCTTGAGCAGTACCAGCAAGACGGCGGCTAATGCCGTGTCCAAGCCGTAGGGGTGCAGGTCACCCAGCAGCGGCCCGATCAACGCGCCGAGCGTGATGAAGCTGACCCAGGCCACCCACTGACACCCCCTCGAAGAAGTGGCGCCGGTGCGCGGGCTCGATTGCGGTGGTGGCTCGGTGGACGCGGCAGCGGGGCATTCGCGTTCTGGCGTTGCAGGGGGATCTTCAACTACGGATTCAAGGGCATTCATGGTCACCTCCAGTGGGGGCAAATTATTCCAATGAATCGCTGAAATCGGGTTGCGTAGTGGCTCTACTGGCGTGATTATTTGGCATCTGCTGCCGAAATATTCCAATCAAAGGTCTTCAATGCCAATCAAGCTCGACGCCATCGATCGACGTATCCTGCGGGCGCTGCAACGCGACGGCCGCCTACAGAACCAGGAACTGGCCAAACAGGTGGGGTTATCGCCCTCACCGTGCCTGCGGCGGGTGCGCCTGCTGGAAGAAGCCGGCGTTATCGAGCGCTATGTGGCGCTGGTGGACCCGGCCAAAGTGGCGCTGGGCCTGACCTTGTTCGTGCGGGTGTGGCTCAAGCGCCAAGACCAGGACACCACCGATGAGTTCGTCGAGGCCGTGCGGCTTTTGCCCGAAGTGGTGGAGTGCCACGTCATGGCGGGCGACTGCGACTTGCTGTTACGGGTGGTGGCAGCGGACCTTGAGGCCTATCGCCGCTTCCAGATCGCTCACTTGACCAGCCTGAGTGTGGTGCAAAACGTCAAGACCGAAGTGCCCATGGAGAAAATCAAGCTCACCACCGAGTTGCCGGTGTAGGCGGGCTTCGATTCGCAACGCGCCAGGCATTCTTGGCCTAGAGTTAGCGGCACGTGCGATGGCGCAATGCAATTAATTGCCAGTCGCCACAACTATTTCCATCGGCAAATGTCACTTCTCGGAGCCGGTACGAATTATGGGGCACCGGCCACGCATTTTACGGAGCTAACTCGACATGGCAGCACTGCAAAACAGTACGTTGGAAGCGATTGTCAGCAATCAGGCGCAGCTGCTGAGTGAGTGGCACGCCGCACTCGAAGCCAACGGGGCGACGCGTAACATCCGCGAACAGGAACTGCGCCAGGAAACCCGTGAATTCCTCCAGTTGGTGGTCGACGGCTTGCGCAATGAAAGCGGCACCAACATCGCTGCCGAAGGCTGGGAAGAGACACGCCGCTTCCTCGAGAAGCTGTCTGCCAGCCGCGCCCAGGTGGGCCAAGAGTCCCATCAGACCGCGTTCTTCATCTTTGCGCTGAAGGGCCCGCTGTTCAACTTGCTGCAAGCCCATTACCGTGAGCAGCCGCAGCTGCTGGCCGAGCAGCTGTGGGAGATTTCGTCGCTGTTCGATGCCTTTGGCCTGCACACCATTCGCACCTACCAGAAGAATCGCGAAGCCGTGATCAAGCGTCAGCAGGAAGAACTGCTGGAGCTGTCGACCCCTGTGGTCAAGTTGTGGGAAGGCGTCCTGGCGTTGCCACTGATTGGCACCCTGGACTCCCATCGCAGCCAGACCGTGATGGAGTCGCTGTTGCAACGCATCGTCGACACAGGCTCCGAGATCGCCATTATCGACATCACGGGCGTGCCAACAGTCGATACCTTGGTGGCCCAGCACCTGCTCAAGACCGTGACCGCCATCCGCCTCATGGGCGCCGACTGCATTATCAGCGGCGTGCGCCCGCAAATTGCGCAAACCATCGTGCACCTGGGCCTGGACCTGGGCACGCTGACCACCAAGTCCAACCTCGCCGATGCCCTGAAGCTGGCGCTGGCGCGCCTGGGTACCGCTGCTGGCGAGCGGGGCTGAGTCCATGGAGCGAATCCCCATATTGCAAATGGGCGAGTTCCTGCTGGTGACCATCCAGGTCGATATGCATGACCAACTGGCGCTGCGCCTGCAGGACGATCTGACCGATCGCATCGAGCACACCTCGGCCCGTGGCGTGCTGATCGACATCTCGGCACTGGACATGGTCGACTCGTTCATCGGCCGCATGATTGCCACTATCTCGGGGCTGTCGCGCATCATGGATGCCGAGACCGTGCTGGTCGGCATGCAGCCGGCGGTGGCGATCACCCTGGTGGAGCTAGGGCTGACCCTGCCGGGTGTCAGCACCGCGCTCAATGTCGATCGCGGCATGCACCTGTTGCGTAAGCGGGTAGGCCACTCATGAGCACCCGCGAGCGTGGCAGCCAGCCGGTACGTATCGAGCAGGACGTGGTACTGGCCCGCCAATTGACGCGCAAGATCGCCAGCGATTGCGGCATGCGCCTGGTCGACTTGACCAAACTGGTCACCGCCGTCAGTGAACTGGCCCGTAACACCGTGGTGTACGGCGGGGGCGGCGACATGGACTGGGAGGTCATCGAAGAGGCCGGCCGTGTCGGCGTACGCCTTGTGTTCCGTGACGAAGGGCCGGGTATTGCCGACATCAAACTGGCCCTGACCGATGGCTGGACCTCCGGCGGCGGCCTGGGCCTTGGCCTGACCGGCGCACGACGCCTGGTCGACGAATTCGAGCTGGACACCGCGCCCGGGCAAGGTACCCGGGTAATGATCACCCGATGGATATGAGCCTGAGCGCAGGCCTGACCCAGGTGCTGCGCCTCGACGATGCCAGCCAGGTCGGTCACGCCCGACGCGTGGTGCAGAAACTTGCCGAACAACAGGGCTTCGATGCCGCCGATGCAGGCCGGGCAGCCCTCGTCGCCACCGAACTTGCCAGCAATGTGCTCAAGCACGCCGCACGCGGCGAACTGCACCTGCGCGTGCTTGCCCATGGCGACCAGCCTGGCATCGAGTTGCTGGCGGTGGACCGCGGCCATGGCTTCGACCTGGCCAACTGCCTGGTCGATGGCTATTCCACCGGGGGCACCCAAGGGATCGGCCTGGGCGCTGTGAGCCGCCTGGCACAGGTATTCGATGTGCACACCGACGCACAAGGCGCGGTGGTACTGGCGCGGGTCTATAAACAAGACGGCACGCCCAAGGACATTCGCCTGGGCGTCAGCCAGCATTCATTGCATGACGACCCAGCCTGTGGCGATACATGGCACGTGACCCTCGGCGAGCAGCGTGTGAGTGCCTTGTTGATCGACGGCCTGGGCCATGGCGAAGAAGCGGAACGCGCCGCCAAGGCGGGCGCGCAGGCTTTTGCCCAAAGCCCCTTCAGCGCGCCCCAGCAGCTGCTGGGCGAGCTGCACCAGGCCATGGCCGGCACGCGCGGCGGGGCCGTCGCGATTGCCCAGTACGAGGGCGCGCGTGACAGTGTCGCGTTCATCGGTATCGGCAACATCGGCGCCACCCTGGTCGGCGGCGAACGCCCGCGGGGCCTGGCCTCGCACCCCGGCATCGTCGGCGGGCAATACCGCAAAGGGCAAGTGTTCGACTACGCTCACGTGAAGGGAAACCTGTTGATCATGTTCAGTGACGGCCTGCAGTCCCGTTGGAACCTTCAAGCCTACCCGGGCCTCGTGCTCCGCCACCCGGCTGTGATCGCGGCGGTATTGCATCGCGACTTCTGCCGTGGGCGGGACGATGTGACCGTGCTGGTCCTCGATTTGGAGACGGTGCATGCCTGACGACAACCAGGCCGAGCAGGCTGCCTGCGTGGCACACCTGCAGGCCGAAAACCAAGCCCTGCGCGCAGAGCTGGAAGAAACCAACCAGGGTGTGCTGGCGCTTTACGCCGAACTCGATACCCAGGCCGAACAGTTGCGCCAGGCCTCGGACCTGAAAAGCCGCTTCCTTTCCTACATGAGCCACGAGTTCCGCACACCCCTGGGCTCGATCCTGAGCATCACCAGCCTGCTGGCCGACGAAGTGGATGGGCCGCTGAGCAAGGAGCAGCAATTGCAGGTGGCGTTCGTCAGCAACGCCACGCGCGAACTCAGCGACATGGTCGACGACTTGCTCGACCTGGCCAAGATCGAAGCCGGTCGCATCACCATTTCGCCGGCCTGGTTCGACATGCTCGACCTGTTCGCTGCCTTGCGCGGGATGTTCCGCCCGATCGTCGACATGGGCTCGGTAGACCTCATCTTCGAAGAGCCACACGGGCTGCCGAAGATGTATACCGATGACAAGAAGCTGGCGCAGATCCTGCGCAACTTCATCTCCAACGCGCTGAAGTTCACCACCCGTGGCGAAGTGCGGGTGTCGGCGCACTTGCAGGGCAACGACCAGATTCGTTTTGCTGTGACCGACACGGGCATCGGCATCGCACCTGAGCTGCTGGGCGGGCTGTTCGAAGACTTCGCCCAAATCGACTCGCCGCTGCAGAAACGCCTGCGCGGCACCGGCCTCGGCTTGTCACTGTGCAAGCGCTTCGCGGCCTTGCTGGGCGGTGAAGTAGGGGTGGACAGTGTGCCGGGCGAAGGGTCGTCGTTCTTTGTCGTCATCCCGCTGGCGCTGGCCCAGGAGAGCGTTGATGAACCCTGACATTCGCCTGCTGATTGTCGACGACAACGTCGCCACGCGTTATGCGCTGCGTCGCCGCCTGGCCCTGCATGGCTACCAGGTGCTGGAGGCGGGCACCGGTGGCGAGGGGCTGGCCATGATCGGCAGCGAGCAGATAGACGGGCTGATCCTCGACGTCAACCTGCCGGACATGAGCGGTTTCGATATCGTCCGGTTGCTGCGCGCGGACCCTGAGACTGCATTGTTGCCGGTGATTCACGTGTCTGCGGCGTCGATCCAGACCGGCGACATCATTACCGGGCTCGATGCCGGTGCCGACGCTTACCTGGTGCATCCAGTGGACCCGGATGTGCTGGTGGCGACCCTGCGGACCCTGATGCGGGTGCGCGATACCGAGCGGGCGCTGCGCGCAAGCGAGGCCAACTTTCGGGAAATCTTCACCAATGTCTCGGCACCCATCGCCGTGCTCGATGCCGAGCTGAAGGTGCATGAGTGCAACCATGCATTCGCCCAGCTGACCCAAGACAACCGTAACCCCAAGGCGCTGCAGGAGTGCTTTGTCGACGGTCAGCAAACCGCCATCGCCGCCTTGCGCCAGCACCTGGCCGCTGGCCAGCGCTGGCGTGGCACCCTGGGCATGAGCGTGCACGGCCAGCCACGGGACACCGAGTGGCAGCTTTCGCCCTACCGAGCGCCAGGGTTCTGCCTGGTGTTCGTCGAGGACGTCACCGAACACCGCCACCGCGAACGCTCGCACCTGGCACGTCTGGATGACGCCAACACCCAGCTGGCGCGAGAAATGGCCCAGCGGGCGCAGACCGAGGCGCAACTGCTGCAGTTACAAAAGATGGACGCCTTGGGCAGCCTGACAGGGGGCATCGCCCACGATTTCAACAACCTGCTGACCGGCATCATCACCAGCCTGGAGCTGATCCGCAAACGGGTGGCGCAGAACCGTCTGGAAAAGATCCCGAGTTACGCGGACGCCGCGCTCAGTTCAGCCATGAGCGCCGCTTCGCTGACCCACCGGCTGCTGGCATTTGCCCGTCAGCAGCCATTGGACACCCGCCCGGTGGACATCAACGAGCGCGTGCGCTCGCTTGAAGAGCTGATCACCCGCACCATCGGCGAACGGATCGTGCTGGTACTGGAGCTATCCAGCGAGCCGACCATCGCCCTGGTCGACCCGATCCAGCTGGAGAGTGCGGTGCTCAACCTGGTGATCAACGCCCGCGATGCCCTGGCCAAGGGCGGGCATATCTGGGTCAACACCGCGGCGAGCTGGTCGCATGGCAACCCTTACCTGCAGGACGGCCCCTATGTGGCGGTGAGCGTGCGCGATGATGGCGGCGGCATCGAACCGGAGGTGCTGGAGCGGGTGTTCGACCCGTTCTTCACCACCAAGCCGGTAGGCCAAGGGACCGGGCTTGGGCTATCGACCATCTATGGCTTCGCCCGCCAGTCGGGTGGGCATGTGTCGATCTGCAGCGTGCCAGGGCAGGGGACCGAGGTGACGTTGATGTTGCCGGCCAGCAGCCACCAGGTCACCTGTGAGGCACAGGTGCCACAATTGGACCAGCGCGGCGCTGGCGAGCATGTGCTGGTGGTCGAAGACATGGCCTCTGTGCGCCTGTCGGTGGCAGAAGTGCTGGCCGACGCGGGTTATCGTTGCACCCTGGCCGAAACCATCGAGCAAGCGCTGGACCACCTGCGCGAAGACGCCGACATCGAGTTGTTGCTGACCGATGTCGGGCTGCCGGGCATGAGTGGGCGCGAACTTGCCGACATGGCGCGTACTTACCGCCCTGGGCTGCCGGTCTTGTTCATGACCGGTTACGCCGAGACGGCGCTGGATCGGCAGGCATTTCTGGAAACGGGGATGGACCTCTTGATCAAACCCTTCCAGATCGGTGATCTGCTCGACAAGGTGCGACTTAGCCTTGGCTAGCACAACTCGATGTGCGGTCATGACATGAGGGGGATTTTAAAGTTGGCATGAAAATCTCATGCCTAACCGTTATGCGACCCATCCTGTCGACCTGTACACAACTTCCCACGCCAAAAAGAGCATAAGGGGGCTTCATGAGTTGTCTGATTTGCGCTGGACATGCTGATTCCGTCGAATGCCCGCTCGGGTGGGAAGAGCGACGCTGCTCGCAATGCGGGTGTTACAGAATGTCTCAATCACTCATTCTAGTGATGATGGAGGAGGGGCAGATTTTCGATACCGAGCGCATGCGGGCGTGGCTTGCCGCCCGGCGAGAGGAGGTATCCATACCCTCTATCGAACACCATCAGGCCATCTTGGTGAGTTGAACAGATGACCTGCCATGTGTTCGGCGCGCATGAGCGGCGGGGTTAGACTGATTTCGTTGTTGCATCAGGGCAATGCGCGGTGTAAACCACAGTGCTGACGCACTGGCGAAAGCGCTTCAGCGTGCATCTTTATCTCGTTTCTGGAAATAGTCCCCATGCAGCATCAATCTCCCGACGAAACCATTCGCGCCGCGTTGCAGAAGTCGCATGCCAGGCTCCGGCGGCAGCATGAACTGGTCGTCGAGTACGGCGTCATGTCACTGAAGTCGTCTAACCTGGATGCGCTGCTGACGCTGGCGTGCGATGTCGTGGCCAAGGGCATGGAGACGCCATTCGCCAAGGTGCTCACGCCGGTGGCGGACAGCGACGAGTTTTTGCTGTCCCATGGCGTGGGTTGGGACGAGGCCGACATCGGGCATGCCACGGTGGGCGGGGACATTGCCAGCCCCGCAGGCTATGCCATTTCCACCTACCGGCCAGTGCTGTCGAACCACCTGGGGCAGGAGCAACGCTTCAGAACCCCTTCATTGCTTAAAAAGTACGGCATCGAGCGTGCGATCAACGTACCCATTCGCGGGCCATCCGCCCCGTTCGGCGTGCTCGAAGCCGACAGCAGCAATGGCGAAGACTTCATCGAAAGCGACCTGGTGTTCCTGGAGGGCATCTCCAACGTCATCTCCATGGCGGTCGAGCGAATTTCTGCAAGCTCGGAGATGCATTCGTCCGACCCTTATTCGGAGAGCGTGCTCAACGCCAGCCCCGATTGCGTGAAGATCCTGTCCGCGAGCGGCGACATAGAATTCATGAACGATGCCGGCATGTGCCTGATGCACATTGGCGACCTGGCCCAGGTTCGCGGTGTGGCGTGGTCGCAGCTCTGGCCTGACGAATCCCGAAACCTGGTGCTGGAAGCGATCAGTAAAGTCACAGGCGGCGAGTCGACCCGGTTCGAGGCTTTTTGCCCAACCCAGCAACAGGAGCCTAAGTGGTGGGACGTGACGGTTGCGCCCATTTTTGGCGAGCAAGGGGACTTTCAAAAGATGATCGCTGTTTCCCGCGACATCACCGAGCGACGTCATCATGAAGCCCAGTTGCTGTCGTTGATCGACGCGCAGAACATCAAACTGAGCAAAAGCGACCTGTACCTGGAAGAAATCCATCACCGGGTCAAAAACAGCCTGCACCTGGTCAATACGTTGCTGTTGCTGCAGGCAAACATGGCCCAGGATGAAGCGGTAAAGCTGCAGCTTGAGACGGCGGCGACTCGGGTATTGACCATCGCCAGCGTGCATGAGCGGCTTTATCAGAACGCTGAGGCCCAAGCCGTGCGGGCCTGTGATTACCTTGCGGCGTTATTGGGTGATCTGGGCAAAGCCTTGGCCGAACGCAGAATCTTGCTCAACGCGGACACGTTCATCCTACCCGCCGAACGGATGGCGCCACTGGGTTTGGTGATTTCCGAACTCATCACCAACGCCTTGAAGTATGGCAAAGGCACGGTGGAGGTCAGCGTGAGTGGCCAAGGGGATCATGCGCTGATCACCGTCACCGACGAGGGCGATGGTTTTCCGGAGTCCTACCCAAAACCAACGGGTACCGGCCTGGGTATGCGCTTGGTTAAAAGCTATTCGGGTTATGGCAACCAGGCGATTACGGTTGACCGTGCGCAAGCAAAAAGCACGATCCATGTGCGTTTCAAACTTTAGCCCCAGGGCAGTAGTACAACCCCGGGGCCAAAGGCATCAGCGGTCTTCATCCCGTTGCTGATCATCCCCTTGGTCGGCCTGGCCACCCATGCGGCCCTTGTCGGCGGGGTCTTGGCGGTTGGCTTGGTCAGTGCCGGGCTGCCCACCTTGGCGCCCCGTGTCAGTTGAGCGGTCCCAGTCCTTGTTCATCTTGTCTTCAGGTTTCTGTCCTGGTTGCTGGCCGCCTTTCTGTTTGTCGGGCATGTCGCCCCCGGCACCCTGGCCGCCTTTCTGACCGGCATCGCCGGCACCGGTATTGGCGTTGCCGCCTTGGTTTGCACCCCAGTCTTGATTGTTCGCCATGACTGCATACCTCTGTTCACACACAGGAAGGTCTGTGTTCAGTTGTGACTTCGGGGCAATCTTGGGCGGTGCATTTATTGTTGGGGATTCTGACAAAACGCCTGAACAACCGCCGGCCCGGTATTTATGGCTCCAATAATCCTGAGCTTTTTGGGTTTAACCACTTTCTTTGCATGAGCCAGCTTGAGTCTTTCCCATATGCAGACTAATACTAAAGAACTGCCGGAGAGGGCTGATTATGCACATGCGCTTCGTTGTGGTTCCCGCGGTACCTCGCCATAAAGAGATCTTCCCTCGGCGCATTGGTTTTCCCAGTGCCTTGGGGGAGGGCTATGACCTTTACGATACACAAGAGAAAGTGCGCCTCAGCCTGAGCTTTTCGACGCGCGCCGAAGCCGAGTTCGAATGTGCGGCGCGTAATAGCTGCCAAGATCCCCAGCAAGCAAATTTCGCCTGAGCAAGGTGCTTGAGCAGATTGCCGACCCGTTGTCTACGCTATCTGCCAGGTAAGCGCCAATTCGGGGGGCACGCATGGCCCAGGCGGATGATGTGATCATTTGCGAGTACTGCGACGCCGTGTACCGGCGCACGCCATTGCACCGTCATCAAAGTGCCTGCTGCCAGCGCTGCGGCGGCGTGCTTTATCGCCACAACCCACTGAATGTGCAGCAGCGTCTGGCGTTGTGCATCACCGGTGGGGTACTGCTGGTCTTCGCCAACGCCTACCCGGTGATGACCATCAGCATGAGCGGCTTGAGCAATTCGGCGACCTTGTGGGATTCGGTGCAGATCCTCAGCCAAGGCAGCATCACCTTCATCGCCCTGGTACTGGCGCTGGCGATCATCTTTGCCCCGGTGTTGCAGATTGCCCTTTTGTGCTGGGTGTTAGGGTTTGCCCTGGGCAGGCGCCGCGCGCCGGGGTTTGCCGCCTGCATGCGGGCGCTGGAGGGGTTGCGGCCCTGGAGCATGCTGGAGGTGTGCTTGCTGGGCGCCATGGTGGCGGTGATCAAGCTGGCGGGGCTACTCGAGGTGATCCCGGGGATTGGGCTGATCGCGCTGGCGGCGTTGAGCGTGTTGATGATCTTCATTGCCGGCCGCGATATTCGCGACTTGTGGGTGCAGGTATGAGCGCCCCGGCGCTGGCCGACCAACTGCACCTGTGCCTGTGCCACGGCTGCGGCCAGGCCTGCGACCTGCGCCTAGGCCTGCACCAGTGCGACCGCTGTGGCGCGCCGCTGCACCGGCGCAAGGCCAACCCGATCGCCCGGGGCTGGGCATTTCTGTTTGCCGCGCTGATCTTCTACGTGCCGGCCAATGCGCTGCCGGTGATGCGCACCGAGATGCTCGGCCAGGGCAGCGACAGCACCATCGTTGGCGGGGTGCTGGAGTTCTGGGAGGCGGGCGCCTGGGACATCGCACTGATCATCTTCATCGCCAGTATCGGTGTGCCGGGCATCAAGTTCGTGTCCCTTGGCCTGCTGCTGTTCACTGCCCAGCGCCGCAGCCAGTGGGCGCGCCGCCAGCGTTCGCAACTGTTTCGCTTTGTCGAGCTGATCGGCTACTGGTCGATGCTCGACGTCATGGTGGTGGCGTTGGTGGCCGCGCTGGTGCAACTGCGCGGGCTGGGCACCATCGAGCCGCGGCCTGGCATCCTGTTCTTCGGCCTGGTGGTGGTACTGACCATGCTCTCGGCCATGAGCTTCGACCCACGCCTGATCTGGGACGACCATCCACACGACGGGGAGCACCACGATGGCGCTGGAGACTGAGAACCCTGCTGGGCCCGGCCAGGCGCAGGTACGCACACGCCGCTTCAGTGTCTCGCTGGTGTGGATCGTGCCGATTTTGGCACTGCTGGTGGGCGCCTCGCTGGTGGTGCGCAATTGGATGGAACAGGGGCCAGTGATCTCGATTTCCTTTCGCAGCGGCGAGGGGCTGGTGGCGCACAAGACCCAGGTGCGCTACCGCAGCGTGGTGATTGGTGAAGTCACCTCGGTGGAGCTGGCGGCGGACCACAAGAGCGTGGTGGCCAAGGTCGAGCTGTCGAAAGAGGCGGAGTCGTTTGCCACCGAAAGCGCACGCTACTGGGTGGTGCGCCCGCGCATTGGCGCCGGTGGCATATCCGGGGTCGACACCTTGCTGTCGGGCAGTTTCATCGGCGCCGATGCCGGCGAGTCGAAAAAGCCCGCGAAGACCTTCGTCGGCCTGGAATCACCGCCGGCCATAACCTATGGCGAGAAGGGCAAGCGCTTCGTGCTCAGCGCCAATGACCTCGGCTCGCTGGATATCGGCTCATCGATCTATTTTCGCCGGATCCCGGTGGGCGAGGTGGTGTCTTACGCGCTGCAGCCCGATGGCAGGGGCGTGGACATCGACGTTTTCGTGCAGGCCCCCTACGACGCCTTCGTCACCCTCGATACGCGGTTCTGGAACGCCAGCGGCATCGACATGCAGATTGGCGCCAACGGGCTGAAGGTCGAGACGCAGTCGTTGTCGTCGATCCTTATGGGCGGCTTGGCCTTCGGCACGCCCGAATATGCCGTTGCAGCCGAGCCCGCCGCCGACCAGCAGGCGTTCGAGCTGTTCGCCGACCGCGATGCGGCCCTCGCACCGCCAACGGGCAGCCCGCAGTACTTGCGCCTGCGCTTCGACCAGTCGATGCGCGGGCTGACGGTGGGCGCGCCGGTGGAGTTCAAAGGGGTTGAATTTGGCAGGGTGACGTCGATTACGCTGGATTACGACCCGAAGAAGCAGATATTCCCTGTGGTGGTCGATGCGGCGATCTACCCGAAACGCCTGGGGCCGGTGCACCAGAAAATGCTCAAGGTGTTCAAGCACACCGAAGGCGACGCCGCCGGTGCCCGGCAACTGATCGGCACGTTCGTCGAGCACGGCCTGCGTGCCCAGGCGCGCAGTGGCAACCTGATCACCGGGCAGATGTACATCTCGCTGGACTTCTACCCCGAGGCGCCGAAGGTCGCCTTCGACATGAGCGCCGACCCGATCGTCATCCCCACCGTGCCCGGCAGCCTGGAAAAACTCCAGGAGCAGTTGCAGGGTGTGGTCGAGCGCATCGGCAAGCTGCCGCTCGAAAGCATTGCCGGAAATCTGGACGGCACGCTGCGCGAACTGCGCAGCGCGGCCAAGCGCGTCGATGGGCAAACCCTGCCTGGGCTGACGACCACACTGGATGAACTGCAGAAAACCCTGCGCACGGCCAATTCAGCGATCTCCGAGAACTCGCCGCAGCGGGAGAAACTCGGTGACACGCTGCAGGAGCTGGAGCGTATGTCCCGTTCGCTGAGGGACCTGGCGGATTACCTCGGCCGTCATCCCGAATCGCTCATTCGCGGCCGGCCAAAAGCGGCAGGCGCGGACGACGTGCAACCCTGACCACGCCCAAGGAGTGAGAGCCGATGCGCACGTTGCCTACCCTGTTGCTGGCCACGCTGGTGGTGCTGACCGCGGGCTGTCGCAGCGCGCCCAACAACTACCACACGTTGGTCGCTGCGCAGCCCAGCCACGCGGCGGGCGAGAAGATCCTGGTCGAGCGGGTCAGCATGCCGCCGCAGGTGGACCGCCCGCAGTTGGTGATCCGCCAGGGCACGAGCAGCTTGGTAATCCTGGAAACCGAGTGGTGGGGCGCCAACCTGGTCGATGAGTTCCGCAGCGCCTTGCAGGACCAGCTAGGCGGGCCGGTCGGCGGCACGCCCAGCACACTGCTGCGGGTGGATGTGCAGCGCTTCGACTCAGTCCCTGGCCAGTACGCACTGCTGGAGGCGGTGTGGCGCTTGAAGCGCCCCGGGCAGGACGAGATCACCTGCCGCACCTCCGTGCAGACCCCCGCGCAAAACAGCGTCGGCAGCCTGGTCGGCGCCCAGCAGGCCAACCTGCAGAAGCTCGCCAGCGCCGTGCGTGCCAGCGCGTCGGGTTGCCCTAGGTCTTAGGCTTTGTTGCGCAATTTCTAAACATTGACGCACGTGGGCTTGCCCCGCGAACACCGGCGAAGCCGGTGCCATGCACCGCGTAGCCCCATTCGCGGGGCAAGCCCGCTCCCACAAAACGTTTCGTACAGAGCCTGTTAGGCGGCGCTCAGCGCAGCCGCAACACGCTATCCAGTGACAGCGCGCCAGCGCCCTTGGCCACCAGCAACAGCAGCAGGCCCGCCCAGGACAGGTGCGTAGGCCAGGCGTCCGGGTAGACGAACACCTCGATCACTGTGGTCATGCCCAGCAGGGCCAGCGCCGAAAGCCGCGTAAACAGGCCAAGCACCAGCAGCAGCGGGAACAGGTGCTCGGCATAGGTCGCCAAGTGGGCCGCGAGCCAGGGTGAGACCAGTGGCAGCGCATACTCGCTCTGGAACAACTCATAGGTACTGGGCGTGATGCTCAGAAGGCCCTCCACCTTGGTCCGGCCAGACATGAAGAACACCGAGGCGATACCCAGGCGTGCGACCAGGCACAGCACGGTGTCGTTGAGCAGCAATTGCAGGCGTTCGGCCAAGCCGTTCCAGCGTTGGCGCAGGCTGATTGCCGGGGCAGTGGGGCGCAGGGTGTCCATGGCCATTCCTTCATGCGAATGAGAGTGGGCGAAAGACCCGGGCTTGCATCAGGCGGCCGAGCAGGTCGCTGAAGTCCAGGTCGGGTTGGCGTTGCTGGGCGCATTGCGAAGCGGTTTCCAGCGTATGGCCTGCCGCGCAGGCATCGAGAAAGGCGCAACCACCGGCTTCCAGCGGCTGATAGCTGACGCCGTCGAGGCCGCCGCTGAGCAGCACGCCTTCGGCCACCCACGGTTGCGCGCCCGACCACGGCAGGCCTTCACGGCTGCAGCGCCACAGGCTGAGCACCGGGTGCGGATCGAACCACTGCCAGCGCACGCTCTGGCGGGGGGCCAGGTAGCTGTGCATCAAGTCGCTGGCGGTCATGCCAGCCAAGTCGGTGAGCGCCAGGCAAGGGTCTTCGGTAGCACTGAACGCTTCACACCAGTACAAGTCCAGGCGTGCCACATCGGCCAGGTAGGGCAGCCCATGGCTGGCCTGCAACTGTTCCAGAAACGCCGCAAAGCCCGCACCGTAGTGGATCAGCCGGGCATCGTCCGGGGGGGACTGCTGGGCGTAGGCGGTCGCGGCCTCCTGCATCCAATCGGCGCCGACCAAGGTCTCGACGCTGGGGAAGTTGGCCCGCAGCGCGTCGACGCAACCGGCCAGCACGGTATTGCGGTAGACCGCGAACGCCGCTTGCCCGGTCAGGCTTTGCAGCGCCGGGGCAGGGCGCTGGTAGAGCGCGTCGATGAAGGCGTCCTGGAACTGGCCGAGGGGCAGGTTCATGGCAAGTCTCCCGCAGACGTGAGGGTGGTTTGGGCGATGGCGCGTTCGGCAAGCAAGTCGTCGAACGCCGGCAGGTTGCCGTCACGCTCGATCAGCGTCGGGCGTGGGCCGATTCGTGCGATCAAGCGGCGGAACAGCGCCCATACAGGTTCGGCAATCGCGGCATCGTGGGAGTCGATCAGCAGCGCGCCCTGCGCGTCGTGGGTGTGCCCGGCCAGGTGCACTTCGCTGATGGCCTGGGCAGGGAAGCGGTCGAGATAGGCTGCGGCGTCGAAACCCAGGTTGTGGGCACTGACATGCACGTTGTTGACGTCCAGCAGCAGGGTGCACCCAGTGCGGCGCACCAGATCGTCGAGAAAATCGATCTCGTCCCACTCATGCCCTTGCACCTGCAGGTAGTGGCTGGGGTTTTCCAGGGCGATTGACCGCCCCAGTGCATCCTGAGTGCGCAGGATATTGTCGCTGATGCGCGTTAGCGCTTCGCTGCTGCGGGGAAACGGCAGCAGGTCGGGGTGGTATTGGCCGCGCCAGGTCGACCAGGCCAGGTGCTCGGACACCAGCGCCGGCTTTACCTGGTCGATCAGCGTGCGCAAGCGGCGCAGGTGGGTGGCGTCCGGCTCGGCGTCCGCTGCCAGTGACAGCGCCACGCCATGCAGCGACAGCGGATGGCGCTCGGCCATGCGCTGCAGCCAGGCCAGGCGCGGGCCGCCGACCATGTAGTTTTCCGGATGGACCTCGTACCACAGGCCTTCGGCGTTGCACGCCAGGGCCTGGGCATAGTGTTCGGCCTTGAGCCCTAGCCCAGCGCCCAGGGGTAAGTTCCGGTTCATGGTCGGCGGCCTCTGCTCAGGACTTGATCGGGGTCAGCGACCCCATGCCGTTGGGGGTCTTGATCGACGTGCAGGTACCGGCTGGGACGTTCTTCCAGTGCATGCCGTCGTAGTCCTTTTTCGCGCTGCCGGCGCAGGTGGTGCCAGCGCCGGCCTTGCAATCGTTTTTGCCGGCCATGGCGACGCCGTAGCATTTTTCCATGGCGGTACCCGTGCCGGCGGTGGTGCCGGCGAAGGCGACACTGGCCATTGAAGCGAGGGCCAGGGCGGCGGTGGCGAGGGCGAGGGCGAGGGTTTTCATGAGGGTGTCTCCAGAGGATGGGGCCAGGGTGTTGTACCGAAGGCTCATTGAGTAGTTCGCGGCGATCGCTGCCCGGGTTACAGGCCGACGAAAATTTTTTTCCACTGGCTGTGGCTCATCTAAGGTTCGATAAAAGAAACCTTCCGACGGTGTAACCCTGGCGTCCAATGCAACGAACTAACCCACAGGACCTCCTCGCCGCTCGCGAGACGCAGTTGCAGGGTTTGCTGCTGCGCGGGCTGGCGGGTGATGCGCAGGCCTACCGCGAATTTCTCGCGGCACTGGCGCTGCACGTACGGGGTTTTCTCAAGCGGCGCCTGCAACAGCGCCCTGCCGAGGTCGAAGACCTGTTGCAGGAGGTGTTGCTGGCCGTGCATAACGCGCGGCAAACCTATCAGCCGCAACAGCCGCTGACGGCCTGGGTGCAGGCGATTGCCCGCTACAAACTGGCGGATTACCTGCGCCGCTACGCGCATCACGATGCGCTGCACGACCTGCTGGACGACGACAGTGACCTGTTCGCCGCCAGCGACGAAGCGCCAGCCCAGGCCAGCCGAGACCTGGGTAAACTGCTGGGGCAGTTGCCGGAGCGCCAGCGCTTGCCGATCGTCCACGTCAAGCTCGAGGGCCTGTCGGTGGAGGAGACCGCGCGTATCACCGGGCTCTCCAGTTCGGCGGTCAAGGTAGGCATACACCGTGGGCTCAAGGCCTTGGCCAGGCTGATTCGAGGCAGTGAAGACGATGAAAACCGATGAACTGATTACCCTGCTGGCCGCTGGCGAAGGGCCGGTGGACCGCCATGCCCTGGCGCGGCGCCTGGCCCAGGCGTTGCTCGCGGGCCTGCTCGCCGCAGTACTGATGACAGTGGCCCTCTATGGCGTGCGCAGCGACCTTGCCGACGTGGCGCGCACGCCGTTGTTCTGGGCCAAGCTGGCCTTGCCTGGCAGCCTCGCGCTGCTTGCGCTATGGCTCACGCAACGTTTGGCCCGGCCGGGTGTGAAGGGTGGGCTGGCCTGGGGGCTGCTGGGGCTGCCGTTGCTGCTGGTCTGGGTGGGTGCGGCGATCAGCTTGTCGGGCGCCCCGGTCGAGGCCCGTGCTGAGTTGATCTTCGGCCGTACCTGGCGCACCTGCGCGTTGAATATCTCGCTGTTGAGCGTGCCGGTGTTCATCGCCGTGTTCTGGGCAGTGCGCGGCCTGGCCCCAATACGGTTGCGCCAGGCTGGTGGCGCCGCTGGGCTACTCGCTGGTTCGACTGCGACCTTGGCGTATTGCCTGCACTGCCCGGAAATGCAGGTGCCGTTCTGGGGGACCTGGTACCTGTTGGGCATGCTGGTCCCCACGTTGGTGGGGGCGTTGGCAGGGCCCCGGATGTTGCGCTGGTGAGAGGCAGCGAAAACGCTAAAAACCGCGCGAATGTGTTAACCAATCGGCTGTTCTTCGCGAAAACGATAACGGTCAGAACAATCGAAGAGACTATGTGATCCCCTGTTAGTCGCGCGTCATCTGCACGGAATGTACAGGCGTTGATGACCTGTCACTCAAATCAGAATGTAATCGCTACGTTGCACAATGCCGTCATGCTCACCCTCAACCAGGTGCACATAGCGCCCTTCCAGCAGATCAATCGGTAAGCAATCGTCGACATCGAGCACCGCGTCGGTATGGGGTTTCAACCAACCTGCCGCCATACGCTGCTTACCCAGTTGCTTGGCGGCGGCTTTGTCAGTAGCAGCCACTAGCAGGTAACGGTGAGCTTCACCAAACACCTGCCGCTCGTAACCCCCCAGGTTCAGGAAGAACAGGCGCATGGCCCCTGGCGGTGGTGCTGCCTGGCTGAATTCGATGCGATAACCCTCCACCCCGTGCACTTCCAGCCAGGAGTCGATGTGCAACCCTTTGGGGCTGCCGAACCAGGCGTTGCGCAAGAGGGGGTAGGTTTGCTCCAGCGAGTCGGCCTGGGCAAATACCACATCGTGAACTTCGATGCTGGCGCGGGGGTGGCGTCCGCCGAGCATGACGACGTAGAGCATGGATGATCCTGCAATTTCGAAAGGGGTCATGCGGATGATGACACACTGGGTGCCTGGCTGTTCATCAGGCGTACACCCTTGGTGTTGCCTCTTGGCCTAAGCCGGTCTCGGGCCTTAATCATCGCGCCACGCGCGCAGGCCCAAAGCAGTCTGCAACCCCCTCCAAGGCAGTGTACCGAGCGGTGAGCCTGCTTCTGATAATCGCCTCCAACACCGAGCCCACGTTTTTGGAGCGCGTCATGCACAACAACAATAAGAAACTATCGCCTCGTATCCTGACGGCTGTCATCGCCAGCCTTTCGACCCTGGGCCTGAGCGGCGTCGCCGAGGCCGAGATCATGCTGTACGACAAGGACCAGACCACGTTTTCCACCGACGGCTACATCAATGCCTTTTACGTCAACAGTGATGTCGACCGGGCGGGCGACCAGTTTGACCGCCGCCAGTCACGGGTGAAAATGGGGTTTTTGCCCAACTACCTGGGCTTCAACATGGGTAAACAAGTTGATGACCTGAAGCTCGGGGCGCGTGCCTCGTTCTGGGTGACCATCAACGACAGCGAAACCAACGGCACCGACACCGCCATCGACGTGCGTCAGTTCTACGGCACCGTGGCCAACCCCGAGTGGGGCGAGGTGCTGATCGGCAAGGACTTCGGGCTGTTTGCGCGTTCCAACATTCTGCTGGACGAGCTGCTTGCTGGTTACGGGCAGGTCAGTGACAGCCTGGGGCTGGTGGACGGCGGCGGGGTATCGTTCGGCAACATCGGCAGCGGTTACCCGTACCCGTTCCCTACCTCGCAGATCACCTACCGCACACCGGTGATGGAGGGCCTGCGGGTGGCGGTGGGCATCATGGACCCGGTGGACACCAACGACAGTAGCCCGACCGGCAAGGCTTATCAGGAAAACCCCCGCACCGAGAGCGAGATCACCTATCAGTTCGACCTGGCCGGCGCCAAGATCTATAGCTGGATCAATGGCAGCTACCAGACCTCGGACAACACCGACTCGACGGTCAAGTCGATCACCTCCAAAGGTGTCGGCTATGGCGTGCAGGCGAAGATGGGCGGGCTGTCGCTCACCGGCTCCGGCTTCCAGGCCAAGGGTATCAACCCGTTCTTCACCAACAACGCCGGCGAGCCGACCCTGCGCAATGTCGACAGCGACGGCTACCTGCTGCAAGGGTCGTACAAAGTTGGCAAAAACCGCCTGGCGTTGTCCTACGGCAAGACCAAGGACGATGGCAACGGGGTGGTGGGCAGTGGCGCGGATTACGAGACGCGGGGTGTGGCGCTGTTTCATGACGTCAATGACAACCTCACGTTGGTGGCCGAGTACAACCAGTTTTCCATTGATGGGCATGACACCAGCGATCAGAACGAAGACACCGATACCCTTGCATTGGGGGCGGTGCTGACCTGGTAGCGTTTTGGCGTGCGAGGTGTTCGCCTCGGCATTTTCTGCGCCCATGAGATCGAGCGCCGCCCGCGCGGCGCTCGATCTGCGCCCCACCACAACCCCCAAGGCAGGCCCCTACAACCAACCCATACTCCCATGGAACCGCCTACCCGCTACCCAAGTAGCATTCGCCCCCCTGGACGTCCTCCGTACACTCAACCTTCAGCCAACCCGCGCCGGAGACCACGATGCAGCAGGCCCAGAACGACGGTGTGGTCAGCGCCATGTCCCAGGCAACCGATGCGCGGCTTGCAGCCCAGGACCTGGCGCGGCAGCTGCTGCACCCGCACCTGGGGTTCGTGCTGTTCTTCTGTTCTGCTGAATATGACCTGCAGGAACTGGGCGAGGCCTTGGAACAGGGTTTCGGCGGCATTCGCCTGGTGGGCTGCACCAGTGCCGGCGAAATCACCCCGCTAGGCTACGGCCGTAATTGCGTGACGGCGCTGGGGTTCGATCATCGGCAGTTTTCCATCGCCACCGAACTGATCGATGAAATGGAACGCTTCAGCCTGATCGACGCCCAGCAGATGGTCGAACGGCTGGTCGGCACGTGCCGCAGCAATACCCTCGCGCCGATCAAAGGCCACAGCTTTGCTTTGACCCTGCTCGACGGCTTGTCCAGCCGCGAGGAGATGTTCCTTGGCGCCCTGAGCGCGGCATTGGGGGACATCCCGCATTTCGGCGGGTCGGCCGGCGACGACAACTACCTGACCCGTACCCACGTGTACTTCGGCGGGGCGTTCCACAGCGGCGCAGCGGTAGTGGTGCTGGTCAATACCTGGCTCGACTTTGAAGTGTTCACCACGCACCACATCCTGCCGCGCGATGAAAAGCTGGTGGTGACCGGCGCCGACAGCGCTCAGCGGCGGGTCTTCGAACTCAATGCCGAACCCGCTGCCGAGGAATACGCCCGGCACATCGGCGTGCCGGTGGCCGAGCTCGATCACCGGGTATTCGCTGCCCACCCGTTGGCGGTGCGGATTCACGATCAGTATTACGTCCGGGCAATCCAGCAGGTGCACCCGGACCTGAGCCTGAGTTTTTACTGTGCGGTGGAAAACGGCATCGTGCTCACGGCCATGACACCGGGCCCGCTGTTGCCAAAGCTGCACACCCTGTTCGACGGGCTGCACCAGCGCCTGGGCCCCTTGCTGCTGACCATTGGCTGCGACTGTTTCCTGCGGCGCCTGGAACTGGAAGCGCACGACGGCCTGGAGCAGGTCGGCGCGTTCTTGCGCGAGCAGCGGGTGATGGGCTTCAACACCTATGGAGAACAGTTCAATGGCATGCATATCAACCAGACCTTCACCGGGGTCGCCATTGCCCGCAACCGGCCACCCGTCAGCCGCTGAACTGCAGGCCGAGGTCGTTCGGCTGCAGCACGAGAACCGCAAGCTGCAGCGCATCAACACTGCGCTGATCGAACGCGTCGAGTCGGGCGTGACCCGCGGCAACGACCCCTACGCGGCATTTCAGCACTCGGTGGTGCTGGCTGAGCAGGTCCGCGAACGCACCGACGCCCTTAACCAGGCCATGGCCGAGCTCAAGGCCGGTAACCACCTGCTCAGTGAAGCGCGGCTGCGGGCCGAGACCGCCCACCAACACTTGATCGACGCCATTGAAAGCATCTCCGACGCCTTCGTGCTGTTCGACCAGAACCAGCGCATCGTACTGTGCAACAGCCGTTTCAAGGCGTTCTGGGCCAACAGCCGGGTGCGGATCATCGCCGGCATGCGCTTGGCCGAGGTCAAGCAACTGATGACCGCCAGCGGGGTGTTCACCGAAGAGCCCCGCGGGCCGGCCGATGAGCACCTGCTGTACCGCCTGCAGAACGGGCGCTGGCTGCAAGTCAGCGAACGGCCCACTTGCGAAGGCGGGCGGGTGTTCCTGTTCACCGACATCACCGAGGTCAAGCTCAGCGAGACCTTGCGCCGCGAGCAAGCGGTGGCGCAGAAATCGCAACTGATTCGCCTGATCACCGACCATGTTCCAGCGCTGATCGCCTACCTGAATGCTGACCTGGTCTACGAATTCACCAACAAGGTGTACGAGGAGTGGTACTGCTGGCCCCGCGGCGTGATGTTGGGCCAAAGCCTGCGCGAGGCCCACAGCGAGTCGCATTACCAACGCCTGGAGGCCTACGTGGCGCGCGCGTTGGCGGGGGAGAGCGTGACCTTCGAGTTTGCCGAAAACAACATCAACGGCCAGGAGCGCTACATGCTGCGCTCCTACGTCCCCAACCGCCTGGCCAATGGCGAAGTGGTGGGGATTTTTGTGTTGATCCGCGACATTACCGAGCGGCGCAAGAGCGCCGAGGCGCTGCACCAGGCTTACCAGAACCTTGAGCAACGGGTGCGCGAGCGCACTGCCGAGCTGACCAGCCTCAACGACCAGTTGCTGCGCGAGATCGATGAGCGCAGCCGGGCCGAATCACGGTTGCGCGAGGCCAAGCGCGAGGCCGAGCAGGCCAACCTGTCGAAAACCAAATTTCTCGCTGCGGTCAGCCATGACCTGCTGCAACCCCTGAACGCGGCGCGGCTGTTCACCAGCGCGTTGCTCGAACGCCGCGAGCCGCACCAGAGCGTTCAACTGGTGCGCAACGTCAGTAATTCCCTGGAGGATGTGGAAAACCTATTAGGCACCCTGGTGGATATTTCCAAGCTTGACGCCGGGGTGATCAAGGCCGATATCGCCCCCTTCGCCCTTAGCGAACTGATGGACAATTTGGCTGCCGAATACGCCCAGGTGGCGCGCAGCGAAGGGCTGGAACTGCACTTCGTGGGCTGTTCGGCCTTGGTGCACAGTGACATCCAGCTATTGGCGCGGATCCTGCGCAACCTGCTCAGCAATGCCATCCGCTACACCCGCAGCGGCCGCGTGGTGCTGGGCTGTCGGCGCCAGCGCCGGGGCCTGTGGATCGAAGTCTGGGACAGCGGGATCGGCATCGCCGAAGAGCGCCTGGACGAAATGTTCCAGGAGTTCAAACGGGGCGATGTACAGCGCCCGGACCAAGACCGTGGCTTGGGCCTGGGCCTGGCGATCGTCGAAAAGATCGCGGGCATCCTCGGCCATCGGATTCGGGTGCGTTCCTGGCTCGGCAAAGGCTCGGTGTTCGCCGTCGAAGTGCCGCTGAGCGCAACCGCGCCCAAGGCCCCGCCGAGCCTGGCCATCAGCGAGCCCATGCTCGAACGCCTGCGCGGTGCGCGGGTGTGGGTGCTGGATAACGATGCGGCGATTTGCGCCGGCATGCGCACCCTGCTGGAAGGGTGGGGTTGCCGGGTGGTCACTGCGCTGTCGGAGGAAGACCTGGCGCGGCAGGTGGACAACTACCACGCCGAAGCCGACCTGTTGATCGCCGACTACCACCTGGACAACGACTGCAATGGTGTCGATGCCGTGGCCAGGATCAGTGCCCGCCGCGCCGTGCCGATTCCGGCATTGATGATTACCGCCAACTACAGCAACGAACTCAAGCAACAGATCCGCGAGCGGGGCCACACCCTGATGCACAAGCCGGTGCGGCCAATGAAACTCAAGGCTGCGATGAGCCATTTGCTGGCCAACAGCCCCGTTCAGCCACTTTAACGGCGCAGGTAGTCGCCGAAGTCGATATCGCCAGCACTGAGGATGGCCTGCACCCGGTTGTGCACGTTGAGTTTGCGCAAGATCGCCGAAACGTGGGCCTTGACCGTGGTTTCAGCGATGTCCAGGGTGTAGGCGATCTGCTTGTTCGACTCGCCTTTGGTCATGCGCTCGAGCACCAGCAACTGCTTGCGGGTCAGGGCCTGGAGCATTTCGGGTGGGAAGCTTGGGGTATCGCTCTGGCGCCGGCTGGTGCTGCTTTTGTTGGCGCGAATGATGTCGGGTGGCAGGTAGACATTGCCGGTGAGGATCTGCTCGATTGCTTCGATCATCTGCGAACGTGGCGAGGACTTGGTGATGAACCCCACGGCGCCATAGGTGATGGCCTGCAGCACGATTTGTTTTTCCTGCTCGGCCGAGACGATCACCACCGGTGTGGTCGGGGCCTCGTTGCGCAGGGTGATCAGGCCATTGAGGCCGTGCATGCCGGGCATGTTCAGGTCGAGCAGGATCAGGTCGAGGTCGTCATGCTCCAGGGTCAGCGCCAGGGCGCTGTCCAGGTCGGCAGTCTCCATGACTTCGCTGCCTGGGAAGCCATCGCTGATGACGTTGTGGATGGCTTCGCGAAACAGTGGGTGATCGTCGGCAATCAGAATTTTGTACATGGCCTTTTCACCTCGTTTTTATTGGATGGGGCGCGCACGCGTTTACCGGTGGTGAGTTCAGGGAAAGGGCTCTGGCTGGGCCGGCTGCAGTGGCAGGTTGGCAGCTTCCCAGGCGTCCAGGCCGTCGCGGTACCAATACAGCGTCTTATAGCCCAGGGATGCTGCGCGTTTTACCGCGTTCCAGCTTAACCAGCAATCGGAGCGGCAGTAAAAGACCAGCGGTTGCTCCAGGCGGCCGGCGGTGGCTTTTTGCAGGTGGTGCACGAAGTAGTCTTGCCAGGCCGGGCTCAGCTCGCCGTCGCCGGTGTTGGCCAACCAGTGGCTGCCGGGGAGGTTGGCGTGGGCTTCGTCTTCGATGAAGCGGCCTTGCAGCCATTGCCGGCGGTACACATCGACCAGCACCGGCTTGGGGTGCTGGCCCAGCAGGCTTTGCAAGGTGGCGGTGTCGATGACCTGGGCGCCCTCGACCTGGTGCGGTGTCGGGCTGCGGTAGAGGGTGGTGCGATACCCCTCGGCAGAAAACAGCGGCGTGGTGTCGGCCTGGGCGACGCCCAGCAGCAGACTTAGCGAAAGGGCTGCCAGCAAAGCACGTGGCAGCCTGGGCAGGGCACGAGGCATGGGGTTTATCCTTTTTGTTATAGGCCCATTACATGCCAGCGGCGGTGCTTTGTGAATGCGACGATAGACAGTAAAGCCAGTACTAAAGTAGTAGGGCCTAACCCGCTGCTGACGCACGCCACTGTAGGAGCAGCCTTGTGCTGCGAAGAGGTCGGCAACAGCAGCGAAGATTCTCTGTGTTGTCACTGGCCTCTTCGCAGCACAAGGCTGCTCCA
>NZ_WJRS01000021.1:0-110711 GCF_028895205.1 Pseudomonas sp. ITEM 17296 | reverse complement strand
TGAATCCACAGTAGATTTACTGCACTTGCACCGGCCTCTTCGCAGCACAAGGCTGCTCCTACACCGACCTCTTCGCAGCACAAGGCTGCTCCTACACCGGCCTCTTCGCAGCGCAAGGCTGCTCCTACAGGACTCGCGTTTGGCTTTACTTGGCCTGGTAGATGATCCCTGGGCTGCACTGCACCATCTGGTAATGGTCCGGCAACCCGTTCAGCGCCTCCGAGGCACCCAGGAACAGGTACCCGCCAGGCTTGAGCGTGCTATGGATGCGCAGCAGGATGTCCTTCTTCACCTGGGCCGAAAAGTAGATCAGCACGTTACGGCAGAACACGATGTCGAACTTGCCCAGGCTCGCGTAGCTGTCGAGCAGGTTGAACGAGCGGAACTCGACGCGGCTGCGAATGGCCGGCTTGACCGCCCAACGCCCCGGCCCTTTGGGGTCGAAGTAGCGCTGCAGGCGCTCTTGCGACAGGCCGCGGGCGATGGCCAGGCTGTCGTACTCGCCGGTCTTGCAGTTGTTCAACATGGTCCCGGACAGGTCGGTGGCGACAATCTGCGCGCCCATCTTCAACTGGCCCAGGTTGCTGCGCTCGAACTCGTCGATGGCCATCGAGATCGAGTAAGGCTCCTGCCCCGACGAGCACGCCGCCGACCACATGCGCAGGCGCTGGCCTGGGTTGGTCTTGATGAACTCGGGGATCACCTTGTTCTTCAACACCTCGAAGGGATAGCTATCGCGGAACCAGAGGGTTTCGTTGGTCGTCATCGCGTCGACCACCTGTTCGCGCAAACCGCTGCGCGGCTGGGCCTGGATGCGCTGCACCAGCTCGCCCAGGCTCTTGATGCCCTGTTGCTCCATCAGCTTGTTGAGACGGCTGGAGACCAGGTACTGCTTATTCTCGCCCAGCAGGATGCCACAGGCTTTCTCCAGGAAGACCCGGAACTGTTCGAAATCCAAATTACCCGTAGACACTCTTGCCGCCTCTTTTCAATCGCTGGTGCCGGGAGCGGGCTCCCGGCTGCTTCAATGCGTTGCCTTGATCCGGTCGACCACGCGCTGGGCCAGGTCGTCCGGCTTGAACTTGGCCAGGAAATCATCGGCGCCGACTTTTTTGACCATCGCCTGGTTGAATACCCCGGAGAGCGAAGTATGCAGGACGATGTGCAATTTTTGCATGCGCGGATCGCTGCGGATCTCTGCGGTGAGCGTATAGCCGTCCATTTCTGGCATTTCAATGTCCGAGATCATCATCAGGAACTCTTCTTCCGGCCGCTTGCCCTCCTCCACCAACTGGCGCAGGTAATTGAGCGCCTGGCGGCCGTCGTTGAGCGCCACCACCTCGACACCGACGGTTTGCAGGCAGCGGCTGACCTGCTTGCGCGCCACCGACGAATCGTCGACGGTCAGCACCCGCAGCAGTACGGCCTTGTCCTGCACCTCGGCATCGACCACCCCCGCAGACACCTGTTCGGACGACGGCGCCACTTCGGCCAACACCTTCTCCACGTCGATAATCTCGACCATGCGGTTGTCCACACGGGTGACAGCGGTCAGGTAATGGTCGCGGCCGGTGCCCTTGGGTGGCGGGTGGATTTCTTCCCAGTTCATGTTGACGATGCGCTCGACCGAGTGCACCAGGAAGCCCTGGGTCTTGGTGTTGTATTCGGTGATGATCACAAAACTGTTGCGCGTGTCTTCCTGCAGCGGCGCCAACCCGGTGGCCATCGACAGGTCGAGGATCGGGATGGTCGCCCCACGAATGTTGGCCACGCCGCGCACCACCGGGTGTGACTTGGGCAACAAGGTCAGCGCCGGGCACTGCAGCACCTCTCTGACCTTGAACACGTTGATGCCGTAGAGCTGACCGCCATTGAGGCGAAACAGCAACAATTCCAGGCGATTCTGCCCCACCAGCTGAGTGCGCTGGTTGACCGAATCCATAACACCCGCCATGCCAGACTCCTTAACGTTTCAGCCTTTCGTTGCAATTCAGGTACCGAGTCGGCACGGGCTTTGCTTTTTTGAGCGCCATGTACACGAAAACGACATTTTTCCGACGATTGACGCACCTGCTGACTGGCTCGCTGGCCACGCTGTGCCTGCTGGCGCCCGGCGTTCGCACGCTGGCGGACGCTTTTACCTTGCCTGAACAGCTTATCGGTGTCACCCAAGGGTTTCTTGAATTCACCGTAGAAGATTATCTGGCCAGCACCCAGACCGCCGGCCGTTACGAGATCCAGGTCAGCACCCTTGACCCGCGCTTGCGCATGCCGCTGTGCAGCCAGCCGCTGGACGCGTCGCTCGAAAGCCCCTCGCAGCCGCTGGGCCGGGTCACGGTGCGGGTCCGCTGCGACAGTGCCGCGCCGTGGACCGTGTTCGTGCCGGCAACGGTGCGGCTGTTCCGCGACGTGGTGGTGGTTACCCGCCCGCTCAAGCGGGACAACGTGGTAGGCGAAGGCGACGTGGCGCTGCGCGAGCGCGATGTCGGCACCCTCGGCCAAGGTTTTCTCAGCGAGCTGGACCAGGCGGTGGGCATGAAGATGCTACGCCCCACGGTCATCGACCAGGTTCTTACCCCACAGCACCTTGAGCAAGCGGAGGTGGTGCGCAAGGGCGACCAGGTGGTGATCATTGCCCGCAGCGGCAGCCTGAGCGTGCGCATGCCCGGCGAAGCGTTGAGCAAGGGCGGCCTGAGCGAACAGATCCGGGTGCGCAACCTGAATTCCAAACGGGTGATCAAGGCCAGGGTGACCGGCCCCGGCCAGGTCGAGGTGACAATGTAGCGGCATTGTGCTGGCGGTGTGGAACCGCTTTTCCTAAACTGTGTCAGAAAGCGGGTTCGCGGGCTTGCTGACAGGCGGCTACGCAATTGGGCCTAAAGTTTCTTTCGGGTTGGCCGAAAACAAGGCAAGCGTCCAAATACCCAGGGGTTTCTGATCATGGTCATCGACTTCAGTCGTTTGAATAACTCTCCGTCCGTTACGGGCGGCGTTCGCGGCAATGCTGCGGCCGGCAGCGCCGAAAAGGCCGCTGCCAGCCCGGAAGCGCCAAAAGGCACCAGCGCCAGCGGAGAGGCAGTACACCTCAGCCAAGAGGCACAGCAGTTGCAGAAGGTCAGCGATACGCTGCGCGACCAGCCCGTCGTCAACAGCGCCCGCGTGGCCCAGTTGAAACAGGCCATCGCCGATGGCAGCTACCAGGTCGATGCCGGCCGGGTTGCCAGCAAACTGCTCGATTTCGAAGCCCAGCGCTGACCGTTCGGCGCGCTGACTTCACGGACGCTTACTAAAGCCAAGAGTTAGCCATGCACGACACCACCTTGCTGCAACTGATCGAAGATGACATCGCGCCGATGCAGGAACTGCTCGACCTTCTTCAAAAAGAAGCGATTGCCCTGCATGGCCGCGACATGGCGCTGCTGGAACAGATCCTGGCCCGCAAGCAGTCATTGATCATCTTGCTTGAGCAGCATGGGCAGCGGCGCAGCCACTTGCTCACCAGCCTCGGCCTCAGCGCCGACCGCGCCGGTGTGCAGGCTGTGGCCGCGCAGTCACAGCATGGCGACGCGATGCTGCAACGGCTGGACATGCTCTCGCAGTTGATGGACACCTGCCAGCAGGTCAACGAGACCAACGGCCGGATCATCCAGGTGCAGCAACACATCACCAACAATCAGGTCAGAATCCTCATGGGTGGCGATTCTCCGTCGCTCTACGACAGCCGCGGCAGCACCTCGCTGCTGGCCAAGCCGCGCGCCCTCAGCCAAGTGTGATACTTCTATCAAGCCACGTCACATACTGGCAAAATGCCGTTACTTGCGTGTGTCGTTTTTGCCTGGAGAGTGATTAGCCGTGTTCAATGAAGCCGATGCCCCGCAGCCGCCAAAGGTGCTCAGTACGCCTTTGGAGATCGCGGCCAACCTGCGACAGCTGCAGGAAAGCCATGACCCCCTGATCATCACCTTCCCTGATCGCAGCCAGCGCTTCCAGAGCTACGTGGTGCATGTCGATCGCGACAGCAATACCCTGGCACTGGACGAGATGATCCCCCGCGACGGGGAAAAATTCATCGAGAACGGCGAACCGTTCCGCGTCGAGGGCTTCCACGATGGCGTGCGTATCGCCTGGGAATGCAATGCCCCGCTCACCATCAGTGAAGTCGACGGCCACCGCTGCTACCGCGGCGCGATGCCTGACGAAATGACCTACCATCAGCGCCGCAATGCCTTCCGGGCTGCGCTGAAGCTGTCGCAACTGGTCGACATCATCCTCGACGGCACCCACCTCAAAGGCAACGGCGCCCTGCGCGGCAAGCTGCTGGACATCTCGGCTACCGGCTGCAAATTGCGTTTCGACGGCAACGTCGAGGATCGCCTGCAACTGGGCCAGGTGTACGAGCGCTTCAAGGCTGGCAACCCGCTGGGCCTGGTGGACACCATGGTCGAACTGCGCCACCTGCATTTCGAAGAGCGTATCAACACCACCTTCGCGGGCGTGCGTTTCCATAACCTGAGCGGCCAGGCGCAGCGCAAGATCGAGAGTTTCGTCTACCAGCTGCAGCGCGAAGCGCGTCGGTTCGATAAAGACGATTATTGATCCGCCTGCCTGGCTTTCAGCGAAGGCCGAAGGGGCTGCTGCGCGGCCCCGATCGCTGTAGCCAGAAGGGATTCCCCATTACCGTTATTTGACCGACTGCATAGTGTGGCTTGCGCCGCGCCGACTTCAGGCGCCTTCAGGAGCCGGACACTATGATTCGTTCAACATTCACTGCCGCGCTGCATTGCCAATACGGCCAGGTCGGGGTGGTCGATACGCCTTTATGGACCCATCCGTTTTTTTCCGCTGACCAGGACGGTTGGTTGTGTACCGATGACAAGCGAGGCGACTCCGTCAGCTTCAAGCCGATCAAGTTCACCTTCACTTTCATCGAGGCAACCGAAGATCGTCTCTATTACAAGATCAACTGCGCGACTGGCGTGAAGTTTCTCAGCGGCCAACTCGAAAAGAACTCAAACGGCTGGCTGGGCTTGTATGGGTATGCGTGGGGGGATGACCTATTCAGCTGTATTTTTCCGCCCAACCTGTTGCGCCGGCTGCCTATCCTGCAGCAGACGTGGAAAATGGAGTTGCTCAGCACCTGGGATGGCAACCTGGAGAGCGCCGAGAATGTCGAGTTCTACCTGCGTGACAAAGAAGGCCACAGAGTCGCGCAAGTGGAGGCACGCTATTCAAGAAGCAGCCCACCGTTACGTAACTGGTTCTTGCACGCCGGTAATAAAAAGGGCGATATCTTGAGATTCCACCTGCACGACATCAAGGTTGAATGACTGCCGCGTGGCCCACCGATGAAGCGAGCAGCGCCCCTTCGTCGGTGACCACACCGCCTCAAACCGACCTGTCCACCTCGACTTCAGGCTTGACCCCACGCTCACTCGCCGCCTGCTCTTCTTCGGTATCCTCGGCCGCCACCGGCGTCTGCATCACATCCTGCACGGTCTGCTCATCGACCCGCGGGTCAAGCGCCGCCGACAACGGCGAACCAGCCGCTGGCATCGCCACGTGGCCCAATGGAGCGTCCTGCACCTGGTGCAGCCCGGTGACCGCTTTCGGCCGAATGCGCCACACCAGCACCAGCGCGAAGAACACGAAGAAGGCATAGAGCATCTGCGCGCCCAACACCTTCATCAGCACCCCAGCAGCCAGCGGCCCGATGCAGGCGCCGACACCATAGGTGACCAGTAGCATGGCCGTCAGCGAGACGCGGCGCTCGCTCTCCACATGGTCATTGGAAAACGCCACCGCCAACGGATACAGGCAAAACTGCAGCAACGAGATGACAAAGCCGATACCGAACAGCAGCTCCAGCGGCACGCTGGGCAAGATCGCCAAGGGCGCCGAGGCCAGCGCCAGCCCCACTGCGGCACTGCGGATCAGCACCGCGCGGTCGTAACGGTCAGACAGCCAGCCCAATGGCCACTGCACCACCAGCCCGGCAAAGATGCAGCTACCCATGAACAGACCGATCTGCTCGGTGCTCAACCCCTGGCTGGAGGCGTACAGCGGCGCGAGGCCGTAGAACGAGCCGACGATCAAGCCCGAACCCAGCACCGTACTGAGTGACTGCGGCACGCGCTTGATGAAAAATTTCGGCTCCATCGGCGCCGGCCGCAAAGGCGCCGGGTGGATGCGCCGGGTCATTGCCACCGGCACCAGGCACAGGGCAAAGCACATGGCAACCAGCATCAGCAGCTCAGGGCCGAGTTCAGGGTGCACCACCAGAATCAGTTGGCCGAGTACCAACCCGAGGTACGAGGCGATCATGTAGCCACTGAACACCGCACCTCGGTGCTTGGCGTCGGCCTGTTCGTTGAGCCAGCTCTCGATGACCATGTACTGGCACATCATCCCCAAGCCGACCACCATCCGCAGCCCGACCCAGGCCGGTAGCCAGTTGGTCATGCCATGGCCAAGCACCGCCGCACAGACAATGCCGGCGCAAGTCGCATAGGCGCGGATGTGCCCTACCCGGCCGATCAGCCGGTGGCCGACCTTGCCGCCCACGGCCAGGCCAAAGTAGTTGGCGGCCATCAACGCACCGACCCACAAGCTGTCGACATGATCGGCTGCCAGGCGCAGTGCCAGGTAGGTACTGAGCAGGCCCGAGCCGATAAGCATCATCAAGGCAGCGAAATACAGCGACTGAAACGGCTTCCAGATGTTTCGCATACGTCCCGTCGGGCTCCCTGGTCAGGTGGCGTTGGCTTGCTGGCTAGCATAAAAGCAATTTTGCCGCGGCGCAGTCCCCTGCCGGCGAAATAGCCAACGGGGGACGCGTCCAGTAGTGGTTGTGTCGCGATCAGGCCTGTGCCGCCAGCACACGCCGCTCCCAGGGTGTGATCTCGTCGAAGAAATCGCTCAGCTCCAGGGTCTTGGTGGCGACGTAGCCTTCGATGAACTCAGCCCCGAACAGTTCCCGCGCCAGTGCACTGCGCTTCAATCGTTCGAGTGCCGCGTGCAGCGTGCATGGCAGGCTCAGGTGCTCTGGCACAGCGAACTCACCCTGAATCGCCGGGGTCGGCTGCAGGCGTTGCTCGATGCCATGCAGCCCGGCAGCCAGGCTGGCGGCGATGGCCAGGTAGGGGTTGGCGTCGGCGCCCGGCAGGCGGTTTTCGACACGCCGGGCCACCGGCGCACTGGCCGGGATGCGCAGCCCTGCGGCACGGTTGTCCTCGGACCAACAGGCATTGTTGGGCGACGCGTAGGGGTGACAAAGCCGCTGATACGAATTGACGTTGGGCGCGAACAGCGCGGTGAAGTCGGCCATGCACGCCTGCTGGCCGCCAATGAAGTGGTAGAAGGTCTCGGTCGGCTGCCCCTGGTCATCGCTGAACACATTTCGGCCGCTGTCGATGTCCACCAGGCTCTGGTGGATGTGCATGGAACTGCCCGGCGTATGCGCCAATGGCTTGGCCATGCACACCACGGTCAGCCCATGCTTGAGCGCCACCTCCTTGAGCAGGTGTTTGAACAGGAACGTCTGGTCGGCCAGCAGCAGCGGGTCACCGTGCAAGAGGTTGATCTCGAACTGGCTGATGCCCATCTCGTGCATGAAGGTGTCACGCGGCAGGCCAAGCGCCGCCATGCAGCGGTAGACCTCATTGAAGAACGGCCGCAGGCCATTGTTGGAGCTGACACTGAACGCCGAATGGCCCAGCTCCCGGCGGCCATCCTTGCCCAGTGGCGGCAAGAACGGCTGCAGCGGGTCGGTGTTGGGGGCGAAGACGAAGAACTCGAGCTCTGTCGCAACCACCGGTGCCAGGCCCAACGCCGCATAGCGGGCGATGACCGCCTTGAGCTGACCGCGGGTGGACAACGCCGAAGACCTGCCATCCAGTTCGTTGGCATCGCAGATCGCCAAGGCCCGGCCGTCTTCGCTCCAGGGCAGGCGGTGAATGTGAGCGGGCTCGGCCACCAGCGCCAGGTCGCCATCATCACTGCCATAGAACCTTGCCGGCGGGTACCCCCCCATGATGCATTGCAGCAGTACACCGCGCGCCATCTGCAGGCGCCGACCTTCGAGGAAGCCCTCGGCGGTCATCACCTTGCCGCGCGGTACACCATTGAGGTCGGGGGTGACGCATTCGATTTCATCGATGCCCTGGAGGTGCTCGGCGAGGGTGCTCGGGCCTGGGGTGGTCATGACGCTTGTCCTTGTTGTTATAGGCTGGCAACAACATAGGCTGGGGGTGTTTAAAATATCAAGCACCTGATTCTGGATGGCCCCCATTCTGTTGGAGCAGCCTTGTATCTACAGCACGCCTCAGTACAGGTTAGGCTCCATCTCCAGCTCGACCCCGAATCGTTCGTGGATATCTGCCTGAATCCGTCGCGCCAGGTCATGCAGCTGCGCCCCGCTCGCCTGGCCATAATTGACCAGCACCAACGACTGCAACCGATGCACGCCGGCATCGCCATCGCGATAGCCCTTCCACCCCGCCTGCTCGATCAACCAGCCTGCCGCCAGCTTCACCTGGCCATCGGCCTGGAGATAAGCCACGACACCCGGGAACTGCCCCCGTATACGCTCGACAAGCGCGGCAGACACCACTGGGTTCTTGAAAAAGCTCCCGGCATTGCCCAACTCGGCTGGGTCCGGCAACTTCTCGCGGCGAATGCTGCAGATGGCATCACTGATCGCCTGCGCACTCGGCTGCGCTACGCCCTGCTCCACCAAACGCTGGCGCACAGGGCCATAGTCCAGGTGGGCTTGCAGCGTGTGGGTCAGCATGAAGCGCACGCGCAAGATCAGCCAGCGCCCAGGGTTACGCTTGAACAGGCTGTCGCGGTAGCCAAAGGCGCATTCTTCCAGCCCAAAGTCACGCAGCTGGCCGGTCTGGCGGTCCAGCGCGGTCAAGCCGGCGAACACGTTCTTGATCTCGACGCCATAGGCGCCCACGTTCTGCATGGGCGCAGCGCCCACCGTGCCCGGGATCAGGCTGAGGTTCTCCAGCCCGCAAAAACCTTGTGCCAGCGTCCACTGCACGAACGGGTGCCAGGGCTCGCCCGCCTCGGCTTCGACCACAACGTGCTCACCGTCATCGCTGAGCACGCGGCGGCCACGGCTGGCCATGTGCAGCACCAACGCGTCGACATCACCGGTCAGCAGCAGGTTGCTGCCACCGCCAATGACCAGCACCGGCACGCCTCGGCGGTGCGCTTCGGCCAGCGCCTCACGCACCTCGTCGTCATCATGCACCTGGCTGAAATGCCGGGCCCTGACGTCAATGCCAAAGGTGTTGTAAGGCTTGAGCGAAACGTGCTCCTGCCACAGCGCTGTCATAACCGCCCCTTGATTTCCACGACCAACGCTTTGCACGCTTCCTCAATCAGGTCCAGGACCTGCTCGAAACCCTCCGCGCCGCCGTAGTACGGGTCTGGCACTTCATCGAGTTTCGCGCCATAGCGGCGCAGGAACAGGTCGAGCTCGCCGGGCGCAGACTGCGGGCGCATGGCACGCAAATGGCTCAAGTTGCTTTCGTCCATGGCCAGGATCAAGTCGTACTCGGCAAAGTGGGCCACATTGACCTGCTGGGCGCGCTGCTGCGAAAGGTCGTAACCCCGCACCATGGCGGCCTTGCAAGTGCGGCTGTCGGGCGCCTTGCCGACATGCCAGTCACCGGTACCGGCGGACGCCACGTGCACCTGCTCGGCAAGCCCCGCGGCCTGCAACTGATGGCGCAGCACGCCTTCGGCGGTAGGCGAGCGACAGATGTTGCCCAGGCAAACGAACAGGACGCGCATCAGGCCTCCAGCAAGCGCCGTACGCGCTCCAGGTCTTCAGGGGTATCGACACCCACCGCGGGTGCCTCGAGGGCGTCTTCGACATGAATGCGCACGCCATGCCACAAGGCACGCAATTGCTCCAAGGCTTCGGTTTGCTCGAGCCAGCACGGGCCCCAACCGACGAAGTCCTGAAGGAAGCCCACGCGGTAGGCATACATGCCGATGTGGCGACGATAAGGCACGCCTTCCGGCAGTTGCTCGCGGTTGGCGGCGAAGGCATCACGCGCCCAGGGCAGCGGCGCACGGCTGAAGCTCAGGGCCAGGCCGTTCTTGTCGCAGACCACCTTGACCGCATTAGGGTTGAACACCACCTGTGGCTCGTGGATCGGCTCGGCCAAGGTCGCGATACCGGCTTCCGGGTGGGCCGCCAGGTTGGCCGCCACCTGGTCGATGATCACCGGCGGAATCAGCGGCTCGTCGCCCTGCACGTTGACCACGATGGCGTCGGCGGGCAGCCTGAGGTGCGCTGCCACTTCGGCCAGGCGGTCGGTACCGGATTCGTGGTCGGCGCGAGTCAGCAGCACTTCGGCGCCAAATGCCTGGCAGGCCTCGACGATGCTGGCGTCATCCGTGGCGATGACCACACGGCTGGCCGCGCTCTTGCGCGCCTGTTCCCAGACGTGCTGGACCATCGGCTTACCGGCGATCAGCGCCAGCGGCTTGCCCGGCAGGCGCGAAGAGCGCAGGCGGGCGGGGATCACTACCGTGTAGTCCAGGCTCATTTGTCCAGGCGCTCATCGTCGGTCAAGGTACGCGCTTCGCTTTCCAGCATCACCGGGATGCCGTCGCGAATCGGGTAAGCCAAACCCGCGCCCTTGCTGATCAGCTCGGTCTTGTCGGCGCTGAGCTTAAGCGGGCCCTTGGTGATCGGGCAGGCCAGGATATCGAGCAGTTTGGTGTCCATGGAAGCTTCCTTGAGGCCAGGTGGCCGGAAATTGAAAAGGGGCTCAGGGCGTTGGATGCCCAGGCAGCAGGCGCTGCAACTGGCTGTCGAACCAGGCGCTGAAGGCAGGCGACGGCTGCGCCTCGACGGCCAGGTACCACCAGTCGTCAGCGGCGAAGGCACGGCATTTGACCGCATCTTTCTCGGTCATCACCAACGGCAACGGCGGCGTGAACGACAGGCGCTCGGCGCTGAACTGCGCATGGTCGGCGAACGGGTGCGGCACCGGCTGCCAGTTTAGCCCTTGCAGGGTATTGAAGAAACGCTGCGGGTTACCGATGCCCGCCACCGCGTGCAGGCGCTGGCCAGGCGGGAAGAGATTCACGCCACGCCGCTCACCGCTGCGCACATTGACCAGTGCCGAGGGCTGCAAACTAAAGGCAAAGCCCGCGGGTGAGTCGGCGCGGGCACCGTTGAACAGCACCGCATCGGCTTCTTGCAGGCGCTCGGCCGGCTCGCGCAGCGGCCCGGCGGGCAGGCAGCGGCCATTGCCCAGGCCACGGGCGGCGTCGATCAGCACCAGCTCCAGGTCTCGCGCCAGGCGGTAGTGCTGCATGCCGTCATCGCACAGGACCAGGTCAAGCGGCTCACTGGCCAGCAGCGCCTGCACCGCACGCGAGCGGTCGGGATCGATCATCAACGGTACGCCCGTGCGCTGGACGATCAACAGCGGCTCGTCACCAGCCTGGTCGGCAGCCTGGTCGGCCTCAACGCGCCAAGGCAGGTGAGCTGGCTTGGCGCCATAACCGCGGCTGACCACACCGACCTTGAGCCCCTGCCGGCGGCAATGCTCGATCAGCCAGAGGATCATCGGCGTCTTGCCAGTGCCACCCACGGTAATGTTGCCCACCACGATCACCGGCACCGGCGCGCGGTAGCTGGCACTTTCGCCGCTGAGAAACCGCGCACGCTTGCGTGTCACCACGCGTCGGTACAGGGCTTCAAGCGGGCGCAGCAGCGCCAGGGCCGGGTGCCCGGCGTACCAGGCGGCGAGCAAACGGTCGGCAAAGGCCATCAAGGCGTCCCCTGGGCTGCCTCGACGGTGGTCATGCGCAACTGGCTGAAACCGAGCTTGCCGGCCGCATCCATCGCAGTCACCACGGCCTGGTGCGGTGTCTTGCCGTCGGCGCTGATCGCCAGCGGTAACGTGTGATCGCCGCCCGACTCACGCTCAATGGCCTCGCTCAAGGTGGCCAGGTCGCTTTTGGGCAGCAGGTTGTTGTTGACCGAATACACGCCCTCGGCGCTGATGGTGACTTCCACCAGCTTGCGCTCATCGGCCGGCGGCTGCTCGGCGCTGGCGGCCTCGGGCAGTTCGACGCGCAGTTGCGTCTCGCGGGTGAAAGTGGTGGTGACCACGAAGAACAGCAACAGGACGAACACCACGTCGATCAGCGACGCCAGGTTGATGTCGACGTTTTCCCGCTGGCGGTTGCGCCGAAACTTCACGCCTTGCCTCCGGCCACTTCGACTTCACGGTCGCCCTGGATCACTTCCACCAGTTTGATCGCCTCTTGTTCCATGCCAACCACCAGCTCATCGATGCGGCGCAGCAGGAAACGGTGGAAGAACACCGCCGGGATACCGATCATCAAGCCTGCTGCGGTGGTGACCAGGGCCTTGGAAATACCCCCGGCCAATACGGCAGCGTTGGCAGTCATCTGCGAGCCCATGAAGGCGCTGAAAATGTCGATCATGCCCAGCACGGTGCCCAGCAGGCCCAGCAACGGGGCCATCGCGGCAATGGTGCCGAGGGTGCTGATGTAGCGCTCCAACTCGTGGATGACGCGCGATGCGGCCTCCTCGATGCACTCTTTCATGATTTCGCGGCCATGGCGCGAGTTGGCGAGGCCTGCGGCAAGGATTTCGCCCAGCGGCGAATCGGCGCGCAGGGCCTTGAGCTTATCACTGGTGAGTTGCTTGTCCTTGATCCACATCCAGACCTGGCCCAGCAGGTGTGGCGGGGTCACGCGACTGGCGCGCAGGGTCCACAGGCGCTCGACGACGATAGCCATGGCAACGATGGAACTCAGAATGATCGGCAGCATCATCCAACCACCGGACTTGACCAATTCCCACACAGTAAACGCCCCTTCGGAAAAAGGCCGCCACTCTACCATAGGACCGCCGGGGGCTCATCTGCCGAAGGTCAGGGAATTGGCCGGACCCACTTACCGCCTTGGGGGCAGTCCAGATACAGCACCAAACCTGAAAGGAGTGCTGCACCTGTGGGAGCGGGCTTGCCCGCGAAAGGGCCCGATCAGCCACTGCCGTCTTCACGCCAGAAGCGCCGCTGCCCCCGCACACCCTCAACGTCACCCTGCCCCCCCAGCACCAAGCGCAACGCGCCCTCCACCGCTGTATCATGAATCGCCAGCCCATGCCGCCGATAGCGCTCGAGCACCTGGGCATGCGGATGCCCAAAACCATTGTTGCGCCCCCGCGAAATCAGCACCCCACGTGGCGCCGTGGCGCGGATGAATGCCTCGGTGGACGAGCTGCGACTGCCATGGTGCGGGGACTGCAGCCAATCGATGCGGGGTGTTTCAGTGGACGCCAGCCAGGCCCGTTCGGCAGCGGCTTCCAGATCGCCTGCCAACAGCAAGCGCTCCCCTTGCGCCTCGACCAGCAGCACGCATGAGCGGTCGTTGCTGCTCTGCCCTTCAGCCCAATGCCACAGGGAAAAACGCACGCCATCCCACTCCCATTCCTCACCCGTGACACACGGCTGCAGCCCAAGGCCCTCCAGCCCCTCGCCACCGAGCACCCGCTTGACCGGGATGCCCTGCGCAATGGCCAGCGCGCCCCCGGCATGGTCGGCATGGGCGTGGCTGATCAGCATCGCATCCAAGTGGCTTACGCCCAGTTTGCGCAGGGTCGGCAGCACCACCCGCTCCCCCGCGTCGTACTCCCCTTTTGCTGGCCCCGCATCGTAGAGCAAGCTGTGATGGCGGGTACGCAGCAGCACCGCGAGCCCCTGGCCGACGTCCAACTGCCAGACTTCTACCTGCCCCAAGGGCACCGACTCGCGCGGCACCCATAACGCCAACAGCATAAGCCCGCCCAACCCCCGCAAGGGCACGCCACGGGGTAGCAGCACCAGCAACGCACCCAGGCACACCACTGACCAGGCCCACAGCGGCAAGGCCGGCGGCACCCACGCTGGGCGCCAGCTCGCGGCCAGGGCCAGGACCCTGAACAGCACCTCCAGCAAGCCCCCGGCCAGCCACAGCAACGCTTCGCCGACACCCGCCACGGGCAACAGCAGCGTGCCCAGCAAAGCCAACGGCAACACCGCAAGGCTGACCCACGGCACCGCCAGCAAGTTGGCCAGGGGCGCACTCAGGCTCACTGGCAAGCCAGTGGCCAGCAGCACCGGCAGCAAGCCGATGGCGATCACCCACTGCGCACGCGTCCAGGCCTGCCAGGGCCGCCAGCCGCCCAAGCGGGCACTGAAGCAGTAGATCAAGGTCGCCACGGCAGCAAACGACAGCCAGAACCCCGGTAACAGCGCCGCCAAGGGTTCGAACAACAGCACCGCGACCAGCGCCAGCAGCAATGGCAGCATCGCGCCAAGGTGACGAAAGCGCAGACGCCAAAGCAACACTACCGCCAGCATCAGGCAGGCCCGCTGCACCGGCACACCGCCACCGGCAAGCCAGCCGTAGGCCAGCGCAGCGGCCATCGCCAGGCCGCAGGCCGAGGGCAGCCAGGGCAGCCGCGCGGGCCACAGGCCCCAGCGTGCCAACCCGGCAACCAGGCCATAGAGCAAACCCGCCACCAGGCCGATGTGCTGCCCGGAAATCACCAGCAGGTGCACCGTGCCTGTGGCCTGCAGCGTCTGCCAGTCCTCGCGGGGCAGGCCCGCACCGTCGCCCAGCACCAAGGCCACCAACGCCGCTTGCCGGCCATTGGCCTCGACCGCCAACAACCGTTGCCGCAGTTGGTCTCGCCAGCTGCCCGCTACAGCGCTCAATACCTGCCCGGCCTTGACCGTGCCAGTAGCCCCCACTCGCCGAGCCAGCAACTGTGCCACTCGATCAGGCCCATGGGGGTTGAGCAGGCCGGCAGGCCGCTGCAAGGTCACTGCCAACCGCCACTGTTCGCCCGCACGCACAGCCGGCCCGTTGAACCAGCTCAGTTGCAAGCGTTGCGGCAGTTCGCCGCGCCGTGAGTGGGGCTGTTCCAGTTCGAAGCGCACGCCATGCGCGGTACGGCTCGGCAGGCCGACAACCTTGCCCTCCAGCCACAACGTGCGGCCATCCAGTTCAGGCGCGAGTCGATCATCCAGCGCTCGCTGGGCCGACCCGCACGCCCAGCACAGGCCCAACAGAAACCAGCCTACTGGCCAAAACCGCGTGAACAGGCTGGCAACACCACCGACAAACAGCAGAAGTAGCCATCCGACCGATGGCAATATAGGGAGAAAGCCCAGGCAGAGCAGCCCGAGCGCGAGCGCAAACATCCCTGTGCGCATGAGGTAGAGCTCCGCTGCGAAATGACCTTCTCAGGCATAGCGCAAATGCCGGCAAAGCTTGCTCAACAATTGTCACAAACTCTAAACGAGGCCGTTAAGGAATCAAGGCATACTGCCCCGATCAACGCCCCGGGAGCCTACATGCCGCGCAGACTTTTCAAACGCTACATGCCGGATCCGACCAGCATTCGGGAACACAAGTCCTTACGCTTTTTCGGCACGTTGCTGCACGACCCGAACCTCTGGCACCTGAACCGGCACTCGGTGGCCCGGGCCATGGGCGTGGGCCTGTTCGCGGCGCTTATCCCCATCCCCATGCAGATGCTGCTGGCCGCTGCGCTGGCGATCCCGGTGCGCGGCAACCTGCCGATCGCGGTCAGCCTGGTGTGGCTGACCAACCCGCTGACCATGCCACCGGTGTTCTTCGTCACCTACATGACCGGCGCCTGGCTGCTGCAGATACCGCCGCGCACCCTGCCCGACGACCTGACCTTCGAATGGATCACCGACCAGCTGTCGACCCTGTGGCAACCCTTCCTGCTCGGCTCGGTGGTGTGTGGCGTGGTGCTGGGCATCCTGGCCTACTTCACCACCTTGCTGTACTGGCGTTGGTGGGTGGGCCGGCAGTGGCGCCGGCGCAAACTCAAAGGCTCAGGCGCGCATGCCGCGGCCGCTGACCAGCAGGCGGATGCACAGGGTGTACAGCACTGCGGTAGCCACCAACATAAAGGTGATCGCCGTCCCGATACTGATATCCGACACCCCTAGGATGCCGTAGCGGAACGAGTTGACCATGTGCAGCACCGGGTTGGCCAGTGACACGGTCTGCCAGAACGGCGGCAGCAGGTTGATCGAGTAGAACACCCCGCCCAGGTAAGTCAGCGGCGTCAGCACGAAGGTCGGGATGATCGAGATATCGTCGAAGTTGCGCGCGAACACCGCGTTGACGAAGCCCAGTAACGAGAAGATGGTTGCCGTCAGCAGCACCACGACCACGGTCACACCCAGGTGGTGCACCTGCAGGTCGGTGAAGAACATCGACAGGATGGTGACGATCACCCCGACCGCCAAGCCACGCAGCACGCCACCCAGCACATACCCCACGAGAATGGTGTGTGGCGACACCGGGGACACCATCAGCTCCTCGATGGAACGCTGGAACTTGCTGCCGAAGAAGCTCGACACCACGTTACCGTAGGAGTTGGTGATCACCGACATCATGATCAGCCCCGGCACGATGTACTGCATGTAGGTAAAGCCGCCCATGTCGCCGATCTGCCGGCCGATCAGGTTACCGAAAATGACGAAGTACAGGACCATGGTGATCGCTGGCGGCAGCAGGGTCTGCGGCCAGATGCGCAAAAAGCGCCGTACTTCGCGGTAGACGATGGTGTTGAGGGCCACCCAGTTGGTGCGCAGTTCCACACTCATACGGCCACCTTCGACAGGTTTTTTTCCACCAGGGACACGAACAGCTCCTCGAGTCGGTTGGTCTTGTTGCGCAGGCTTTGCACCTCGATGTTCTGCAGCGCCAGCTGGCCGAACAGCGCGGTGATGCCGATGTCCTTGTCCACCTGCACTTCCAGGGTATGCGGGGTGATCAAGCGGCACGGGTAACCCTGCAAGGCAGGGGCTGCCGGCAGGTCCTGCTTGAGGTCGAGGACGAAGGTTTCGACATGCAGCTTGCCCAGCAGCTGGCGCATGCTGGTGTTCTCGACGATGGTGCCGTGGTCGATGATGCCGATGTTGCGGCACAGCTGCTCGGCCTCTTCGAGGTAGTGCGTGGTCAGGATGATGGTGATGCCCTTCTGGTTGAGCTCGGTGAGGAAGCTCCACATCGAACGGCGCAGCTCGATGTCCACACCCGCGGTGGGCTCGTCGAGAATCAGCAGGCGCGGTTCGTGGATCAAGGCACGGGCGATCATCAGCCGGCGCTTCATGCCGCCCGACAGCGAGCGGGAAGGCACGTCACGCTTGTCCCACAGCCCCAGCTGGGTCAGGTACTGCTCGGCGCGCTCCTTGGCAAGCTTTGGCGGGATGCCGTAGTAGCCTGCCTGGGTGACGACGATGTCAAACACCTTCTCGAACTGGTTGAAGTTGAACTCTTGCGGCACCACGCCCAGGCAGCGCTTGAGAGCCGAGGGCTCGCGGTCCAGGTCGTGGCCGAATACGTTCACCGTGCCGCTGGTCTTGTTGACCAGGGTCGAAAGAATACCGATGGTGGTGGATTTGCCGGCGCCGTTGGGGCCGAGCAAGGCGAAGAAGTCGCCTTCGGCAACGTCCAGGTCGATGCCCTTGAGGGCCTGGAAGCCATTACCGTAGGTCTTGGTCAGCTGTCGAATGGACAGGGCGGAACTCATAGCGGGCCATTTACCGAGAAAAAAGGTTCAGGACACGCCAGGCAAAATCACTGGCGCAGTGAGTGCGGCCATGGTGCAAGGCCCGGCCACACAAGTACAGTCACATGTATTGATAATGACTATCGAGGCAGGTTCAAGTCAGCGCGGTCATCACGGCCGCCTGGTAGGCCGGGCGCTGCTTCAGGCGCGCGTACCAGGCCTCCAGGTGATACATGGCCGGGCGCTCGATAGGCATTTCGAACCAGGCGTAGATGAAGCTACCCAGTGGGATGTCGCCCATGCCGATCTGGTCACCGGACAGGTACGGCTGCTGGGCCAGGGTTTCGTCGGCGATGGCTAGCAATTGCGCGCACTGCTTGTGCGCGGCGTTGATCGCCACCCAGTCGCGCTGGTCTTCCGGCGTGCGCAGCAGGCCCCAGAACAGCGGGCGGAAGGGGGTAGCGAAGGACGAGGTGGTCCAGTCCATCCACTTGTCGGCCAAGGCGCGCTGGCGCGGGTCTTCCAGGTACCAGCCCTGATCGGCGCCGTACTCGGCGCACAGGTAGCGGACGATGGTGTTGGACTCCCACAGCGTCAGGTCGCCGTCTTCGAGCATCGGCACCAGGCCGTTGGGGTTGCGGACGCGGTAATGCGGCTCGTTGACCACGCCGAAGGCGCCGCCGGCGTCGATGGATTCGAAATCAAGGCCCAGCTCGTGGGCGATCCACAGCGCCTTGCGCACATTGCTCGAATTCTTGCGGCCCCAGATCTTCAGCATGGCAACGTCCTTATAAATGCGGAGGTGGTCCAGTCTACTCCAGAGTCTTATTGCCTGTACTGGCCTCTTCGCGGGCAAGCCCGCTCCCACAGGAAGCACCCCAATCTTCAAGCCCCGCGTAACCCTGTGGGAGCGGGCTTGCCCGCGAAAGGGCCGGCACAGGCCAACAATGATCTGAAACTCCCACCGCCACACCCTGTCACTGTTCTGAACAGGCCGTTCACAGCGGTGCGTCTAAGCTGTCTGGGACGGCTCAAGCCCTTGGTTCCAAGGAGGACCGATTATGTTGCTGTTGTGGTTGGTGGTACTGGTGATCGGCGCGGCATACCTCACGCACCGGCGCCTGGCGCCCTTGCAGATACTGGGCATCATGGCGGCCTACGTGCTGCTGATGGGTATTTTCAGCCGCGCACCCGGCTGGCTGCTGGCCCTGCTGTGGGTCGTGCTGGCCGTGAAAATCGCCTTGGTTGCCCTGCCGGAATGGCGGCGCAAGGTGTTCACCGGCCCGGTGTTCAAGTGGTTCCAGCATACCCTGCCGCCCATGTCGCAGACCGAGCGCGAAGCCATCGACGCCGGCACCGTCTGGTGGGATGGCGAACTGTTCAGCGGCCGCCCCGACTGGCGCACCTTGCTGGCCTACCCGGCACCGAAACTGACTGAAGAAGAACAGGCCTTCATCGACGGCCCCACTGAAGAATTGTGCGCCATGGTCAGCGACTGGCAGATCGGCCAGGACATGGATCTGCCCCCTGAAGCCTGGGCGCACATCAAAGCGCAGGGCTTCTTCGCCCTGATCATCCCCAAGGAATACGGCGGCAAGGGCTTTTCCGCCTACGCCCACTCTCAAGTAGCCATGAAACTGGCCACCCGCAGTGGTGACCTGGCGTCCACGGTGATGGTGCCCAACTCGCTCGGCCCGGCCGAACTGCTGCTGCACTACGGCACCGATGAACAACGCAGCCACTACCTGCCGCGCCTGGCGCGCGGCGACGAGATCCCCTGCTTCGCCCTGACCGGCCCACTGGCGGGCTCGGATGCCGGCGCCATGCCGGATACCGGCATCATCTGCAAAGGCCATTGGCAAGGCGAAGAAGTCATCGGGCTGCGCCTGAACTGGGAAAAACGCTACATCACCCTCGGCCCGGTCGCGACCCTGCTCGGCCTCGCGTTCAAGGCCTACGACCCAGAGCACTTGCTGGGCGACGAAGAGGACTTGGGCATCAGCCTGGCGCTGATTCCTACCGACACCCCGGGCGTGGAGATCGGCAAGCGCCACCTGCCGCTCGGCGCCGCCTTCATGAACGGCCCCAACAGCGGCAAGGACGTGTTCGTCCCGCTAGACATGCTGATCGGCGGCCAGGCCATGCTCGGCAAGGGCTGGATGATGCTGATGAACTGCCTGTCGGTGGGCCGCTCCATCTCGCTGCCAGCAGTGGGCACTGGTGCCGCCAAGTACACCAGCCTGGTGACGGGCCAGTACGCCAATATCCGCGAACAGTTCAACGTGCCGCTGGCAGCCTTCGAAGGCATCCAGGAGTCCTTGGCGCGCATTGGCGGCAATGCCTGGCTGATGGACAGCGCCCGATTGCTGACCGCCAAAGCAGTGGACCTGGGCGAAAAACCTTCGGTGCTGTCGGCGATCCTCAAGTATCACCTGACCGAACGTGGCCGCGAGTGCATCCAGCACGCCATGGACGTGCACGGCGGCAAGGGCATCATCATGGGCCCGAACAACTACCTGGGGCGCAATTGGCAGGGTGCGCCGATCTTCATCACCGTCGAGGGGGCCAACATCCTCTCGCGCAACCTGATGATCTTTGGCCAAGGCGCCATTCGCTGTCACCCGTTCGTGCTCAAGGAAATGGCGCTGGCCGGCCGCGAAGACCGTGAGCAGGCGCTGGTCGAGTTCGATGAGCTGCTAATGAAGCACATCATGTTCGCTGCCGGCAACGCCGCCAGCACCATCGTGCTCGGCCTGGGGCTGGGGCGCCTCGAACGGGTGCCAGGCGATGCCTTGAGCCAGGGCTATTTCCGTGCCTTGAATCGCCAGGCTGCAGCGTTTGCTCTGCTGGCAGATTTGTCGATGATGCTGCTGGGCGGTGCACTCAAGCGCCGCGAGCGCCTGAGCGCTCGCCTGGGTGACGTGCTGAGCTACCTGTATCTGTCCAGCGCGGCACTCAAGCGGTATCACGACCTCGGCTCGCCGGAGCACATGCAACCTCTTCTGCGCTGGGCTATGGAAGAGAGCCTGGGCAAGGCCGAGCAGGCGCTCGACCGGCTTCTCGACAACTTCCCCAACCGCTTCGTCGGCTGCACCCTGCGCGTGCTGGTCTTCCCCTTCGGCCGCTGCCACACCGGCCCCAGCGATGAACTGGACGCCGAAGTGGCGGAACTGATTGGCCGGCAGCAGGGTGACCCGGCGCTGGAAGAACTGCTGGCTGGGTGTTATCGACCACAAGCTGAGGGTGATCCGGTCGCTGCGCTGCAGCGTGCGAGCGACTTGCTGGATGACGCCGCACCTTTGCACAAGGCACTGCATCAGGCCCTGAAGGAAGGCAAGGTAAAACCGGCCGCAGGGCAATCGGCTATCGATGCTGCTGTCGAGGCTGGCGCACTGCAGCCTGCTGAGGCACAGCGCCTTCATGCCGCCGAACAGGCTCGGCGCGCAGTGATCGATGTCGATGCTTTCGATAAGGAGCAGCTGGGGCCTACACCCGGCAAGGTACGTTGAACGGTCGCGCAAAAGGGGCCGCACAGCGGTCCCTGCCAGCGTATACTCCGGCCCCGTTTTTCAGACACACCGAGGACCCTTTCATGGCCAACCCGCACCTGGAGTATCACCTGCAACTGCTGCAACACCTGCGCACCATCCTGGCTGCCCTCGGTGAAGCCGAGCAGGTGCCGGAAGAAAGCCACGCCCTATTCCTCGAGCGTTTCGACGAACTGCTCACCCTGCTGCCCCAGAACCCGCTGGAAAGCCAGTACCTCGGCCAGGACCTGCTCTGCCAAGTGATCCAGCGTTATCCGCAAATTGCTCACCTCGTGCCACGCGATTTGTTGTGGTTCTTTGGTGGTGATTGCCTGCACTTCATGCCCGACGATGAACTCGACCTCTACCAGCAACTGGAAGAGCGCCGCCATGAAGCTGAGCAAGAGGGTGAGCCATTCGACTGGCACTTGGAAAAGCAACTACTGAGTCAAACTGACAAAGGCAGTACGCACTAAACTGAAACACCTCCCCAGCGCCTTGCTTTGCATCAAGGCGCTCCGTTAAAAATCCTACAATCAATTAGTTTATTCCTACATCCTGCAAAACTCATGGCCGTTAGTATTTGCGTCGAGGCGTTACAGGCACGCTTCGTGCAATTTCCTCACCCTCACTAACCCCTTCAACCATGAGCCACAGTATGAAACGCAAACTAATCGCACTCCCCCTAGGCCTCTTTGCCAGCTTGATGGGCAGCTCCGCCTTCGCCAGTTCCGTTTTCTTCGAAGGCAGCATCACTGCTGAAACATGCCCGATCGAAATTGTTAACCCAGGCGATGGTAGCGTGGACAATCGGGTTGCAATGGGTGACGTCCCGCTGGGCAGGTTCGGTGGCGCCGCCGGCACCGAAGTACGTGGTGCCACTTTTGCCGTCCGCGTACCGGATAAAGGTAGCTGCGGCGTTACCGAAAACAATGCGAATGTCACCTTCAACGGTGACGCGGACGGCAGCGGAAGCTACTTCAAGGTCAACCCTGTGAGCGGCGCCGCCACGGGTGTCTCGATCGTGATCCGCGACAGCAGCAAGGCATCGGTCGCGCCTGGCGGAACGTCGGTTGACTATGCACTCAACGCCAATGGGCCCACCGACCTGAAGTTTGATGCCTACTACCGCTCCACCGCCGCTACGGTAACCGCAGGCCCAGCATCGGCTCACGTCCGCTATTCGGTTGCTTATAAGTAAGCAACGCGTGTCACCCGGTGCCTTGCGCACCTCGCTAAACCATCCAGGCGTTGATGATACGCCTGGGTGCAATGGGTAACCGTTATGATCAATCCACTCAGATTCACGGCTGGCTTACGTTTTGCCGCTTGTATTTCCCTGGCCATAAGCATGCTCGCCGCCCCTGCCATCAGCCACGCCGCTTTGACATTGAATAATACCCGCATTGTTTTCAATGGCGATAAGCGAAGCACGTCCGTCATCGTGAAAAACCCGTCCAAGAGTACGTACGCGGTACAAACCTGGATCAATACCGTCGCGGATGACACCACCACGGCTGTTCCGTTTGCCATCTCGCCCATCTTATTCAAACTCAACGCGGCCAACGAACAACTTATCCAAATAAGCGGTTTACCCCACACATTACCGAATGACCGCGAGTCACTGTTTTTTTTCAATATGCAAGAAATCCCCCAAGCCAGCACCGAGCCCGGCAACCAACTCAATATCGCCCTGCGCACGCGAATCAAACTGTTCTATCGGCCGCCAGCGCTGAAGGGCACGCCCGCGGGCCAGTTGAAGTCTCTGGTGTTCTCGCTGAGCGAGAAAAATGGCACCCCCTCTTTGCTGGTTCGCAACCCATCGCCGTTTCACATCACCTTCGTTCGACTCGAGGTCAGCGGCCAGGGGCAGCAGCACACCTTGAACAACACCGACATGCTGGAACCCTTCGCCGAGCATGCCTACCCGCTCACGGGAATCAAGCCCGCTCCAGGCTTGCAGGCACAGTTTTCCGTCATCAATGACTATGGCGGTTACACCGAACCTCTGACGCTGCCGATCCACCTGCCTAACTAGAGCCCGCCACCACGCAAGTCGCAAGGAATCGTCATGATGTTCCTCCCCTTATCACGCTGGCGTGCGTCACGCCATCAGCGCGGCGCATTGCTGTGCCTGCTAGGTAGCTCGGCATTGATACTGGTGCCCACTGTTAAAGCGGAGACCGGCTTCCAGAGCGGCTTTCTTCGCCAGGTGCCGGGCCAGTCCGAAGACGTAGGCGCCTGGTCATTGGGCATGTTGACCCGCGACCAGGACCTTGCACCAGGCCTCTACCGGGTGAGCGTGCACGTCAACCTTGAACCACAGGGCGAGCACGAACTGGATTTCCAGCCTACCGCCGAGGGTGAGCTGCAACCTTGCCTGCCCGCCAAGTTGCTGGGTGAATGGGGTTTGCGACTTGATGCACTGGCCAACATCGAGGATCAGCATCGCGCCTGCCTGGACCTGAAGGCTGTTGTCCCCGGCGCGCAAATCGACTTCAGGGCCAGCGAATTGCGGGTGGCCATTTCGATTCCGCAAATCGCCATGCGCCGAGACGCCAGCGGCCAGGCCGACCCCGCGCACTGGGACAGCGGTATCAACGCTGCCTTCGTCAGCTATCAAGCCTCAACGCTGCAAGGCCGCAGCCGTTACACGGGCAATTACAGCAGTGACGACCTGCACTTGAACAGCGGCGTCAACCTTGGCGAATGGCGCTTGCGCAGCACTCAGTCCTGGCGTCAGGACCAACAGGGTAACCGTGAATGGACCAGGGCCCAGACTTACGCGCAACGCGATATCCCCGGGACCCGCGCCAACCTAACAGTCGGGGAAACATTCACCGACAGCGATATATTCCGTGGCATTCCCATCTCTGGCATACGCGTGGCATCGGACATGAGCATGCTCGGCGACAATCAACGGGGCTATGCCCCTGTCATCCGTGGTGTCGCGCAGAGCCGAGCGAAGCTTGAGGTCTGGCAGAACGGCTATTCAATTTATTCCACGTATGTCAGCGCTGGCCCTTACGCCATTGACGACCTCAGTACTTCGGGCAGCGGCGAACTGGAAATTGTTCTGACCGAGTCAGACGGCCAGGTCCGGCGCTTCATTCAGCCCTTTTCGACCATCAGCAACCTGCTGAGGCCGGGTGTCTGGCGTTACAGTACGACGATTGGGCGCTATAACCCTTCCAGTGATGTAGACGCCCCCTTGCTCTGGCAAGGCACCTTGGCCATGGGCAGCCACTGGAACACGACGCTCTACGGCGGGTTGATGGCCAGCGACTACTACCGGGCGGGCAGCCTGGGCATCAGTAAGGACCTGGGTAGCCTGGGTGCCTTGGCTTTCGATTTGACGCAGTCGTTCAGCGAGGTCGACACCCCATATGAGCGTGACGCACAGGGTACGAGTTATGCCCTGAAATACGGTAAAGCCTTCACCAGCCAGACCAATCTGCGATTTGCCGGCTACCGTTATTCGACTGAGGGTTACCGCGACTTCGATGAAGCCGTGCGCCAGCGCAGCCAGGCATCAGGGTATACCGGCAGCAGCCGCAGCCGCCTGGAGGCATCGGTCCACCAGAGCATGGGCAAGAACAGCTCGCTCACCCTTACCCTGTCTCAGCAGGATTACTGGCAGCGCAGCGATACCCAGCGCCAATACCAGTTCAACTTCAGCACGCATCACCGCGGCGTAAACTACAACCTGTTTGCCTCTCAGTCGTTGACCGACCGATATGGTAGCGATCGTCAATTCGGCTTGAGCGTATCATTGCCGTTGCAGTTCGGTCACCGCGCCAATGCCACCTTCGATATGCAACACAATGCCCGGGGCCTTAGCCAACGCGCCTCCCTCGGTGGCGGCATCGCCGAGCGAGCGATGAGCTACAGCGCCAGCCTGAGCGAGGACGAAAGCAATCGCCGGACTGCGGCAGTGTCGCTTGGCTATCAAGCCCCCTATGCAACGTTGGCGGGTGGTTTTACCGAAGCTGAGGACTATCGCAATCTGTCGTTGAATGCCAGTGGGGCCGTGCTGCTGCACGCCGACGGCGTGGAGTTCGGCCCTTACCTGGGAGATACCGCGGCCCTGATCGAAGTGCCGGGTGTGGCCGATGTGGGCCTGCACAACGTACCCGGCACGCGCACCAACGCGCGTGGGTATGCGCTGCTGCCTTACCTGCAACCCTACAGGACCAACGCGGTTGTACTGGATATCGACCGGCTGGGGCCTGATGTGGAGATCGAAAACGGCGCAGCACAGGTGGTCCCCCGCCGAGGCGCGATCGTGAAAAGCCGCTTCGAAGCACGCCATGTCTCGCGGATGGTCCTGACCCTGCACGACGCCAGTGGCCAGCCACTGCCTTTCGGGGCCCAGGTAAAAGACCAGCAAGGCGAACTGCTCGGCATGGTAGGCCAAGCCGGCCAAGTAATGCTCACGCATCAGGCCTCCGATCGCCCGTTGCAGGTGAGCTGGGGTGACCGGCCGGACAACAACTGCCAGCTGGCCATCGACTCAGACGCCACGCCGCCCGTTGACGGCTATCGCCTGCAAACCCTGCCCTGTATTTAGCGACCAAGCTCGCAGCGCGGCCCTCGCATTCTGCCGCGCTGAGAGCTCCAGGACATCTATGAAAAACATCAAAACAACCTTGCGCCTGGCATTGCTGGCCGCAATGACATGGCCGGCGGCCGAGGCCATGGCCAGCGCGGACACCCGCTGCGAATTCGGGCCGCTCAAGAGCAACTTGCTCAAGGTATTCGTCCGCGACATGGGTACGTTGTACGTGCCACGGGACGCGCGGGTCGGCACGCTAATCGGCCCCGCTGACTCCTACGAGCAAACAGTCGACCAGAACAATTTGAGCCTGAGGTGTTTCAGCTACGGTGTGCGAATGGACTTCTACATGAATGCAGCCCGTGGCATCCACCCTCCAATGGCTCCCATTGATGGCCAAAATATGGACGGTCACGTTCTCAGGACCAACATTCCTGGTTTAGGTGCAATCGTAAAGGTACGGCGCCCCTTTAATGGAAGCACCGATCAGTGGATCCCGATTGGCCGCAACCCACCGCTGGTCCCTTTCGCGGCCCATTACGATACTACGGTGCTAGGTGGCGTAGCGCTGCTCAGATTCGCTCATGAGGTTACCTTGGTGAAGACCGGCGACCTGGCCCCTGGCGTCCACCAGCTGGATGGCCAACTGATTACCGGCCACCTCGACTTCCAAGGTATGGGCCAGGTAATGGAGTACACCCTCAGGGCAACGATCATTCAGAGCCAGTGCGAGGTCCTCAGCGACGCGGTCAGCGCCAACCCGGTGAAGCTCGGTGAATGGAGCACCAGCGACTTCACCGGCGCCGGTTACACCACCACCGCTACGCCGTTCCAGATCCGCCTGAGCAGTTGCCAGGTCGACCCCGACCCGGACAACGAAACCCTTGCGACCATCGAACTTGAGGGACGAGATGGCTCACAACCCATCGGGCCTGTGGGTGAGCATGTGTTCAGCCTGACCAGCGATTCCGACGCCCGAGGGATGGGAATCCAGATGCTTCACAACGGCCAGCCGATGCCATTGAATACCGAAATTGGGCTGAGGTCGGTGCAAGATGGCACCGTACCCTTGAACTTCGAGGCGCGCTTCTACCAAACAGAGCCAAGCAGCAACCTGCGTGCTGGCTTGGCCAAGGGCGCATTGAACTTCACCATCCGCTACCGCTAGCGGGTAAAAAGGCCGGCCCCTCTGGCCGGCCTGGTTTCACCTGGTTAATCCGGCTAAGCCTGTGTGGTACCCGACAGGATGTTTTCAGGGTCGTAGTGGTAACGACAGGCCTCCCCTTGCTGGGTTTCGACACTGATCAGGCGGTTGAGCTCGTCGTACACCAGCACGCGTTTCTGCTCATCGCTGATCAGGTTGCCATTGGCGTCATAATGCAAGTCGATAGCGGGTTGCGGGGCCGGCGGAACGATCTTGCTCAATTGCGCCGGGTCGACATTCCTGAACTCGTACAGTGTCCGCTGCGGCGTTCCCCCTGGGCTCTTGGTAATGACCGAGGTGATGTTGTCCAAGCCATCGAAACCGAACGTCTGCCATTCGATGATATTGCCGGAAGGATCGACCGGCGCCTCAGGGCCGGTGCAGTCATAACGCTGCAGCCGACCGCGCCGGTCGTACGCGTATTTTTCATGGCGCAACAGCTTGGCATCCTCTTCGTCTGCATCCTTGAGGCGCTCTTTGAGTATCCGGTGCGTCAGGCAATCGAACTCGTCATAGCCCTGCTCGAGCGTTTGCAGAATGTCGCCAAAATCGAAGGTGCGCAGCGTTTCCCGGTCGAACTCGTCGTATTCAAGCCGTGTGGTCAATTGCTGACCGGTAGTGACATCCTGGGTGGTGGTACTTTCCATACGCCCAAGATCGTCATAGGTGAACGATGCCGACAAGAGTATCTGATCAGCCAGCGGCTTGCGGCGCACTCGGTAACGGGAAGGGGTGGGCACAGGTTTACTCAGCGTGGTGCTTTCCAGGCGCCCAAAATCATCGTATTCGTAGACCTGGTTCTGACCCTGCACGTCCAGATAAGCGCGCATCCGCCGACGGTAGCTGTAGTCATAGGTCATGCTGAAGGTTTCACCCTCCAGAATACGCGTTTCGGTCTTGACCTCGCCGTTACTGAGGAAATAGGTGCGGTCCATGCTATGCCCGGGGTCTCTGGCGTCCCCTGGTTCTTCACAATGGGTCAGCTTGGCATTCTTGGGATCGTATACGTAAGAAGCGGGCTTTCCGCTGAGCACACGCGTTGTGGGCTCCTCGCCCAGTACGGGGACGTAGGTGTATTCGATCTTCCTGCCATCTGGGGCCGTCACCCAGCGCGGCTGCCGCTCACCCGGGTCGTACTCGAAGGTTTGCAGGCGCCCACCGGTCGTGGCGCTGATACGCCGCTCCAGGCCATCGAACGCCTGCTCGCCCAATAACTTGGCGTTCGCTTCGGTAGTGCCCACCTTGATGCTGACTGGCAGGTCGTTGCGGCTGTGCTTGGCATACGTGCGATAAACCCGATTATTACGGTCAGCCAATGTGTGGACGAGCAAACGGTCGAAGGCGTCATATACATACTCGTCGATCCGTTGGCCGGTGCCGCTGCCCTTGGCCTCCTTGCTAAGCCGTCCAAGCCCGTCGTAGCTATTGACCTGCAGACTGATGCTCGTCGTTCCATCTAGGGCAAAACGCTCGATTTTCGCTGGCTTTTCAAACAGGTTGTGCCATGTCTGCGTGATACCGCTGAGCCGTATTCCATCACGTTCACGCCAGTTGTGCTGAACCGGGCCATCGGGGCTTTGCACCTGGCTGACTTCCTCAACCTCCGTCACCCCATCGGGGCCAGTGACGGACCGCTGCTGGCCCCAGTCGTCGTAGGCGTAAGTGCTGGTCAACTCCAGCAGTTGGTCACCCAGCCAGTCGATTTCGGTTTCCTCGCTCAACTGGCCCAGCTGATCGTACTTCGCACGGTAGATCGGCCTCGAGCCCCCCGCGAACGTCTTGCTGTCATGGTCTTCACGTGTTTCTAGAATTGCCCGGCTGAGCCCGTCGAAGTACGTGCTGGTCTCGACCCCCTTGACGTCGTACGCCCATTGCTGGGCCTGTTCATTGTCATAAGCGCACAGGTGGTACTTGTAACGCCGGTACGCCTCGAAGTCCGTGCCCGGAGCAACGGTCTCACGCGTTACTCTACGTAGCGCGTCAAATTCGTAACGAATCTCGACGTTGTTGTCGTCACGGTTGAGCACCGTCTCACCGGTCTGGAGGTCGTGCTCCAGGGTGATGACCTTGGTTTGCCCATCGAAACCCTCGAGCGTCTCGGTGGTCTGCAACACGGCCTTCGCTACGGATGTACTGTAGGCGTAACGGGTGATCGTATCGTAAGCCTCGGACCCGTGGTAACTCACGGTTCTGGTACTGACTCGTCCGTACTGGTAAGTGGGTGCGGTTAACGCGTCATAGTATTCGAAACTGATTTTTTCGATGAAATCATCAGGCTTGCCGCCCGCCTCGAAAATGCTCTCACTTTCCACCAGCCACCAGGGTTGCGTCAGATAGCTGCCCCGCGGCGCCAGCGGCTTGTATGCATAGAGCTGGGTCAGGGTGGGCGCGGCCCCTTGCCCATTGGGGGCCGGCCGTACGGTTCGGGATTTCAAATGGCGCACGAAACCGTGTGGCTTGCCTTCCTCCTCGGCGCTGTACCAGACATTGGTTTCAAGCACCTGGTTGGGTTCCAGGCGGGTCAGCACATTTCCCTGATTATCGTAGCTGGTGACCTGCTTTTCCAACCGCTGTCTTACCACTGGAGGCTTGTTTGGCTCTTGGAAGGGCCCGGTCCAACGGCTGGTTACCTCGACCGGAAGCTGGAAGGCAGGCGGTTGCTGGTCGAAAGAGCCGTCAATTTCACCGTAGGCAGTGGTGACATCCAGCTTATTCTCACCTTGAGAGGTCTGTTGGGCCACCAGCAAGTGAAAACGATTGAACCTGCGCGTGATCGTTCGATCGTTATTCGACCCTTGTATCTCGCGCGTCTGGTAGGAATAGTCCTTCGCCACCTTGTAGAGATTATCCAGCCCTTCGTCATCCCAGGGGATCGTACTGCCGCCCCCGACGAAATTGTTCACGCCAGGGTATTCATACTTCACCACCATCGTCGGCTGCTCGAAACGCGGCGAGGTTTCATGGCGGGTTACCCGGGGCAGATTGGCACGCCCCGCGCTGGGTGGAAATTCATGCCCCAAGTCCTCGTAAAAGATGCTCTCGTGCCCCCCGTACGGGGTCGTGACCTCGTTCAGGCACAAGAAACCGCGCACGTCACGATAGGTAAAACGCCAACGAGCCTGGTTGGGGGTGGGCAGGATGATCTCGCTGACTCGGTTATCACTTTGGCTCAGGGTCATCACGTAACGCGCAAGCGGGTCACCATCATCGCCACCATAGGGGTAACAGAGAATATCGACCCGGCTGTTGCCTTGCCGCTCGAGGCTGAGGATTTCCTCAGTGCCGTCGGTAACAGTGCGCAAGCGCATATGGTTAGCCAGCGTCGGCTCGTATTTCAGGTAAAGCACAGGCCCAAGGGGCGAATGCAACTCGATGGGCAGAGAGACCTGTGCCTGCTGAGGGCCCATGGTCTCCAGCACTTCGACCAGGCCAGAACGGTGTTCAACGCGGTAACGCTTGGCACCATTCTGGCCTGGCGGTTCATGGTAGAGGTCGAACTGCCTGAGTTTCTGCTCACTCATTTCCAGACGGCCGGTGACCGTGGACTCACCGGTAATCTTGTACGTTTCGCCGCTGCGCAACGTTACTATATTGTTGCGCACTTGGGTGAGTTGCAGGTTCCAGCCCCTGCCAAAGCCCGAGTCTTCAACGTTCAAGGGACTGTAGAACAAACCCAGGTTGAAGTCCGGACCCTGCAGGTCGTTACCTTTCAACTCAGGCAGCTTGATGGATACCGTGTATTGGCCTGTGCGCGAGTCGACACCCGATTCGATGTAAGAGGAAAAATTAAAAGCATTGGAATGTACGGAAGTTGATGCACTCATTCTAAGTAGCCCTCAAGCCATAATCAAACTTCTTTATTCACTTCCGAGGAGAACGAATAACCGCACAGGACAACTTTCCCGCAATAGTTCCGTGATCATACTCACCCGTCGTCCTCATGACACCCGGCACGATAATTGTATCGACAGCATCCTTGAGCTTACGAATATCAAACCAAAGCGAAGAGGTGGGATGCTTGATTGCGCGAACATCGAACCACCAATCCCCGCTGTAAGAACATGACCTCTCAGAGATCAGTGTCACAATGGTACTGGAGGGGACGTTTTCGAATTTAACGTATGTCGCCACGTCGTTGCCACAGCCGTCCATCTTGAACTGCTTGGCATCCGCCCCTGCAGCCGGCACGGTTACAGAACATTGTTTGCCGCCAGGGTGTTGATCGCCATCCATCCTTTGCGCGAACTTTATGATTGCTGCGGCCTGCGTTTCACTTGCCTGCACCGTTTGCCCAACACCGCCGCCAATAAGAAGGCCCGCAAACAGCATGCTTAACACGTGAGCATTAGTTTTCATCACAACCCCCTGCACTTCGGTCAGTCAAGCGAATCGTCGTAACGTCTTCTGCACGTGGACGTGAAGGCACGCTGTGCACCAGCACATTCCGGTCACCAATGGTGTCGGCCGGCAGATAATCAATTTGAATCAGGTGCAGGTTGCCCCGTGCGTCACGTAACTGCACACGCAACGGCTTGGTCATCTTGGCAAATGCGTCAAGATCACGTGCATCGCTTAATGAGCGATTCCAATTGCGGAAGTTCGCAATCACCAGCAATCCGGCCTCATATTCCGTCGCCACCGGCCGCTCGAAGTCCAGTCGCCCCAACACCGCTGCCATGCCACCGTCGAAAGACACTTTCTGCGGTTCCGCCACCCCCTGGTTCTGGAACAAATACCCCGTGTAACTGTGGAACACTTCGTTACCCGCGCTGCTTTCCCAGCGAACCATTGAAGTATTGACGTCGCGCTCCCTGTCACTTTGCCGAGCCTTTACAAACTCGGCGGTATAGAACGTTCCCGCCTTGTAATCCAGCATCCAGTAATCGTCGGTGACCGGGTACTTATCGAAATCTTCATGTTCCGGGTCCGCCCCACCCAAGTCCCCGCCCCCGCCCGCCACGCGCTTGCGAATGAAGGTGTAATCACTGGATTTGTAAGGCTGCGGTGTGCGGACCTGAACTTCAATGGTGGCATTGGTGTGTGAAGTGTCATTGGAGTAGAACCACTCGCCACTCGCGGCCTGAAAGCCCGCGTAAAACACCTGCGAACTGGATGTTCCACGCCGCTGTAGGTAGAAGATCTGCCTGATGGTGCGGTTTTCCGGCACCCGTTCGGTAACAGGCTGCGCTGCTGTCTCGACAGCCACGGGGCTGGTTTCGTTGCCCAGCAAAAAAATGTTTCTTTTCAAGCTGGTGCGCCAGACACTTCCGTAAACAGAACCAATGCCTTCCTCGTTGTCACACAGGCTGGGGATTTTCTGTCCCGCCCGATCGAACAGCGTCATTGACGCGATTTCTGCCGGGCTGAGTTTGTAATCCTTGCCATCCACCTGTTCGGTTTCCACGGTAACTTCCACCTCCAGCTGCTGATAGCCGTTGGAGTCAATCATCCCGCGTGTGCCCTGGCTGCTCTTGCCGACGGTGATGTCGAACCGTTGCAGCGACTTCCAACTGGCCTGCGCCTGCAGTGCGGACGTTTTCAGCACGCTGTAGCCTGTGGCGAATACCACACCGTTGCGCACCACTTCACAGGCCACCACATTGCTTTGCGGTTTGTGCTGCGCCGATGCGGTGAACTGACCCGATGGCGTCACGCTGCCAGCGCCGCCCAACACCCGCCAACGTCTGGGTTCATTAGGCATAATGCGTTGGACGTCGTTCAGCTGGATACTGCCACCATAAGCGAGCTTCGGCACGAAAGGGGGTGCGAGCGTCACCAGTGGCTGGCTATTCACCATGATCAGCGCAGCGTTCCTCTGCTCACTCGCCGCGGCCTGTACCTGCTGCACAGTCAGGATCCGTCTCAATGCTCTACGATGAGGGGAAAACCGCGCATGCCTGTCGCCAAGGGTCGCCAACTCACCCATAGGTGGCTCAAGCAGTTCCCAGCCGACGGGCTCTTCACCCGCATTCCATACGTCCACCCCCGCTGCATGACGTGCAGGGCGGAAAGCAACGGCACTGGGCGTTACCAACAAGCCCTCGAATGTAACCAAGAGACGGGCTGCAGCGCTGTAAGTGTTGTCGCCCTCGTCGTACTCAGCGATAACGATGATGGTCTGGATCTCCTCCGCCATGTCTTCCTGGGAGGGGGCGGTGTACAGGCCATTGTTATCGATTTTGCCGTGGCCTTCCGGGGTACTGCTTTGTGGGCTAACTGCGCTCCAACGCGAAGCGCTGAGCGGCTTGCCCTCGCCGTCGTGCAGCACGAACTGCTGCTGATTGCCTGCAGCTATCACTGCTCGCTGCGCCGGCTCAACCGTCAAGCTCGTGCGCAGCGGATCGATATTGCCAAACACGGCCCGGTCCAGCGGTGCATGATCTTCTTTTTTTACAAACGCATTGAGCTCGGGGAACAACAGGCTTGCGAGCAACTCCAGGCCCTCGTCGGACGCATGGCCGAGCATGTCTTTGTTCAGTACAAGCGTCGCCGAGTAGTCGCCATCGGGCAGCAGGTACGGAAAACTGTCATCAGGTGACTGCCCGTCAACTGTGTTGTCACGCAGACGAATGAATACCAGTACCGCCCCATCCCCTTGATTGCTCGCACCACGCACGCGTGCACCTGGGGCAGCCTGGGTACGCAGAATGAAACGCTTGGGTGTCAGCGGTTCGTACCCTTCGAAGTCCACCGTTCCAAGATCGAACATTGCGCAACGGGCAGGCCTTTCGTGCATCCAGCTTTCCAGTGCCTTGATAAGCACCTCGTTAAAGTTTTCATCCTCCTCCAGCAGGTTGGTCCTGAAAGACGCACCTTTGGCCAGATTCAACGTAACTCGGCCATAGGGATCTACCTCACCGAGTACCGTTTCGAGGTCTACCTCCATTTTCAGCCAATACCCCGCTGCCTCAGTAATCTTGATATCGCTGATCAAAGCCCCAGTAGTAATGACCGTACCTTTGATAATGTTCATGGCCACCGTGGCTTTGGCGTCGCTCATCGATGCGCTGTCGAAAGACAGCAACGGCGAACCAAACTCCAGACCTTGTAATCTCAGAGAGTCACCCACGCCCTGCCCTGGCAGCGAGTCACTGTAGGGCGGCAGGTACGTGTTTTCCTTAAGTCGCGTCAAGTATTGCTGCTCCAGCAAATGGTTCAGCCGCTGGCGACTGTAGGCAGCAACTGCCCCCCAACCCAGCGTCACCGACCCCTTACGCATGTGTGCAAGCAACTGCGCCAATGAATTAGACATGGCATTACCCTCCGAAAGACTGTTGCGAGCGCACGCGCAGGCCTGCCGGACTGGCAGCGCGGCGCGTGGCATCGAAATACTGCGACAAAGGCAGCGTCAGGATCAGGTGGCCTTCAAACACGAAGTCGAACCCTGGTAACACCCACTTGGCCAGGAGCAGCGCGAAAGGCGCACCGGCGTCAGGATCAGGGGGCGTGAAGACGCCAATAGCATCGATCTCGCCTGTGCCCTCAATCGGCAGAGTCCACTCCACGCCTTGCATGACTTGGCCGTTGACCCACCCTTGCAACTGCAAGGCGCCATTGGGCAACTGACGGTCAATTTCAATCATGAGCTCCGGCCTGCGCTGGCGCACCAGCACATGGACCAAGCGCGACTCGCCCGTCTGCGCGTCCTCTACTTTGATCTGGTCGAGCACATAGGTCTGGTTGGCAGCTACCAGGCCACCTGCGGTGTAACTGCACCGCTTGCCCTCTTCGTCGGGCTGCACCGAACCCCGCCCCTCTGCCTCGGGGTCGAGCACCGACCACGTCAAATCCCCCCCCAGCGTGCCAGCCGTGAGGGTCAACTGATCGTCGATGTAACACACGCGAATCAAGGGGTTGACGGTCAATGCAGCGAGCAACACGGTAACCCTGCTCATGCTGCGCTGGCCGGTGAACGGGTCCGTGGCGATGACCCGCGCGCGCACCTGCTGCCCGCCCATTGCATGGGCTGGCGGCGCGCGGTATTCACCCTGAGCATCGATCCGCCCAATATCACCCTGGGCACCGGGCAACGCCTCAAGGCTCCAGACCAGCCCCTCACGCGCGGGTTCGACGGTAAAGGTATGGCGCTTGCCGGGTGCAATCACCACGGGTGGGTCAACAACACGGAAAAATGCAGCGCTGTTCTGGTTCGCGAACAACGCCATACCCGCGGGAAACTCAAAGTGGAAAGGGACGAACCGATGATCAGGGGCCAGCGTCACGCCGTTGCTCACCTGCTCCGGCACCATCGCCGTCAGTTTTTTGGCCAACCCTTCCAGCACTGCTTGCTTGATGACGAAGGCGACGAACGCATTGATCTCTCGTTTCGTCTGCGCTGACAGGCCATCGGGTAGGCCATTGACCGGTGTTACCTCGGCTGCCTGCTCCCAAGGCCACAACACATGGCCCAGCAGCATGCACCCAGCGTCTTCCTCTGGCGTTGCAGGGTTGTCCAAGTGGAACAACGTGCGCAGATCGAACTTGAAGCTCGCTGTATGGGTTTGCCACCAGTTGTCGCGTTTGCTCCTGTAACGCAGTGTCAAGGTACAGAACGACTGCCAATGCTGGCGCACTTCATCGTGGTCGAACTCAATGTTAAGCGGCGACTGGAAAGCGCCTTCGGGCGCCTGTCCGCGGGCGCTCTCAGTGGCGGGAGTGCAGCAACAGCAGCATGCCTGCCCATGCTGGCTGAGGGAACGGTTGCCCCCTGCGGCGTCTGAAGGCGCAGCCCCCCCCACCGGAATAACGAACTCATCGCACTCGAACTGGTAATCGTTGCTCTCATAGGTACTGGAGTGAACACGCAACTGACCGGCCTTGGCGTCCATACGCGCTAGCGTTTTATCCGCGTCCAGGTGCGACTCGAACACCCCGCCTTCAAGCATCTCTTCAAGCCCTGTAGCGTAAGCAGCCCTGTGCAACAAGCGCGAAGACAGCAGCAGGGTGGAGGTGACCGGTTGCGCCAGATCATCCGGCAGCAGGAAAGGGTAATTGTTCTGCTCGGTAGGGAAGTTGCCCAACGGGCCATTTTCCAGGCCTGCGAACACCACCATCGCCGCTTTGCCGTCTAATTTGCTGACATGTGTACGGACCGCACTGTCACGCACCTGCAGGTACGGATTGCCAGCCAGCGCCTGGAAGTCCACCAACGGATATACTCGACGGGCGATATCCAGCCCACTGACGAAGTCTTTGAAAAAGCGCCCGGCAGCCAGCCGCTGGGGCAATCCACCGCCCAGGTCAAGCTCAGTCTCCACACCCTCTTTCAAGTCGGCCTGCACACCTTGCGAGTTGGCTGTCAATGCCAGCTCTTGCTTGACCTGCAACGGATCCAGCTGGTCGTGCATCGCCACGCCGAGAAGGCCGTCGGCCTTGTCCATGATAAAGTGCATGCCGCCTTCCAGTGCGATGGTTTGCCGCACGTTGGGTGATGCATACGCCGCCTCGATATCCCCTAACCGTGGCGGCCCCATGCGGTAGCCAGTCAGTACGTGGGTAACACCGCTACCCGGCACAGCGATTTCGCCTTCAAGATCGCCCAGCGCGCTGCTCTCGCGACTGTAGTGCGCCAGTTCCACAAGGTCGTTGGCCTGCTCGGGACGCATGGCGAACGTGAGGTCCCAGTTCAAATGGCTGGGGTGCTGCTTCATCCATGCCAGGATGACTGACAGATAGTTACTAGACATGATATGGCCCTGTTCAACTGATGTGCTGTAAGGCATTCGTGTGTTTGAACGCTGCTCAGTTACCGGCGTGTGACACGCTCTGCGGCCTGTTCAAGTGTCTGATAGGCAGCGATGTGCTCGCCCAGAGGCAGCGGCAATACGATGAAACCGTCGAAGGTGAACGGGAAACCGGGCATCGGCTCCCAGTAGGCACGCACCACACAGAACGGAGCAGTGCTGGACCCGACTGACTGGTAATAGGGTTTACCTTCGCCGTCTATTCCGACCGTGCCAGGGCCATGGAGCACGGTCAGCTCGCTCACCCCAACGTTGCCACCTGCACTGATGGACAGCCAAACCCTGCCCAGGCTCGCATCGCGCTTGTCCACAAGCACGTCAGAGGGGCGCGTTTGAGTCATCTGGGTAATGATGCACAGGCTGCGACGCTCACCGGAGACGCTGTTGCTGACCTCTACCTCCTCAACCACAAATGACTTGCCCTGCAGGTTTGGGCCAGGCATGTAGGTGTTGGTGGCACCGAATGCATGAGCGAGGGAGCCATGAGGTTGCGCGCCCAGAATTCTCCAGTTCAATTCGCCCTCGGACACATGACCGGCCTTGAGGGTCACCCCTTCATCCCCAACCTGGCAAAGCTCCACCAGTGGGCTCACACTGAGCGCGTTTTTCACCACAGTGACCAACGCGGAACTGGAGAAACCTGTGGCTGGCGCGGTGGCGGTGATGCGCACACGGGTAAAGTCACCTCGGATACCACTGGCACCGGGAGCCAGGTAAAGCCCATTAGTAACGCGGTCGAAATTGCCCGCATCGTCAGCAGAGCCTTCCACTGACTCGACGGACCACTCGATCCTCTGTTGCGCAGGCACGACAGAGAGCTGTAGCTTGTCCCCCTGGAGCATGACTTTTTCGAGTGGCGAGACGGTAAACGTAGTCAATTTCGGGTTGACGCTACCGAAGCTCACCACGTCGCGAGGCAAGTAAAGATCGCGCCCCGCAATGGCACCGCCGAAGTTAAGCTGGATCGTTTTCTCTACCACCTCATTCATATACAAATCGGTGGCAAGGTCTTTTGCGAGTGCGGCCCGCAACAGAGGGATAGACGTGCCACGTACAACACTTTCCACTGCCGCGTACACACTTTTCCTCATCCAAACAGCGTGCGCTACACTGGTACCAAATTGATTACCCTCCACCGGAGGCACTGGCCAGCCTCTCTCAAGATTATACAAATCCCACGTATTCGGAAAATCAATGTTGATGCCTGCCAACTTCAACATACCGCCTTGCTGATCATCAATGTTCCAAGTAATTTTTATAATTAATCGAGACTCCGCCGACCACCCCCCCAGCATAAAACTCGGGTGCGTTCCTGGGTTCCAAGGGTCCGCATACCCCCAAGAATCCCAATACCGGGTTACCTCAACATCCAGCCAAGCCGTTTTATCAAACTCCAAGACCGCCTGACCATTAGCAATATGAATTTTCAGATTTCCCGCCAACGGCATCGTCCCCGCTGGCACCCGCATATTCATCTCACTGAAAAACCACCCATAACCGCTATCGGCGTAGTCACCTTCAAAAAATGCGCTATCGGCCCCACCTGAAAACTTTAGTTGCCCATCCGTGAACGTTGCGGTTGCTGCCGCGCCATCATTCGCGTACTCAACGTTGAATTCTGCCGCCTCGAAAAGGGTCCGCGGCATATTCCGAAGAATAGTTGCGAGCGCAACCCTATTTTTCCCGAACATCACCGCCGCGGAATATTCACTGCTGTCGCCAGGTATCAAATAACGATAGTCTTTCCCAGGTGTAGAATCTTGTTCGCTACGGCCACCGACCATGCGAATCGTCCCCAGCAACGCCCCGTCCGTATCAGCATCCCCCTCGATATCCATCGGCGAACTCGTTACCGAAGGATTGCGCTGGGTATACAATTGAAACGACTCCGGCCGCAGCAAGTCATCATCACCGTGCTCGATATGCCCCAGTGACCAGACGCGTTTTTCATCCGGCAACGCTTTGAACCACTCTTTAAAAAAGTCGCCACCCAACTCTCGAATACGCCTGGAATCGGAAAACGTCATGACAAAATCGTCACTATTGCGCAGGTCCAAGGTCAACGCGCCGCCGTCATCGACATGCCCCGGCACCTCACTCAACTGCAGATTCAAACGCAACTCTGGGCCCACCAAAGGTTCGATCCGATCAATACGCTGGGGGTACCAGTTGGCGCCAGCCTGCTTCAACCCTACCTGATTGCCGCCCACCATCTTCATACGCAGGCTGGCGCGGGAGCTGGTAATATCGGTGTTATCGAAAGACAGCCTAGGGTGATCCAGAATAAAATTCTGCATGAACACCTTGTAACCATTGTCTGCCTCGGTCTCACCATTCACCGGCGGCAGGTACGAACTGGTCTTGAAGCGCCTGATATACTCTTGAGTCAGCAGCCTGTCTGCCTTGGCTTTATCAATTGCAAAAACAGAGTCATTGCCCAGCAGTCGATCACCCGTCTCCAACCACTTCAGCAAGCTCGCCTTGGAATTAGTCGACATGATTCACCTCACGCAAGAGTTGGATTTCAAGCAATCAATTCGATATCGACGGAACGAAAGTTCCGCCAGGTGTCGCCATCATCAAAACTGGCAGACACCGTCAACCTGAACTTTCTGTTCAGTTGCAACCCTTGAAGAAATGCTTTGGGCAAGTACGCCTCGACACGGCCATCGTAATACTCGTCAGCACTCACCTCGGTTGAGCGCGGGCGCAGGATATGCTTGGCACTTTTACGGCTTTTCGGCACACCTTCGGCTTCGATCCCCAGCAGCTGCCCTTCTGCCATGAATGCCCATGCCCCCAAAGTGCAAAGCGCGCCGCCAGACGGCACTATGCCCAACGACAGTTGCTCGTTCTCAACCCCCGCCACCTGTATGAGCGGGTAGCTCTGCTGGCCGTAATCGGCCACCTTCAGGTCGAATTTCTGTGAGCTGCGGGGCAATTCGCCAGTTTTGGTAACGGTGTAATAGACATCAAGGCGCCTGCCCATGTTGGCGGCGATGGCCGTTCGCGGCACCCTGAACAGGCGCAGGTCACCAGAGACGGGCTGTGGCACGATGACCGAGCCCGTGCTGCCATGCCCCTCCCAGTGCACACTGACCTGCGGTGCCGGCAACTCCCCCTCACCCAACTCTGCATCCGCCGGAATACGCACTTCGGCGCCGCCATTGAGGTTACGCGGGTGGACAGTGCCCTGATGCGGCTCATCGTTCCATTCCTGCACGGCATCTTTGATGACGGGCAGTGGCAGGTTCATGGGGCGCTGCAAGGCCACGGTCAGCCCCTCCGAGCGCTTTTGTGCCCCAGGGCGTCCGTACTCATAGCTGAAGGTAATTTGCTTGCCACGGTTGACCTCGCTCTGCAGCCACGCACGGTCCAGATGAAACGCCAGGTGTTGGCTGTCGAGCGAACTGACATCTGCTCGCACGCTGCGCAGGCTCACCTCCGGGCCTTCTACATAGAGCATCAGGGAATCGCCCAGGCGTAGGTCTGGGTAAGGCTCGGCCAGCAGCCAGATACCGTCCTTATAAGCATCGCCATCGGGGTCGAGCGTGTCTCCTACATGCCCCGGAATACTGGGCGCCGCCAGCAGAGGCGTGGCAGGAGGGTCACTTGGATCGGGCCAGACAATGTCGAAACGTTGCTCAGGCGAACGGCTTACCGAGCCACCGGTATATTCGATGCGGTAGCGCAAAACCCCGAAGCCGAACATGTAGTTTTCGACATCACCACGTTCCAAGTGCCAAAGCAACGGCTGGCCGAGGTCAGCGTTGCTGACTTCATGCAGCAATTCGATCGGTTCGCCAGGCATGAACTCGCCGTAATAAGGCTCCCACACCAGGAATACCTTGTCCCCTTCAGCCATGGAGACATACGGCGGAGTCGCCAGTTGCAGGCCCTCATCCTTGAGTTGAGTAACATCAATGATCAAGTCATGGGCACCCTGCAGGTGCGCGACCGGCAAGGCCCACAGGCCGTCGGCCATTCGGTTAATGTAAAAGTGCCTGCGCTTCGACTCCACCACAAAAATGCCGTTGCTATCAGGAAGTTGGAACGAATAGAACACCGTACCGCCTCGCAACTTCGAAAGGCGATTGAATTCGATCGGGAACAGCCAGCGCTGTTGAGCGTCAAGTACATCCACCTCATAAGCACTGAAAATATCATCAACAGAGCCATCTTCCATCAGGCCACGCCAGTTGATCTTCACGTAATCTCCCGCAGTGATACCGCTGTAGGTTATCCAGGTATCCAATGGGCCTGATGCCAGCGCATCCAGATCAACCGAATTTGTCCTCACGTCGAGGTGCGCAACGTCCGGCATATCTGGCGTATTCATGAAAGTGTCCTCTGTGGCCAATAACCAATCATGGGAATTGGCGACAGGTATATCACCCCACTCACGCCCCCACACCTGGCAAAAATGCTAGGTGCCAGCGAGGCATACTTCGACTAGTGTCTGCTCATATTCCGGGCACAACGGTCGTGCGCCCAACCTCTTTCACCACGTGTAAAGCGAGCACTTCCACCATGAGCACGGAATCTTCATTACACTCCAACGCCCTGAACTTCATGAGCTTTATGGAAAGTGGCGTAGACACCCGCACTGGGCAATACACTTTGTCTATCGCGCTGCCGGAACTTGGCGCCAACTACTTCCAAGGCCCGGATGTACCCCTCACAATAACCTTCAACCCGCTCAACATCATCGACTCGGGGTGGGGCAAAGGTTGGAACCTGTTACTGACGCAGTTCACTGAACACAACCAGGTCATCACCACCCATACCGGTGAAACATTCAAAGTTACGGGTACTTCGGGCGATCGCCTGTACATGCCCGAACAAAAACTGCCTCACTTCCATTTCTATCGGGAGCCCGCAGGGCCTGGCGGCAACGCACGTTATCGCGTTGTCCACCGCTCGGGCATGGTGGAAATCCTCGAAGTGATGGGCAGCCTGCTCGGGCGCATCGCCCTGCCCGTCGAGGTGTATTCCCCTACCGGGCACAGGCTCAACTTCGCATACAAACCGTTCAACGCTGCCTACATGATGCTCAGCACGATCACCGACGGGCGTGGGCAGATCTTGTTGGAGGTTGAACGTGCCAATGGCCGCATCGAACTTCGCGAGCGGCCGTATGAGGGCGGTGATGGCCAGCCCGTTGCCCGTTATGTGATGAACCTGGTCAACGGCGACTGGGTGAAGTCTATTGTGCTGCCAACCCCGGAACAGGCCAGCTGGCGCCTGGAATACCGGCAAGTATTGGGCCATCTGTGCCTTGAGAAAATAGAGACGCCGACCGGTGCGCGCGAGTACTTGCAATACCGCGACGGCGGCCACCTGTTCCCTGCCGGCAGCCGTCGCGACCCGTTGCCCCGTGTCACCCGTCACATCGTCGAACCCGGCCTGGGGCAACCCTCGTTTATGAGTGACTATACCTACCCAAACTCAGCCAACTTCCTGGGCCACGGCATTCAGGTACCCTGGGCCGACGATGGCAGAGATAACCTCTACAAGCACACGGGTAATTATGAATACAAGTCTGTGGAGACGCTGTGTGACGCCGATGCCAAGCCCCTGCGCAGCATCACCCGCACCTTCAACCGTTTTCACCTGTTGACCTCGACCAGGACCGTCCAGAACGAAAGCGTTCACGAGGCCAGCACCACCTACAACCTCCGGGATGTGCCGTTCGACCAGCAACCGCCCACCCTGCAACTGCCCATCAAAGAGCAGACACGCTGGTCGAAGACCTATGACGTGACACGCAGCCGCCTGGAAACCGTCGAGACAACCTACGACACCCACGGCAACGTGACCCTGCGCAAGCTCGCCAACGGCGTGACCGAAACCAGTACCTGGTATAGCACCGAGGAGCAGGATGGCTACCCAGGCGACGCCAATGGTTTTGTTCGTCACCTCAAAAGTAAAACGACCACCCCTGCCAGCACTGGCAAGGGGGCGGCCCCTACCCTCACTCACCACTACCGATACAGCGCTCTGCCACCCCTGGCAGGTAATGCCACAAAGCTCAATCCCATGGTGGTCGAGCATAGCGAAACGCTGGTGCAACAGGGTAACGAAGCGCAACCGCTGGAGCACACCACATACAGTTACATAGACGCACCCAGCGCCAGCTTGCTGCATGGCCGGCGCTATCAGCAGGTCGTCAAGCGCAACAAGCTCGAGACCACAACCCAGTATCAGTTCACAGCGATGGTCGACCCGCTCAGCCTGCACCCGACCCTGCAAACCATCGAAACCCTGATCGGTTATGACGGCACAACGCAATCAACCCTACAGCGACGCTCGTTACTGCTTGGCGAAACACTCTTCGAGCGTGATCAAAGCGGCGTTGAAACCCAGCGTGACTTCGATGTTCTGCGCCGTACCACCTGTGAAAAGGTATCGCCCGGAACACGCTATGAAGCCAGCAGGCATTACGTTTACTCCCTCTGCGCGGCCAACGGCGACATTGCCAGCCAGCAGGTGAAAAACGCGCGAGGGGTCAGCACGCTGACCGAACTGGACGGCCTGGGCAGGCCTGTTACCGAGAAACGGGACAATGTGCTTGAGGCACGCCCAGGTATGTTCTTCGAAATATCAGCCTTCAAGCATGACGCCTTCGGCAACAGAGTTGAAACAACCAGCACAGATTGGCTGCAAGGCAGCAAGTCGCTGACCCTGACGACCCGCTTCCAATACGATGACTGGGGCGAGCAGAGCTGCACCATAGGCCCGGATGGTGTTGAAGAGCACAACGTACTTTGCCCCATCGGCACGCCCACCCACAAAGGCCCCATCCGTCGCACCTGGCGCGAAGGTGGCGAGCTGAAAACACGTAATGTAGTGGTTTCACGGCACGGCAAAAAAGCCAAGTTCACCCAAAAAGCGCGCGCGGTCAGCGCCCGGACCGAAACCTGGCTGAACCTGTTCGACAAGCCGGTGCTGCGCAAGCGCCTGAACGCGCTGGGCGAGCTGCTCGCCGAGCGCAGTTACCGCTACGACGGCCTGGGGCGAACGCTCGAAGAAAAGGACGAGCGCGGCCATTCCACCACGTTCAGTTACGACGCCTGGGGCCGCATGCTCGGCACTCACTTGCCCGACAACACCCAGCTCACGCGCACCTATGCCGCACATGCTTCCGACGACTTACCGGCTAGCCTTGTGGTGAAACCGGCCAACGTCCTGCAGCCCGCTCGGCAAATTGGCGCGCAATACCATGACGGGCTCAACCGGCTGATGGGTGCCACCACCGGTAACCGTACCGAGTATTTCCTGTTCCGTGATGGCGAACCGATGCCCCGTCAGCGCATCAGCCCTGCCGGTGAAACCCTCGAACTGGACTACAACTTGCAACTGACCAACGAACCCATCAGCAGTGATGCGCCGGACGATCGCGCCAGCTTCAACTATCACGACTCCAGCGCGCGGCTGCTGAGCTGCAACAACAGACAAGGCAAACGGCGCTTCGACTACAACATCGCCAACCAGTTGGTCGCAGAGCACTGGGATGACAACGGCAGCGGTAAAACCTGGAGCAGAACGCACCTCAGCACGCTTCACGACCGGCTCATGACAACCACTGAAGCCAATGGCGTGAAGACCGAGCACAGCTATGACGACGCCACTGGCCGCCTTGCGTCTACCCGCCAGGGGCTAATGCAGGCTAGCTTTACCTACGATGATCTGGGCCTTGTATCGCATATCAGCAGCCATGACCTGAGCACCGGTAACGTGGTGGAAACCGCAATCACGTACGACGATCAGGACCGCGAGGACAAGCGTACCTGGCGCCAGGCCGGGCATGCCGAACGCACCCAGGAGCAGGTCTGGGGCGATGATGACCTGCTGCAGAGCCGGCATTTGAAAGCCGCCGCGGTGTCGTTGTTGCAAGAGGACTTCGGGTACGACAAGCGCTCGCGCCTTGTCACCCACACCTGTACTGGCCTTGAGCTGCCCCAAGACCCGCAAGGCCGCAGCATAACGCGGCAGACATTCACGTTCGATGCCTACGACAACATCAGCGTAACCCTCACAATGTTCGCCGGCGGGCCTCGCCCTGAGCAGGCAAGGTTCACCTATGCCGAAAGCGACCCGTGCCAGCTACAACGCGTCGAGTACAACCCACCGCGTACGGAGCCCAACCCCCGCTTGACCTACGACAAAAATGGCAACCTGACCCGCGACGAGCGCGGCCGCCCGGCCCGTTACGACAGCCAGAACCGGCTGCTTGGCCTCAACCAGGCGGGTGACCTCGACAGCTACGGCCACGACGCCAACGGCCTGTTGATCACCGCCCTGCAAGCGGGCAAGCCGACCCTGCTGCTGCATGACGGCCTGCAGTTGCGCATGGCCGTGCGTGATGGCCTGGAAACACTGTTCCTGCACCAGGGCGAGCAGCCGCTGGGCCAACAGCAATCTGGCGTTGGCGCGCAACCACCCGTGCTGCTGCATACCAGCGCCAGCCACAGCGTGGTTGCCGAAAGCCAGGCAGGCAGCCTGGGCGCCATCCGCTACTCGGCGTACGGCGAGCGCCACACCGACGGCCCTGCTCACAGCGCGCTGGGCTACAACGGGGAAGCACTCGACCCGGACAGTGGCTGGTACCTGCTGGGCAATGGCTACCGCGCCTACAACCCTGCGCTCATGCGCTTCAACAGCCCAGATGCGCTCAGCCCGTTCGGTGAAGGGGGATTGAATTACTACGGGTATTGCCAGGGCAACCCGGTGACGTTCCGCGACCCGACCGGGCATTACAGCATCGGTAACACGGGGCAGACCCGGTCGCTGGAGGACCTGGCGAGGAACCAGAGCTCGCGCGGTTTCAGGCCAGATGCCATGTTCTGGACCAGTACAGGGATATCGGCTACCGCGATCCTGTTAGGCCTCGTCGCAGCTGCTGCCTTGTTGGCTCCCCCACTCGCGGCAATCGGCTTAACCGTAGCCACACCAACAATGACATTGAGCGCTGCCATGAATGCAACCGCAACGGCGGTTGGTATGTCCACGACTGCAATGCTCGTAGGCGCAGCTGTGGGGGCTACAGCTGCAGGGCTAGGAACCGCGGGTTTCATTATCAGCACCGAAGCGACATTGTCTGGCAGCCAAGACAGACAAGGAATCGCAGCGGCTCTCGGCATAGCGGCGACAATCGTGGGGTTGCCGCTGATGGTCGCCGGTACTTTCCAGCTTGCCAAAACGGCAGTTAAGGCAATTATGGAAGTTTCGAGGAATGCCCAGGCAACAGCATCTGCCGCAGCCACCGTATCTGCTACACCCGCTGCATTCGCCGCAGTCAACACACACGGGGTCCCCACCGCAATTCCAAGGATCAGCGCAAGTGCCGTGTTTTTGCGGGCCAAGGGTTTTAACATTCCTAGCACACGCCTCTAGAAAATTGTCATTACCGCCGTTGGAAGTGTCGAGTGCTGCCCAGGCATCAGCATCCGCCGTAACGACCCGGAGCGTGTTGCAAACTCCGTATTTTTACGACGAGATTTTATTCGACACGAACTCGCTGGCCTCGGAATTAGAATAAATTGAAGCCGCTAGCAAATAATTCACCGCCAACATCACCCTGAATTTCCCGGCGGTGTTGCACAAGCCACTAACAGCAAAACAAGTACTTGCATCCCCGGAGAGTGACTATGAACAATTCAAAATCAACTTCTCTCAAATTCTTCCGTGCCGAAAAAGCCCGGCGCAACTTTCTGAAACTACAAAACGCACCCTCAACGCCTGCGCTGGCTGACCTCACAAAACCCAACGTCCTGGACATCGTCGATATCAATGACGGCACACTGCACAAAGACGCGCTGAAGAAAAACCTGACCGTACAAATTCCTCAGTGGCATTTTTTGCCGCCGCCCGGTAGCGGCCCTTCAGACTTTTCAACCTTGCAGTTGCAATTCACCTTGACCGGCGCCGAACATACCTTTGTGGCTATTGGCCCTGTAAAAAGATTCGACCCACCCATTGTCCCTGAAGACTTCCCACTTACGCTCGAGTTCCCCCAGGAATCCATTCCACGCAATGGCAAACTCTGGGTGCGCTATGAACTCATAGACCATTTAGGCGACAAATACGTTTCTCTCCCTATCGAGTTGATCTGTGACAGCGTCGCCCCATGGGGGGACGACCCCGCGCCCCCACTCCTGCCGCCCAACGAAATCATCAACGAACGCTATTTGGTCAACCACCCAGAAGGCATCGAGTTGGACTTGCCTGACTACCAGGACCGGGCACCAGGTGACACTTATCATGTCTTCTACCTGAAAGAATGGTCCGAAGAAGATACCGATTATGAAAACCCAGCCGCTGCAGGCGCCGTTACCGACGACCTCAAGGTCATCTTACCGGCAGACTCAGTCCGCCTATTGGGCGATGGCAGGTTCTATATCGTGTACTACCTCTTCGATAAAGCACGCAACCGCAGTCGCATCCGTTTGCCTGCCACGATCGACGTGGTAGTCACGCCAGAGCCTGCCAACCTGCCACGACCGGAAGTGCCTTTGGCCACGAACGATGGCGTGCTGAGCTTGGATGAGGCTCACGCAGGTGTGACCGTCGAAATAGGGCTGTACACCAACCGCAATGACAATGACAAAATCTTGGTGACCTGGGGCTCGACAGTACTTCAGGCAGAACAGGTAGGCACACGTCCAATCCCGATCAAGATTGCCGTCCCAATCCAGGTATTGCGTGACGAATACGGTAAAGCCACCGGGGTAGTGCCCACCAACGTCAGCTACAAAGTGCTGCGCCATCACGCCCCTTATGGGCCGGCAGACGATGACTTCAATGTCGACTTGTCCATCGCCGGCCCCGAACGCCCAGACCCAGACCCAACCTGGCCAGTCAACCCCGCCCTGCTTGCGCCAACGATTACCAGCTTCACAGGACTTGAAAACGAGATTGCACTACCAGACCGTGGCCAAGATGCCACCCTGACGTTCGACGTATACCCCGACGCCGCAAACGGCCAGGTAGTGGACTTCTACTGGAAAGGCACCCTGGTGACCGAGGCTCGCTGGGTGGTAGATCAAGCCACCGGCACCGAAAAGAGCGTCACGATTCCCTGGAGCTATATCGAGCGTGCAGGCAACGACCCGGCACTGCCCGTGCACTACACCGTACGTGCCAGCCTCACAGCAATCAACGAGCAGGAATCGTCCCCTCGGTACGTGCATGTAACGGCTATCGACATGACGCCGGACGATCTTGCGTTCCATGGCCTTACCGACCGAGGCTGGCTGAGCTGCCCGTCGATCTGGGACCCCGTCGACCCCGCCGCAGCCCCGGCAATCAGGGTTTGGGTACCCCCCTGCAGCGGCTTATTCATAGAAGAGGAGACCACCATAACGCTGTCTTGGTTGATGTATAACGAAACTGTGGGCGGTGACCTGATCGCTGGGGTGGAGAAGCAGGAAACCCTGACATTGACCGCAGACCAGATCAGTAACGGCTTCATCTGGAGGGTCGAGCCCTACCTCCAGCATATCCAGCCCATTTTCAAGGCCAACCCCCAAGGTGGGCGCGCGCAGGTGAGTTACGTCATCAACACCATCCCCCCCCGTATATCCAGACCAACCGAGAACAGGATCAGCATGTCCGATCAGAGCACCAACGGTTCTTGCGACTTGACCAGGCCGTGATCCTGCACCAGCAACGGCCTGCATCCAGGGCCGTTGCCTGGTGACGAATTTTCCATCCATTGAGTAGGAGTTTTCCTACATTTTTCGCGGCCAACCGTGACTAACCTCGCGGCTTAACAGATCCGTCCCTCACAAATAAGAGAAGGGTCTTACAGGAAAACATTCACTTTGATGGTGCCCCCATGCCAAGTCGCCCTCCCTTCCCTGCCCGCCGCCGTTCACCAGCGGCCGGGTTTATGCTGTTCGGCCCCCTGCTGTTCGCCACCTCTGCCTGGGGCGAAACCCTGATCAGCGACGATACCCAGCTCGGTGCAGGCAGCACGCTGGATAGCTACCGGGTGATCGGCCCAGCCACCCTTACCGCCGAGGGTGCGACGACCCTGCAGATCGCCGCCGAGGCAGGCTCCACCGTGAACCTGTCCGACAGCCAGGTCACCGCCGAAACCAACGCCAATGGCCTGTCGCTCAGAAGCGCCAGCGCCACCGTGCAACGTACCACCATCAGCAGCAACACCCGCGGCCTTGGCTTGAGCAACGGTTCGACCGCCGTGATCAGCGACAGCGTGGTCGAGGGCGGCGTCCAGGGCGCAACCATCAACGCCAGCACTGCCGAACTGCAACGCAGCGCGCTGAGGGGTACTGATGATGCCAGCGAGGGGGTACGCATGGTGGCGGGCACCCTGACTGCCAAAGAGGGCAGCACCCTCAGTGGTGGCAGCTATGGTGCGCGCATCCTTGAAGACAATGGCCGCGGCGGCTCGACGCTGGTCGTGGACAACAGCCTGGTCGAAGGGCGCAACGGCCCAGCAATCATGGTAGGCCGCGGTGCAGGCTTCGCAGCTTCCGCGCAGATCGACGTGCTCAACGGCGCTACCTTGAGCGGTGGCAACGGCGTATTGCTAGAGGTGGCGGACGACGCTTCCGCCAACCTGCGGGTCAATGACAGCCACTTGCACGGCGATATCGTCGCGGCCGCCGGCGGCACCGCGAACGTGTTGCTGGAGAACCGCGCCACCCTCACGGGCCGCCTGGATAATGTCGCCAGCCTGGGGATCAACAGCGGCGCCGAGTGGGTCCTGATCGAGAACAGCCACACCAGCGACCTCACCCTCAATGAAGGTGCAGTGCGCTTCGGCGGGCCAGGGGACTTCTTCACCCTGTCGGTGGACAAGCTGGCAGGCAACGGCACCTTTATCATGGAGGCAGACTTCAGCACCGCTCAGTCGGACTTCCTCGAGGTGACCGGCACCGCCAGCGGCACTCATCAGCTGCTGATCAGCCCCAGCGGCAATGACCCGCTTGCCGACAACAGCCTGCATGTGGTGCACACCGCCGCGGGCGATGCGCAGTTCTCACTGGCGGGGGGCGCTGTGGACCTGGGTGCGTACTCCTACGACCTGGTGCAACGAGACAGCAACGATTGGTACCTGGACGTAACTACCCGCACGGTCAGCCCAGGCACACAGTCGGTCATGGCACTGGCCAATGTGGCACCCACCATCTGGTATGGCGAGCTGGGCACCTTGCGCAGCCGCATGGGCGAGGTGCGCCGTGACCCGCGCAAGGCCGGTGGCTGGGTACGCACCTACGCCAACCAGTACAACGTTTCGGGCACCTCTGGCGCCGCTTACCAGCAACAGCAGCAAGGGCTGTCGATCGGTACCGACACACCCGTGGCAGCCGGCGACGGTAACTGGCTGGTCGGGGTCACGGCTGGCTACAGCAACTCCGACCTCAACCTCACCCGGGGCTCGTCGGCCAGCGTCGACAGCTACCATGCCGGCGCTTATGCCACCTGGCTGGATCCCGACAGCGGCTACTACTTCGACGCCGTGGCTCGGCTCAACCGGTTCAAGAACCAGGCTGACGTGCGCATGAGCGACGACAGCAAGGCCAAGGGCGATTATGCCGCCCTGGGCGCCGGCGTATCGCTGGAAGTGGGGCGCCAACTGGCCCTGGCAGATGGCTGGTTCGTCGAACCCTTCGCGCAATTGTCCGGGCTTGTGGTGCAAGGCAAGGACTACACCCTGGATAACGGCATGCGTGCCGAAAGCGAACGCACCCGTTCGGTGCTGGGCAAAGTGGGCAGCACCGTCGGGCGCACCTTCACAGCCGGCGAAGGGCGCAGCGTGCAACCTTACCTGCGGGTTGCCGCCGTTCACGAATTCGTCAATGACAACCAGGTGAAAGTGAACGACAACCGCTTCGGCACCGACCTGTCAGGCTCGCGCGGCGAAGTGGGTGTCGGGATGGCAGTCGCCTGGGACGATAAATGGCAAGCACACGCCGACTTCGACTACAGCAACGGCAGCAAGATAGAGCAGCCGTGGGGCGTTAATTTCGGCGTGCGTTACAACTGGTGACAACGAAGGGAAGGCCCAAGCGCCTTCCCTTTTTCATTTATGCATCAGAGGAAGGGAAGGTCGATGACACAGAAAAAAAGCTCCGTTGAAGCGAAATCGTCTACCAGGAAGGCACCTGCCAAGAAAGCGACCGCCAAAGACACAGCCCTCCTCGTACCTCCAAACGTGCCAGAACTGGTGCCCGATATAGAAGGAGGAATACCGAACACGGTGTCGTTCCGGGCAACCTATCTGCCCTTGCGGGTAGAATTCCCCCTGTGGGCTCACTCGAACCCCAGCGTGACGGACGAAGAATATCTATACCTGTACTGGAACGGCGTACTGGTTGAAAAGAAGACCTTCAACCAGGCCATCAAACCTGAAGAACTCTTTATCCTTGTACCCGTTCGCACGATGGTCGAAGGCCCGCACCAATTGCACTACGAGGTCACCATCTTCAATGACACCCATGCGGCTTCGCGGCCGCTGGATATCTACATCGACAAGACCCCCCCCTTGCTGAACCCGGATGACGACAGGCTTGAGTTTTCCGATTACGTCATCCGCCAGGGGGTCACTGAAGATTACCTCGCGGCCAATGGTGACAAGGTAGAAGCCACTGTCCCTCCCATCCTGGGTGCGGAGGTGGGCGACACCGTGAAGTGGTACTGGAGCGACGACCCCGTAGGCCAGCACATGGTCGGCATGATGACACTTGCCAGCGACCACATTGAAACCCTGGGCGCGCAAAGTATCAGCAAACCGGTCACGCTTATCTATCCCGGTGATTTCATTCGCCAGTCCAGGAACGGTACCCGCTTCGCCCGCTATGAAGTGCAGGACCGGGCCGGTACGGCGCCCCAGCGTGCACTGGCACGCTCGCTCAGCTCAGACCCTTCTCCCCCGCCACGCGTGCTACCGCCACCACGCATCAAAGAAGCCAAAGGCAACGAGTACTTCAGCACGCTGGTTCCGAGAGACGCAGTCAATGGCGTGACATTCGTCATCCCGGACGATGCGGACATCAGGCCGAATGAAACCGTCACCGCATTCTGGGGCGAACCAGGAACACTGGGGGGGACCTCCGCCAGCATGCCACCAGGCGTGCGTGAGGTCCGTATCCCACGTGTGCATATCCCGCCGCACATGAACAATCGGGCCGAGTTGCGTTACCAAATCAATAAACCCGATGTGCCGGTCTCTCCCTCACATCATGTTACGGTACGGGCGATCGAAGGCCTACCGATCGTGCAGTGCAGCAAAATCCAGAATGGCGCGATTAACCTGCGCTCAATGGGGGAAAGCGCTACGTTCACATTGGGAGACTGGCAACTCCGGCACACGTCGCAATTCGTCAACGCATGGATTGAAGGGGTGGAGCGCGGCGACGTCTCCAAGGTCATCAGGCTTGCCATCGCCAATGAACTCCCGGTATCCACCGAGGCCGGCATCCTGACACTGGGCGCGGTGAGCAAGACCGACCTGATGAAACTGGCGCTGAACTATCAGTTCCACGTATCGGTAGAGGTCTCGTTCGACGATAAAGTGAGCTGGCTGAAATTCCCCTATGCGGCGGCTACGCTTGAGGACCGGCCGATTTTGTAGTAGACCTTTTAAAAGGTAAAAAAAAACGCCACTCGAAAGAGTGGCGTTTTTCATGTTTGGAGCGGGAAACGAGACTCGAACTCGCGACCCCGACCTTGGCAAGGTCGTGCTCTACCAACTGAGCTATTCCCGCATTGTGAAGCTTTTACCGCTAATCGGCGTGAAGCGCCTTGACGACCTTCACCACCACTGTACCGCATAGACGCCACAGTATTTAAACTGGAGCGGGAAACGAGACTCGAACTCGCGACCCCGACCTTGGCAAGGTCGTGCTCTACCAACTGAGCTATTCCCGCAAATGGCGTCCCCTAGGGGACTCGAACCCCTGTTACCGCCGTGAAAGGGCGGTGTCCTAGGCCACTAGACGAAGGGGACACACAACACTTTTCAGTGCGCCAGATATTGAACCTCACGATTCAACCTGGGCTTTCTTTTCCTGCCCCGCCGTTAAGCGTTGCCGGAGAAACTGGAGCGGGAAACGAGACTCGAACTCGCGACCCCGACCTTGGCAAGGTCGTGCTCTACCAACTGAGCTATTCCCGCAATATGGCGTCCCCTAGGGGACTCGAACCCCTGTTACCGCCGTGAAAGGGCGGTGTCCTAGGCCACTAGACGAAGGGGACACGCTGCAAGCATTTACATGCTGCTTTCACTCCCTGCCGCGTTTCGCTGTGTGCTTTACGCTGCAAGTGGCGCGCATTCTATGGATGCTTCGAAGATGCGTCAACCCCTTTGTAGAAATTTATTTAAATCAATGACTTCCGGGTGTGCCGAGCGCTGTTTCAGGCAGCCCGCAGGGGTTTGGCGTTGATTTTCTGGCGTCAAGTCAGCATTAATGTGCCAGCATCCAGCCATGGCACAGTTTGCCGATAGAAAAGAGAATGCCTGTCAGGGCCTCTCGCGAGCAAGCTCGCGCCTACACTCAATAATGCAAACCTATTCATGAGGCATTAACGGTGACACCACTTCTGATCACTCTGCTCATCGTGGCGGGTATCGCGTTGCTGATCGTGATCGGCTACCTCAACAATGTGGTCGAGAACAGCAAGCTGGAACGCGCACGGTTGAAGATCGAGCTGGCCGACCGCTTGCGCCGCTGCGGCGAAATCACCGAGACCTTCCCTGGCCAGTTCATGACACCGGCCCTCAAGCTGCTGCTGGCCCGCCTGGAGCTGAACCTCAACCAGCGCCAGCTGACGGTGGACAAGCACAATGCTGAACTCAAAGCGCGCATCGCCGAGCTGGAAGGCCAGATCGCCCTGGGCGAAAAGATCCCGGTGAACAACCCGCCTAACCCGATCCAGACCGAGGCCAAGGCCAAGGACGTGCGTTTTCTGCTCGAAGCGCTGCACACGCAGGTCGCCCGCGCCGCACAGGAGGGCTTCCTGCCTGCCAACGAGGCCAAGCAGTGGGTCAAGGAGATCCGTCATATCCTGGTGCTGCTGCATATCGAGTTCTTCAACAACCTTGGCCAGCTGGCCTTGCAGAAAGCTCAGCCGGGCCAGGCACGCCTCGCCTTCGAGCGGGGTGTGCAGTATTTGCGCAAGCAGCCTGAGCCGAAGGTGTATGAAGAGCAGCTAACCTACTTGGAGAAACTGCTGGCACGGGCCAACGCCCAGGTGATGGACCGCATGGCACCGGCGGAGGACGAGCACAACGAACTGACCGACGGGCTCAAGACCGACGAGGAAGAGACCTGGAAGAAGAAGGCGATGTACGACTGATTGCTAAACCTGCACTGGCCTCTTCGCGGGCAAGCCCGCTCCCACAGGGACCGCGCCGCCCCCTGTGGGAGCGGGCTTGCCCGCGAAGAGGCCGGAACAGGCAACCCAATTATCAGCAGTCGGTCAATTCCAGAAAGATCGCCGCCAACCGCTCCAACCCCACCTGGTCCGCCTCACTGAAGCGCCCCACCTTCGGGCTGTCCAGGTCCAGCACCCCAATCAACCTGCCCGCCTTCACCAACGGAATCACCAGCTCGCTGTTGGACGCGCTGTCACAAGCGATATGCCCCGGGAACGCATGCACGTCTTCCACCCGCTGGGTTTGCCGCGTGGCCGCAGCCGCGCCACACACACCCTTGCTGAACGGAATGCGCACACACGCCACCTGCCCCTGGAACGGCCCGAGCACCAGCTCTTCGTTGCGGTTCAGGTAAAACCCCGCCCAGTTCAGGTCGTCCACCTGGTTATAAAGAAACGCCGAAAACTGCGCGGCGTTGGCGATGAAGTCACGCTCGTCGGCAAACAGCGCCTGCACTTGCGCGGCCAGCAGGTTATAGCCATCGAGGCCGGCGCCACTGGCATTGAGGTCGATCATTTACTTTTGCTCCAGCAATTGCAGCCCGACCCAGTAGCGGGCGAACTGATAGGCACAACGGCCATTACGGTTGCCGCGGCCAGTGGCCCAGCGCACGGCGAGGATGTCCAGGGCTTCGTCACGCTGCCAGTTCAACCCGGCAGGGCGCGCCAACTGGCCGATCCAGTGTTCGACCACATTAAGGAAGTGGTCCTGGGTGAAGGGGTAGAACGACAGCCACAGGCCAAAGCGGTCAGACAGGGCGATCTTGTCTTCCACGGCTTCGCTGGGGTGCAGCTCGCCGTCGACGCGTTTCCAGTTCTCGTTGTCGCTTTCTTTTTCCGGCACCAGGTGGCGACGGTTGGAGGTGGCGTACAGCAAGACATTGTCGGGGGCTTGCTCCAGCGAACCGTCGAGCACACTCTTGAGCACCCGGTAGTCGCCCTCCCCGGCTTCGAACGACAGGTCGTCGCAGAACAGGATGAAGCGCTGCGGTAGCTTTTGCAGTTGCTCGACCACCCGCGGCAGGTCGGCCAGGTGGTCGCGCTCGATTTCGATCAGGCGCAGGCCGGCACCTTCGTGCTCGGCCAGCAAGGCGCGCACCAGCGACGACTTGCCGGTGCCACGCGAACCCCACAGCAAGGCGTGGTTGGCGGGCAGGCCATTGATGAACTGGTGGGTGTTGCGGCCCAGCTGGTCACGTTGCTGGTCGACCCCGATCAGGTCGCTCAGGCGGATGTCCAGGCTGACTTCAAGGGGCATCAGGTAACCGGTGCGGCCATCGCGCTGCCAGCGGGCGGCCAAGGTGGTGTGCCAGTCGATGTCCGGGCGTGGTGCGGGCAACAGCGGCTCAAGGCGCGCCAGTACCGATTCGGCGCGGTCCAGAAAAGCAATCAAGCGAGCGTCCATGACGACTCCTACAAATTCAGATTCTGGGATGCAGTGCCGGCCTCTCCGCGGGTAAACCCGCTCCTACAGGTACTGCACAGCGCTGAAGGCTGCGAAATAACCTGTGGGAGCGGGTTTACCCGCGAAGAGGCCAGCACTGCATACAAGCAATCAAGGTTGAATGTGTGACAGACCCGCCAGCAGCCGGGGCTATTCGGCTATGCTTGCGCAGCGCAAGGGACGTGAAACCGGCTCGGGACTCATGGATATCAAGTTCACCAATCGCCTGTCATACAAGCAAGCCCGGCTGACAGTCCTGGTCGGCTTCATCCTGGGAACATTGCTCAGTCTCATCCAGATCGGCATCGATTATGCCAGCGAAGACGCATCCATCAACCGTGAAGTGCGTGCACTGCTGCAAATCAGCCACAACCCGGCTTCGCGCATCGCCTACAACATCGATGCCGAACTGGCCCTGGAGCTGACCCGCGGCCTGCTGCAATCGCCAGCGGTGATCCGCGCCCGGCTGATCGACAACAACGATACCGTGCTGGCCGACGTCGAGCGCCCACGCCTTGAAGACCGCTACCGCCCGCTCAGCGACTTCCTGTTCGGCGAGCAGCGCCAGCTTCAAGACCGCCTGTTTCTCGCCCATATGCCCAATGAATACCTGGGCACCCTGTACCTGGACGTCGACACCTACGCCTTCGGCAGCCGCTTCCTCGACCGCGCCGGCATCACCCTGTTCAACGGCTTCGCCCGCAGCCTGGTGCTGACCGGGATCCTGCTGGCGCTGTTCTACATGATGCTGACCAAACCGCTGGTGACCGTGATTGGCGCGCTCAGCGGCAGCGACCCACGCAAGCCGCGGCAAACCCGGCTGGAATGCCCCCATGGCCACGAACACGACGAGATCGGCGTGCTGGTCAAAGTCGCCAACCAGCAGTTCATCAGCATGGCCACCGAGATCGAGCAGCGGCGTAACGCCGAAAACCGCCTGACCCAGTACCTGAACGAGCTGGAAGACATCGTGTCGGCGCGCACCGACCAGCTCAAGGCCAGCAACAGCAGCTTGAGCCTGTCCAACCAAGAGCTCGAAGAAGCCCGGCGCCGGGCCCTGGACATGGCCCAGGCGCGCGCGGCCTTCCTGGCCAACATGAGCCACGAGATCCGCACCCCGCTCAACGGCATGCTCGGCATGATCGCCCTGGCCTTGGACAGCCCGCTGCCCAGCGAGCAGCGCCAACAGATGACCATCGCCCACGACTCAGGCAAGGTACTGGTGGAGCTGCTGAACGATATTCTCGACCTGTCCAAGTTCGATGCCGGCCAGCTGGAGCTCGAACGCATTGCCTTCGACATGGGCTCGATGGTCGAGGACACCGCCAACCTGCTGTCGCAGAACACCGCGCAAAGCGTCGAGCTGACCTGCCTGATCGCCCGCGACTTCCCCAGCAGCGTGCTCGGCGACCCGACACGGGTGCGCCAGATCGTCAGCAACCTGTTGTCCAACGCGCTCAAGTTCACCCGCTTCGGCCGCGTCGACATCCGCTTGGTGACGATTGTCGGCGGAGTGCGCCTGGAAGTGCGCGATACCGGCATCGGCATCCCCGAGGAGGCGCAGGCGCGGATTTTCCAGCCCTTCACCCAGGCTGGCGCTGGCATCACCCGCCAGTACGGCGGCACCGGCCTGGGCCTGGCACTGACGCGCAACCTGTGCAAGGCGATGCAGGGGCACCTGCATATCCAGTCCGAACCAGGCTTTGGCAGCCGCTTCAGCGCAGAGCTGCCACTGGCCGTGCACACTGAAGCCATCCCGCCGGCGCCGCTGCAGGGCCGCGTGGTGGCCCTGAGCGATGCCAGCAGCGGGCTGCATGAGCTGCTGCAAGACCTGCTGCCCGCCTGGGGCCTGGCGTACCAACGCCACGACAGCAGCGCAGGCCTGCACACTGCGACGTTCGACCTGCTGATCACCGACGACCTGGAGCACCTGCTGGCGCTGCGCCCTGCACTGAAAACGCCCATCCTGCTGGTGACGGCCTACGGCAATTTCCTGCCCAATGAGCAATCCATCAACCTTGCGCCGCTGCATCAACTGGCCCGGCCACTGGCGCGCAATGCGCTGTACCAGACGCTACGGCGCATCCTGCAAGGCCACGAGCCCGAGCACCCGCTGGCCAACCCGCACACCTCCCCGGAAGAAGGCCGTGCACGGATTCTGCTGGTGGAGGACAACCCGGTGAACCAACTGGTGGCCAAGGGCATGCTGGCCAAGCTCGGCTGCCAGGTACAGCTGGCCACCCAGGGCGCCGAGGCCCTGGCGTGGCTAGAACAAGAGGATTTCGACCTGGTGCTGATGGACTGCAACATGCCGGTGATGGACGGCTACGAAGCCAGCCGGCGTATCCGCCAGAGCGGCCGCTGGCCAGACTTGCCGATCGTCGCGCTCACCGCCAATGCCATGCCCGAAGAGCGCGAACGCTGCCGGGCGGCGGGCATGAACGACTACCTGGCCAAGCCGTTCCGCCGCGAAGAGCTGCTGGCGCTGGTCGAGCACTGGGTGCCGATCAGCGGCTGAGCAGGCGCTCGATGTCTGCTTCCAGTGCCTGCGGTTTGGTGGTCGGCGCATAGCGCGTGACCTGGCCACTGGCAGGGTCTACCAGGAACTTGGTGAAGTTCCACTTGATCTTCTGGCTGCCCAGCAGGCCGGGGGCGCGCTGTTTGAGCTCGACGAACAGCGGGTGAGCACCCGGCCCATTGACCTCGACCTTGCGAAACAGCGGGAAGCTCACGCCGAAATTGCGCTCGCAAAACTGCGCGATGTCCCGCGCTTCGCCCGGCTCTTGCTTGCCAAACTGGTTGCAAGGGAAGCCCAGCACCACCAGGCCGCGCTCGCGGTAGGCCTGCCACAACTGCTCCAGGCCTTTGTATTGCGGGGTAAAGCCGCACTGGCTGGCGGTGTTGACCACCAACAGGACTTTGCCTGGGAAGTCACCGAGCTTCTTGTGCTCGCCCCCCAGGGTCACGCAGGGGATGTCCAGCATCGATCCAGCCATGTTCAGGCTCCGGTCAGTCACGTGGTCGAAGGTCGATGCACACCGAGTTGATGCAATAGCGCAGGCCGGTCGGGGGTGGCCCGTCGGGGAACACGTGGCCCAGGTGCGCATCGCAGCGGGCGCAGGTGACTTCGGTGCGGATCATGCCGTGGGTGGTGTCGCGAATCTCGATCATCGCGCTGTCTTCGATCGGCGCGTAGAAGCTCGGCCAGCCGCAGCCAGAATCGAACTTGGTTTGCGCATCGAACAGCGGCAGGCCGCAGCAGATGCAATGGTAGATACCATCACGACGCTCGCTGTTGTACTTGCCGCTGAACGGCCGCTCGGTGCCTTTGAGGCGGCACACCTGGTACTGCTCGGGGTCGAGCATCGACCGCCATTGTTCAAGTGTCTTCTCGATCTTTTGCATGTAGGGACCTCGACAGGCTTAATTTCACCCCGCGCCGTCTTTTCCGTAACGCGGGTGGCACGTATATTAGTTGGCTTCGTGTGCCAGGCGTTCAGTCTGGCACCCGCTTCCTGCCCTTTCAAACCTTTCGAAAGGGCGCGGTGCGTATTCTCAACCGGGACCCCATCATGCAGTTCAGCAAATCGAACAAGCTCGCCAATGTCTGCTACGACATTCGCGGCCCAGTGCTCAAGCACGCCAAACGCCTGGAGGAGGAAGGCCACCGCATCCTCAAGCTGAACATCGGCAACCCGGCGCCGTTTGGCTTCGAGGCGCCGGACGAAATCCTCCAGGATGTGATCCGCAACCTGCCCACCGCGCAGGGCTACAGCGACTCCAAAGGGCTGTTCAGCGCGCGCAAGGCGGTGATGCAGTACTGCCAGCAGAAGGAAATCGAAGGCGTCACCATCGAGGACATCTACCTCGGTAACGGCGTGTCCGAGCTGATCGTCATGTCGATGCAGGCGCTGCTCAACAACGGCGACGAAGTGCTGATCCCGGCCCCCGACTACCCGCTGTGGACCGCCGCAGTGAGCCTGGCTGGCGGCAAGCCGGTGCACTACCTGTGCGACGAACAGGCCGACTGGTTCCCTGACCTTGAAGACATCAAGGCCAAGATCACCCCGAACACCAAGGCCCTGGTGATCATCAACCCGAACAACCCGACCGGCGCGGTGTACTCCGAGGAGCTGCTGCTGGGCATGCTGGAGCTGGCGCGCCAGCACAACCTGGTGGTGTTCTCCGACGAGATATACGACAAGATCCTCTACGACGAAGCCGTGCACATCAGCACCGCCTCGCTGGCCCCCGACCTGCTGTGCCTGACCTTCAACGGCCTGTCCAAGTCGTACCGGGTGGCGGGTTTCCGTTCCGGCTGGCTGATCATCTCGGGGCCCAAGCACCACGCCCAGAGCTACATCGAAGGCATCGACATGCTGGCCAACATGCGCCTGTGCGCCAACGTGCCGGCCCAGCATGCCATCCAGACCGCCCTGGGCGGCTACCAGAGCATCAACGACCTGGTGCTGCCACAAGGCCGCCTGCTGGAGCAGCGCAACCGCACCTACGAGCTGCTCAACGACATCCCGGGCGTGAGCTGCGTGAAGCCGATGGGCGCGCTGTATGCGTTCCCGCGGATCGACCCGAAGGTCTGCCCGATCCTCAATGACGAGAAGTTCGCGCTAGACCTGCTGCTGTCGGAAAAACTGCTGATCGTGCAAGGTACAGCGTTCAACTGGCCATGGCCGGACCACTTCCGCGTGGTGACCTTGCCGCGGGTGGACGACCTGGAAGCGGCGATCGGGCGGATCGGGAATTTCCTGCGGACTTATTCGCAGTAACTGAAGGCCTCTTCGCAGCACAAGGCTGCTCCTACAGGTGTATGCGTTCTCCTGTAGGAGCAGCCTTGCGCTGCGAATGGGCTGCAAAGCAGCCCCAAATGTTTCTTACATCCTGCAACGCTCTACCTCACAGCCCCCACCGCATCCTCTGCCATACTCCGCCGTACACAGTTTGAAATAGTCGCCCGATTGAATCGGCACGGCTTGCACCTTATATACCCCGCAGTAAGCAACACACTCATCCGTCAGGAGAACGTAACAACCATGATGCGCATTCTGTTGTTTGTAGCCACCAACCTCGCGGTGGTGCTGGTTGCAAGCATTACCCTGAGCCTGTTCGGTTTCAACGGGTTCATGGCCGCCAACGGGGTCGACCTCAACCTCAGCAGCCTGCTGGTGTTCTGCGCCGTGTTCGGCTTTGCCGGCTCCCTTGTCTCGCTGTTCATCTCCAAGTGGATGGCGAAGATGACCACCGGCACCCAGATCATCTCGCAGCCGCGCACCCGCCACGAACAGTGGCTGCTGCAAACGGTCGAGGAGCTGTCGCGCGAGGCCGGCATCAAGATGCCCGAAGTGGGTATCTTCCCGGCCTACGAGGCCAACGCCTTCGCCACCGGCTGGAACCGCAACGACGCCCTGGTAGCGGTGTCCCAGGGTCTGCTGGAGCGTTTCTCGCCCGATGAAGTGCGTGCCGTGCTGGCCCACGAGATCGGCCACGTGGCCAACGGTGACATGGTCACCCTGGCGCTGGTGCAGGGCGTGGTGAACACCTTCGTGATGTTCTTTGCCCGCATCATCGGCAACTTCGTCGACAAGGTCATCTTCAAGAACGAAGAAGGCCAGGGTATTGCCTACTACGTCGCGACCATCGTTGCCGAGCTGATCCTGGGCATCCTGGCCAGCATGATCGTCATGTGGTTCTCGCGCCGCCGCGAGTACCGTGCCGACGAAGCCGGCGCACAACTGGCCGGCACAGCCGCGATGATCGGCGCCCTGCAGCGCCTGCGTGTGGAGCAAGGCCTGCCAGTCCATATGCCGGACACCATGAAGGCCTTTGGCATCAATGGCGGCCTCAAGCACGGCCTGGCCGGGCTGCTGATGAGCCACCCGCCGCTGGAAGACCGTATCGAGGCGCTGCGCCGTCGCGGTTGATCCACCCGGCAAAAACAAGAAAGGGCGACTTCGGTCGCCCTTTTTTGTGGGTGGTCCCCTTCAGAGGCCTATGCGATACACCCGCTCCAGCAGGCTGGTAGCACCGGCCTGGGCAAATTTCGGGCTCTGCTCGATGATTTCCAGCACCTCCAGCGGCTCCACCTGCCGACCGGCAAACCCGTGCCGCACCTCATCATCGGCCACCGAAAACGGCGGGCCAGCCAACAGCGCCTGGTCATAATCCAGCGTTACCAACAGCCCTTGGCTCCCCGCTGGCAGCACGTCAGCCAACAGCCGCATGTAGTGCAGGCGCATCTCGGGCGGTAAAGCAATCAACGCCGCACGGTCATAGAACCCCGCGCAATCGGCCACATCCTGGGCCTGCAAGGCAAAGAAGTCCCCGCACCACAGCTCTACCTCGGCGCTGCGCCAAACCTCGAACGCGCCCTTCTGCGTAACCTCTGCCTCAAGCCCGTGCTCTTGGAAAAAGCCCTCCACTGCCCGCCGCGACAGCTCCACCCCCAGCACCCGATGCCCCTGCCCTGCCAGCCAGGCCAGGTCCAGGCTCTTGCCACACAACGGCACCAGCACACGGCTGCCAGCCGGCAGCGCCAGCGCTGGCCAGTGCGCTTGCAGGTAGGGGTTGACCTGCGCTTGATGGAAGCCGATCTGGTTGTCGGCCCATCGTTTGTGCCAGAACGCTGGCTCCATGGTTGCTCCTGTACTTATCAAGCGCTTCGATACATAGCGCAGAAAACTTGGTTTGGATTTCGATCGGTAACTGATCGAAGATGACTGCATCTTAACCCTCAGGACATCGCCATGCTGCCCAGCCTGTTCATTTCCCATGGTTCCCCCATGCTTGCCCTGCAGCCAGGCGCCAGCGGGCCGGCCCTCGCCGGGTTGGCCAACGCCCTGCCGCAACCCAAGGCGATCGTGGTGGTGTCGGCGCACTGGGAAAGCCGTGAGCTGCTGGTGACCGGCAGCCAGCAGCCCGAGACCTGGCACGACTTCCACGGCTTCCCCCAGGCGCTGTATGCCGTGCAGTACCCGGCACCGGGTGCCCCTGCGCTGGCCGAGCAGGTGTGCGCGTTGCTGGGCGCTGCCGGCTTGCCGGCGCGCACCGATGCGCACCGGCCGTTCGACCATGGCGCCTGGGTGCCGTTATCGCTGATGTACCCGGGCGCCAATATCCCGGTGCTCCAGGTGTCGCTGCCCAGTCAGCTGGGGCCTGCCTTGCAGCTCAAGGTTGGCCAGGCACTGGCTGGGTTGCGCGCGCAGGGGGTACTGCTGGTGGGCTCGGGGAGCATTACCCATAACCTGGGCGAACTGGACTGGCACGCCGGGCCGGACGTGATCGAGCCTTGGGCGCTGGCGTTTCGGGATTGGGTGGTGGCGCGGCTGCAGGAGGATGACCGGGAGGCGCTGGTGGGTTACCGGCAAGCGGCACCGTTTGCGGTGCGCAACCATCCCAGTGATGAGCATTTGCTACCGCTGTTTTTTGCCCTCGGGGCTGGGGGCACGTTCGGCATCGTCCACCAGGGGTTCACCTTGGGCGCACTGGGGATGGATATCTACAGGTTCGACTGAAACACAGATCCCCTGTAGGAGCAGCCTTGTGCTGCGAAGAGGCCGGTGCAAGCAGCGAGCATTCACTGTGGTTGCACTGGCCTCTTCGCAGCACAAGGCTGCTCCTACACGGGCCTTGTGCGCTTCACCCAGGCAAAAAAAATCCCCAGCTCAGGCCGGGGATTTTTTTATTACGCCAGGATCAATCTTCGCGGTAGCGACGCAGCTTCAGCTGCTTGCCAGCCACGCGGGTGTCCTTGAGCTTGGACAGCAGACGCTCCAGGCCATCTTCCGGCAGCTCGACCAGGCTGAAGCTGTCGCGTACCTGGATACGGCCGATAGCGTCACGGGCCAGGCCGCCTTCGTTGAGGATCGCACCCAACAGGTTCTTGGCAGCGATGCCGTCACGGGCACCCAGGGCAGTACGGCAACGCACACGGCCTTCAGCCAGCGGCATTGGCGCACGACGCTCACGGTCACCACGGTCACTGCGCTCGCCACGCTCGGCACGCTCACCGGTACGCTCACGCGGTGCACCAACGCCCGGTACCAGCGGCTGCTCGCGCTCTACGGCAGCCAGGTCCAGCGCCTGACCATTGGTGGCTTTGCGCAGCAAGGCCGAAGCCAGGGCACGCGGGCTGCAACCCAGGTCGGTGGTCAGACGGTCGAGCAGGTCGCCATGGCTGGCTTCCGATTCGGCCACCAGCGGCGCCAGGCTCGAGGTCAGTTTCTTGATGCGAGCATCCAGAACGGCCTGGGCATTCGGCAGGCGTGCTTCGGCCACTTTCTGCCCGGTAACACGCTCGATCACTTGCAGCATGCGGCGCTCACGCGGGGTGACCAGCAGCAGTGCACGGCCTTCGCGACCGGCACGGCCGGTACGGCCGATACGGTGAACGTAGGACTCTGGGTCGTACGGCATGTCAACGTTGAACACGTGCGTGATGCGCGGTACGTCCAGACCACGGGCAGCGACGTCGGTGGCGACGACGATGTCCAGGCGGCCATCCTTGAGCGAGTCGATAACGCGCTCACGCTGGTTCTGGGCGATGTCGCCGTTCAGCGCAGCAGCCTTGTAGCCCTTGGCTTCCAGCGCGGCGGCCAGGTCCAGGGTGGCTTGCTTGGTACGCACGAAGGCGATCAGCGCGTCGAACTCTTCAACTTCCAGCAGACGCAGAACAGCCGGGATCTTCTGGTCGGCATGGACCATCAGGTGAGCCTGGTCGATCGCGGTAACGGTCTGGGTCTTGCTCTGGATCTTGACGTGCTTGGGTTCACGCAGGTGACGTTCGGCGATCGAGCGGATCGACGACGGCAGGGTTGCGGAGAACAGAACGGTCTGACGGCTAGCTGGGATTGCGTCGAAGATTACTTCGAGGTCATCCATGAAGCCCAGCTTGAGCATCTCGTCGGCTTCGTCCAGTACCAGGTACTGTACGGTCGACAGGACTTTTTCGTCACGACGCAGGTGGTCGCACAGACGGCCTGGGGTAGCGACGACGATTTGCGCGCCGTTACGGATGGCACGCAGCTGTGGGCCCATCGGGGCACCACCGTAAACAGCGACCACGTTAACGCCCGGCATCTGCTTGGCGTAGGTTTCGAAAGCGGTAGCAACTTGCAGCGCCAACTCACGGGTTGGCGCCAGGATCAGGGCTTGCGGTTCGCGCTTGCTCACGTCGATCTTGTTGAGGATCGGCAGGGCGAAGGCAGCGGTCTTGCCGGTGCCAGTCTGCGCCTGGCCGATCATGTCGTGACCGGCGAGGATGATCGGGATCGACTGATGCTGAATGGCGGACGGCTCTTCATAGCCGGTAGCCAGTACAGCAGCAACAATATTCGGATTGAGATCGAGAGCGGCGAATCCGCCGGTTTCCTGGGTCATGGGTCTGCCTCTAGGTGCATCCGCAAAGACCCATGCTCCAAAGCTGCACATGCCTTGAAAGACCAGAAGGTCACCCAGGCAGCTTTGGCGGCGGGGATTTGCGAAAACGATTGAAAAAGAAAAACTTGGGAAGGTCCGCCTAGCGGACGTGCAGCCGAAGCTGGACTCGGAGGATTTGCACCACCTGATTTTGAGGTCCGCTAAAAGACCGGCGCGTACTATACCCGAATTAACGGGTTACGTGAGGAAAATTTTCGGTAGACCGGAGCCACCACGTAGCCACTAGCGACGACGGGCTGAATCGTTAATTCACATCCCCTTGTAGGAGCAGCCTTGCGCTGCGAAGAGGCCATTGCAGGCAGCGTAAATTCTTGCTGCTTTCACCGGCCTCTTCGCAGCACAAGGCTGCTCCTACAAGGGGATGTCATCTGCTCAGGTAGCAGGCCGAATTTCTTTGATCAGCCCGTCAAGGCTATACCCCAACTGCGGCGCCAGCGCCTCGGCCCGCGCCCGCAGCCCTTGCATGTCCAGCGTTTGCTCAAGGTCCGCCGGCACCAAGAGGATCACGTTGCCCTCCTTCACCGGCAACTCCCAATAATGCCGGTGGTACAAGCCGCGCAGCAGCGCCGCGCCCAGCGGCCTGCCGTCATCACTGGCCCACTGGTTGATCACCAGCCAACCCCCAGGGTTGAGCTGCTTCTGGCAGTTGTTCAGAAATCCCCAGGCCAAATGCCCGACACCCGGGCCAAAGTCGGTGTACAGGTCGACGAAGACCAGGTCGGCCTTTTCTGCGCTGGGCAGCAACTCGATGGCATCGCCCACCCGCACATACAGGCGCGGGTCATCGTCCAGGCCCAGGTATTCCATGGCCAGGCGCGGCACGTCTGGGCGCAGCTCGATGGCTTCGATATCGTCCAGCGGCAGAAACTTCATGCAGGCCTGGGTCAGCGTGCCGGCGCCCAGGCCCAGAAACAGCGCACTCTCGGGCTGCGCGTGGCACAAGGCGCCGACCAGCATGGCGCGGGTGTAGTCATATTCCAGCCAGCTGGGGTCGGCGGTGAATACGCAGCTCTGCTCGATCGCGTCGCCGAATTCGAGAAAACGGTAGTCGTCCACCTCGTACACGCTGATGACGCCAAAGGCATCTTCGACCCGTGCCAGTAGCCGCTCTTCCCGTTCCGCCGTCATGTTCGCCACTCGCCCGTGCAAAAACGCGCATTGTCCGCCAACACCCCCGATGCAACAAGCGCGGCGGCAACTGTTACCATGACGCAAAGCCTACAACCCACAAGATCGAGCCCGAAATGAACGCACCGTGGAGCCCTGACACCTGGCGTGCCCTGCCTATCCAACAGCAACCGACCTACCCCGACGCCGCGCACCTGCTCAAGGTCGAACAGACCTTGGCCAGCTACCCGCCGCTGGTGTTCGCGGGTGAGGCCCGCGAGCTGCGCCGGCAGTTCGCCGAAGTCACCGAAGGCCGCGCGTTCCTGTTGCAGGGCGGCGATTGCGCCGAGAGCTTTGCCGAGTTTTCCGCCGCGAAGATCCGCGACACGTTCAAGGTGCTGCTGCAGATGGCCATCGTCATGACCTTTGCTGCCGGCTGCCCGGTGGTCAAGGTCGGGCGCATGGCCGGGCAATTTGCCAAGCCGCGCTCCGCGGGCGACGAGACCATCGGCAACGTCACCCTGCCCGCCTACCGTGGCGATATCGTCAACGGCATCGGCTTTGATGAAAAAAGCCGCATCCCCGACCCGGACCGCCTGCTGCAGGCCTACCACCAGGCCACCGCCAGCCTCAACCTGCTGCGCGCCTTTGCCCAAGGTGGCTTTGCCGACCTGCACCAGGTGCACAAGTGGAACCTGGACTTCATCGCCAACTCGGCGTTGGCCGACAAGTACCATCAACTGGCCAACCGTATCGACGAGACCCTGGCCTTCATGCGTGCCTGCGGGCTGGACAGCGCGCCGCAACTGCGCGAGACCAGCTTCTTCACCGCCCACGAAGCGCTGCTGCTCAACTATGAAGAAGCCTTCGTGCGCCAGGACAGCCTGACCGGCGACTACTACGATTGCTCGGCGCACATGCTGTGGATCGGCGACCGCACGCGCCAGCTCGACGGCGCCCATGTCGAGTTCCTGCGCGGCGTGCACAACCCCATCGGGGTCAAGGTCGGCCCCAGCATGAACCCCGAAGAACTGATCCGCCTGATCGACACCCTCAACCCGAGCAACGACCCCGGCCGGCTCAACCTGATCGTGCGCATGGGCGCCAACAAGGTCGGCGACCACCTGCCAGGGTTGATCCGCACTGTCGAGCGCGAGGGGCGCAAGGTGCTGTGGAGCTCCGACCCCATGCACGGCAACACCATCAAGGCCAGCAGCGGCTACAAGACCCGTGACTTTGCGCAGATCCTCGATGAGGTGAAGCAGTTCTTCCAGGTGCACCAGGCCGAAGGCAGCCATGCAGGCGGGATTCACATCGAGATGACCGGGCAGAACGTTACCGAATGCATCGGCGGCGCCCGCCCGATCACCGAAGACGGCCTGTCGGACCGTTACCACACCCACTGCGACCCACGCATGAATGCCGATCAGTCGCTGGAACTGGCGTTTCTGATTGCCGAAACCCTCAAGCAGGTGCGCCGCTAAACCGCCGCACCTACAAAAAACGGCCTATTTGCGCAGCGGATCATCCCAGAAGTGCCGCTCGGCTTCTTGTTGGATATCCGCCCGGCTCAAGCCCAGGTCGTGCAATGTCGCATCGCTGAGGCTGGCCAGCTCCTGGCGCTGACGGTACAGCTCCCACCAACGCGCCGGGCGCTGCAGGGCTGCGTGCCACAGGTGGTTCAGGGAAACGGCAGGTTGCTGGATGCTGCTGACATGACCTTTCATCGTGAAGCCCTCCGTGTTGATGGCTCCAGTCTCGCGCCGGGCTTAAGATCAATCCAACGAATGTTTCTGATGCCATGCATCTCGGAGATTGATGCAATGTCCCAGTATCAAAGCCTTGATGCCGACGTATTGCGCACCTTCGTCGCCATTGCCGAGCAAGGCGGTTTCACCCGCGCCGGCGAGGTGGTCAACCGCACCCAGTCGGCGGTCAGCATGCAAATGAAACGCCTGGAGGAAGACATCCTGCAGCGCCAGCTGTTCGAGCGCGAGGGCCGCCAGGTACGCCTCACCGCTGAAGGGCAGGTACTGCTTGGCTATGCCCGGCGCATCCTCAAGCTGCACGGCGAAGTGTTCAATACCTTGCGCATGCCGCATATGGTCGGGGTTGTACGCATCGGCACACCCGACGATTACGCCATGCGCTTTCTGCCGACCATCCTGTCGAGTTTTGCCCAGGCTTACCCGCTGGTGCAGGTGGAGGTGCATTGCGATTCGTCAAAGCAATTGATGCTGCGCCAGGACCTGGACCTGACCATCGTCACCCGCGAACCGGGCAACGAAGTCGGCCAGCTGTTGCGCCAGGAACGGCTGGTGTGGGCTGCCGCCGAAGGGTTTTGCCCGCAGGAGCAACGGCCCATGCCGGTGGCGCTGTTCAACACCGACTGCTTTTGCCGCGCCTGGACCTGCAATGCGCTAGAAGCGCAAGGCATCGACTACCGCATTGCCTACACCAGCCCAAGCCTGGCGGCGATCTTTGCCATCGTCACTGCCGGGTTGGCGGTGACGGCACAGTTGCAGAGCCTGATCGGCGGCAACATACGGATTTTGGGCGAGAGCGACGGGCTGCCGCAGTTACCGGTGGCCAATGTGATGCTGGTGCGCAGCACGCAGCACCCGTCCCCGATCACCGATTGCATGGCCGATTACATCGTCGAAGGGTTCAAATAGATCAGTGGCAGCCATAGCTTTGTGTAGGAGCAGCCTTGTGCTGCGAAAAGGCCAGTGATTTCAGCGACATTTTGCGCTGCTTGGACGGGCCTCTTCGCAGCGCAAGGCTGCTCCTACAGGGAGACGGCTGCTGCATGTGCGCTTAAAGCTCAAACCCCAACATCACCGCACACACCACCAGAAACGCACAAAACATCGCCCGCAACACTTTCTCTGGCAAGGCATGCGCCAACCTCACCCCCCAGCTGATGCTGAGCAGCCCACCGACCGCCAAGGGGATCCCTACCCCCCAGTCAACACTCTGGTGCACGCCATAGGTCAACAGGGTAACCGTCGTACTGGGCGCCGCCAATGCCAGCGACAACCCCTGCGCCACCACCTGCGTGGTCCCGAACACACTGGTCAGAATAGGCGTGGCAACCACCGCGCCCCCTACCCCGAACAACCCACCCATGGTGCCGGCAAAACTGCCCAGCACGCCCAGCCACGGCCAGGCGTAACGCAGTTCAGGGCTGGGCGGCGCGACCTTGAGGAACATCCGCGTCACGTTCCACACCGCCAGCGCCACCAGAAAGCCGACAAAACCCAGCCGCATGGACTGGGCATCGATGCCCACCGCCCAAATCGACCCCAGCCAGGCGAACAGGAAACTGCACAGTGCCAACGGCAGCGCATGGCGCAGCTCGATGCGGTTGCGCTGGTGGTAGCGCCACAGCGCCAGCAACACATTCGGCACCACCATCACCAACGCAGTGCCCTGCGCCAGCTGTTGGTCCAAGCCGAACAACACCCCCAGCGCCGGGATTGCTATCAACCCGCCGCCAATGCCGAACAAACCACCCATGGTGCCCAGGGCAGCGCCCAACGCGATATACAACAACCACTCGATCATCAGGGCCTCTGCGCCTCTCGCTTGCAATGGTGAGCATGCTACCGAGTCGGGGCTGGTGGGGAAACGCACAGCAGCGCACAATGGCTGTGCGTTTTATGCAAAGCCGAGCCACCATGAACCCCGATATCCTCACCGACCAACTCAGCCTGTTTCTCGACGTGCTGGAAACCGGCAGTTTCTCTGCCGCCGCGCGGCGCCACCCGTTGACGCCGTCGGCCGTTGCCCGGCGCATCGACAACCTCGAAAGCGCCGTGGGCAGCCGGCTGTTCACCCGCAGCACCCACGCGGTGCGTGCCACCCCGGCCGGCAACGCCTTTGCCGAACGCGCACGACGCATCATCGAGGAGCTGCGCCTGGCCCGCGCCGAAGCCGTCTCATTGAGCAGTGCCCCGGAAGGCCTCATCCGCATCGACGCCCCCGCCGCGTTTGGCCGCCGCCACCTCGCCCCAGCCATCGCCGACTTCCTCGTGGCCTACCCCGGGCTTGACGTGCACCTGCGCCTGATCGACAGCTTCGTCGACTTGCAAGGCAGCCACCTCGGCGAAGTCGACCTGGTGTTGCGTGCAGGCCCCCTGGCCGATACGCGCCTGGTCGCCACACCGCTGGCCTACATGGTCCGCATCGCCTGCGCCAGCCCGGCCTACCTGGCCAGCCGAGGCGTACCGGCGTGCCCCAGCGAGTTGCCTGCGCACGACGGCCTCGACTGGGACGGCCTGGCGCCGCCGTTTGCCTGGCGCTTCAGCGTGGCCGGCCAGGCCCGCCTGTACCGGCCATCGCGCATGCGCATGGCCGCCAATAACGCCGAAACCCTGCTGTTCGGCGCCCTCGCGGGTTTGGGCATTGCCCACCTGCCCACCTGGCTGATCAGCGACTACCTGCTGCGCGGCGAACTGGTCCCGCTGTTTTGCGAAGGTGGCCTGCCAGCCGCCGAGTCCAGTGGCATTTATGCGTTACGCCTGGCACATGAAACGAACTCTCGCAGCCGTTTACTGCTCGAATTTCTCAAGAGCCGTTTCAGCCCCATTCCACCCTGGGACCTGGCTCTGCGCAGTGAACTGCGCTGGCAATGAACGCACTAATGATCAGCGTGCTAGATTTCCCCATTGATTATTCCAAGGACCTGCATGAACGCCGACACCCAAGCCTCCTGTGACGAGCTGCTGCTGGACAACCAGGTCTGCTTCGCCCTGCATTCGACCTCGTTGCTGATGACCAAGGTCTACAAGCCGCTGCTGCAAGCGCTGGGCCTGACCTACCCGCAGTACCTGGCCATGCTGGTGCTGTGGGAGCGGGATGGCCTGACCGTGGGCGAGATCAGCCAGCACCTGCTCACCGACCCTGGCTCGCTGACCCCGCTGCTCAAGCGCCTGGAAAGCGAAGGCCTGCTCAAGCGCACCCGCAGCCGCGAAGACGAACGGGTGGTACTGGTGCAACTGACAGACAAGGGCCGTGATTTGCAACAACAGGCCAAACAGGTGCCCCCGTGCATCCTCAAGGCCAGCGGGCGCAGCCTGGAACGCCTGAAACAGCTGCAAGCCGACCTGCTCGAACTGCGCGACAACCTGCAGAAAAACCTCTGAGCGCTATGCTGTGTGATGGCCGTTCGGATGAACGGTGATGATTTATCTTGCGCGCAAACTAATTGCGCGCTAATTTAAATCCCACACCTACCCAGCGCCGCCGCCACCCGGTTGCGCACAGCACATTAGCGAGGCTCAAGATGCAAAAGGTCACTCCGCTGTACATCGCAGAAGCCACCTCCACTGGCGGGCGCGACGGTAAATCCCGCTCCAGCGACGGCAAGCTGGAAGTCAAGCTGAGCACCCCCAAGGAACTGGGCGGCGCGGGCGGTGACGGCACCAACCCTGAACAGATGTTCGCGGCCGGCTACTCGGCCTGCTTCATCGGCGCACTGAAATTTGTCGCCGGGCAAGAGAAAAAAGCCCTGCCGGCCGATGCCTCGATCACTGCAAACGTGGGCATTGGCCAGATCCCGGGTGGTTTCGGCCTGGACATCGACCTGCACATCAACCTGCCGGGCCTGGCCCAGGCCGATGCCGAAGGTTTGGTGGAGAAGGCGCACAAGGTCTGCCCTTACTCCAACGCCACCCGCGGCAATGTGGATGTAAGGCTGCACGTGACGGTCTGAATGCAGGCATAAAAAAACCCGGCCGAGGCCGGGTTTTTTGTGCGCATCACAAGAAGAATTACTTCTTGGAACGGCCTTTGAAGCTGTTGTCGCGAGTGTCGATGTCGATCCACTCGTCGATCTGGATGAAGTCGGCAACCGAGATCTCGGTACCGTTTGCCAGCTTGGCAGGCTTCATCACTTTGCCGGAGGTGTCACCACGAGCGGCGTTCTCGGTGTAGACAACTTTACGGCTGATGGTGGTCGGCAGTTCAACCGATACCAGGCGGCCTTCGAAGAAGACGGCTTCGCAGATGTCTTCCATGCCTTCTTCGATGTACGGCAGAACGGCGTCGATGTCTTCGGCGTTCAGTTCGTACATGGTGTAGTCGGTGGTGTCCATGAAGGTGTACGAGTCACCGCTGATGAACGACAGGGTCGCTTCTTTGCGATCCAGGATCACGTCGTCCAGCTTGTCGTCCGCACCGTAGACGGTTTCGGTCTTGTAGCCGGTCAGCAGGTTCTTCAGCTTGGTTTTCATGATCGCGCTGTTACGGCCCGATTTGGTGAACTCAGCTTTTTGAACCAGCCACGGGTCGTTGTCGATCCGCAGTACGGTACCGGGTTTCAGTTCTTTACCAGTTTTCATTACGAAGTATCCGAATCTGGATGGATTTATAAAAATCGAGGCCGCATATCATAGCCAATTTCGGTAAAACTGTACCAGCGTCATGGCAAGGTCCGGCCGAGTGGCCTGCCGGGCCGCCCAATCTCGGGCATGCTGCTGCAGTTCTGGCCAGTGCCGCTGGGCCGCTTGCCACGCCTGGCCGACGTCATGGTCCATGTTCCAGGCACGCCACAACGCAACCAGTGCGTCAGCGGCATCGTCTGACAGGCCTTGTCGATAATGCGCAAGGAACGCTTCGAGTTTTTCCCAGTGGGCGTTCTCGTCCTGCACGTAGATGTGCCACAGCATCGGCCGCCCGGCCCACTGCGCACGCACGAACGAGTCTTCGCCGCGCACGGCATTGAAGTCGCAGGCCCACAGCAGGCGATCATAATCGTCCTGGCTGACGAACGGCAAAATTTGCACCGTCAGCGACCCGCGCAGGCGCACATCGCCCACCGCCAGCCCCGGCTCGCCCAACCAATGGGCGACGTCAGCCAGGATGCGCCCTTGCGGTACCAGCAGGTGGGTCGGCTGGGTATCTGCTGCCAACGCATCCAGCCAGTTGCCCAGCTGGGTGTTCTCATAGGCGAACAGCGAGATCAGCCGCGCTTGCGCCTCTGGGTGTACACCCAGGCGCTGCAAGAACGCCTGCCGGGCTTCGGCAGATTGCGCGAAAGCTTCGCGCCGCGCCAGCAAGTCGCCCTCACGCAACAGGCCACCGGTTTTCTCGGTAAAGCCTGGGAAGAAGAACACTTTGCGCAAGCCGTTGGGCTGGGGCGACGGCAAACCGTGGCAACCCTCAACCCAGTCCTCGGCGCTGAGGTAGTCGAGGTTCAGCCACAGCGGCGGCTTGGGCTGCGCACGCATGGCCTCGACATAGTGCGCCGGCAGCTGGCAGGCGAACGCGCCGATCACCACCTCGGCAGGCTCCACCGGCAGCCACTCGGCAGGCCACTGGCGCACATCGACACCGTGCTGCCATTGTTGCAGCGCCGTGGCATCGGCGCCGGGGCACATCGGCACGAAGGCGTTCAAGTCGTCCACCCACAGGCGCACCGCCAGATCGTGCTCGTCCACCAGTTGCCGCGCCAGGCGCCAGGTGACGCCGATGTCGCCATAATTGTCGACGACGGTGCAAAAGATGTCCCAGGTGGCCTTCATGTGCCCTCCCCCTCATGGTGCCCAAAACCGCGAATTCTGCGGATTAATTGCCGTGGACAAAAGCACCCACAGGTAAAATTCGCCGACAGCGTGCGACAATGCACCTCGAACTGCCCTGCCAGGAGGCTGCCATGCCCCGCCACCGTGAACTGAAAATCACCCTCAAGCCGTTGCAACTGATCCTCTGCGTGGCCTTTGGCCTGTGGCTGGGCGCCGTGGCCATCGCCATGAGCCTGTGGTTGGCGTTTCAGCTGTGGCCAGAGCAGGTGCAGCCGGTCGCCCAGGCCGTGGCCCCTGCCCGCAGCCAACCCGCCGCGCCGCCACCGGTAGATGCCCAGGGCGAAATGTTCGAGCGCTACAAGGACATACTGCACCAGCAGCAACTGCAACAGGCCGCCGAGGCTGCCCAAGGCAACCCTCGCAACCTCAACAGCCCCAAGTGCCAGTTCTGGCTGCAACAGAACCGCACCGCCCCCACCGAAAAAAGCCAGGCCCATGTGCTGGAGTTCTGTTACTGAAGATGGACAAGCCCCTGCTACTCACGCGCATCGTCGCGACCCTCGAACATGACGTTGACGTGCTGAGCCGCGCCGCGCAGACCGCGTACGAAGCCGCCACCGCGGAAGAGAACATCGCCGAAAACAAGTATGACACCTTGGGCCTTGAAGCTTCGTACCTGGCCACCGGCCAGGCGCGGCGTACTGCCGAGATTCGCCAGGCGTTGCAGATTTACCAGCAACTGCTGTTGCGTGACTACGACCCTGCGCGTGGCGTGCAGGTGAGCAACCTGGTGACCCTTGAGGACGAGGATGGCCAGCAACGTAGGTTGTTTCTCGGGCCTGAGGCGGCCGGGTTGAAAGTGGGTGAAGGGGATGAACTGGTGACCGTGATCACACCGCGCTCGCCGCTGGGGCAGCAGCTGGTGGGCAAGCGGGTGGATGACGAGGTGAGCTTGGGGGCGCAGGTATTCTTCATTGTTGATGTTGCCTGACCCGGCCTCTTCGCGGGTAAACCCGCTCCCACAGGATCACTGCAGGCCTGAAATCTGTGCCCAGGTATTGCGCCATCCCTGTGGGAGCGGGTTTACCCGCGAAGAGGCCGGGTCAGGCAGCATCAATCTAAAGGCCCTGCAGCGCATCGAACTGCCCCGCCAACCCCTGCTGCGCAAACTGCTCCACGACAAAATCGATAAACGCCCGCGTCTTCCCGGGCAACAATTTGTGCTGGGCGTAATACACGCTGATATGCCCATCGTCCACATACCAATCCGGCAATACCCGCCGCAGCCGCCCGGCCTGCAGGTAAGGCACGGCAAACGGCAGACTCACCAAGGCAACCCCCAACCCCTGCTGCGCCACCGCGCAGGCCGCATCCGAATCGCTCATGGTCATTGCTTGGCGCAGCACCAACGGCTGCTGCTCCTGCCAGCGACTGGTCAGCGGCCAGGAGCGCACCCGGCCGGTCTGCGGTGAGCGAATCAGAATGCCGGCGTGGCGCTGCAGCGCCTGCGGGTCCTCGATCGGCGCCTGTTGGTCCAGATACGTAGGTGATGCCACCAGCACCCGATGCGCCGGCGTCAGCTTGCGCGCCACCACCCCCGGCGGCAAATCAAAACCGCCACCGATAGCAGCATCGAAGCCTTGGCCGATCAGGTCGACCTGGCGATTGTCAAAATGCCAATCCGGGGTAATCGCCGGGTAACGGCGCAAGAATTCTCCCAACAGGGGTAACACGTACAACCGCCCGAACACCGTGCCCATGCTGACCCGCAGCAGCCCGGCTGGCTGGCCTTCGGCACTGGCCAGGTTAGCCACGGCGTACTGGATGGTACGAAAGCTGTCACTCACTTCACCCAGAAAACGCTGGCCTGCTTCGGTCAAGGTCAGCTTGCGGGTACTACGCTGGAACAGTCGCACGCCCAACCGGGCTTCCAGCTGAGCCACATGCTTGCCCACTGCGGCGGGGGTCAGGCTCAAGCGGCGAGCGGCCTCGGCGAAGCTGCCGACCTCGGCGCTGCGGATAAAGCATTCGAGGGCGTTGAACGACTCCACGGCCATGATTAACAACCAAAGGTTTACTCTGCTAATAGTGATTGCCATCTTATCAGCAGGTAATTAGCCACCGATACTGCGCCCATCCAAGGCATTCGGCCTTGCTTCCCAGCAGGAGATCAGCATGTCCAAACAACTTCCACTCGACGGTAAGGTAGCCCTGGTCCAGGGCGGCTCCCGCGGCATTGGTGCGGCCATCGTGCGCCGCCTGGCCCGCGACGGTGCTCGGGTTGCCTTCACCTACGTCAGCTCCGCCGGCCCGGCAGAACAGCTGGCCCAGGAAATCATCGGCAACGGCGGCCAAGCCCTAGCCCTGCGCGCCGACAGCGCCGACGCCGCCGCCGTGCAATTGGCGGTGGATGACACCGCGAAGGCCTTTGGTGGGCTGGACATTCTGGTGAACAACGCCGGCGTGCTGACGGTGGCGCCGATCGCCGAGTTCGACCTGGGGGACTTCGACCGCATGCTGGCGGTGAACGTGCGCAGTGTGTTCGTCGCCAGCCAAGCGGCCGTGCGCTACATGGGCCAGGGCGGGCGCATCATCAACATCGGCAGCACCAACGCCGAGCGCATGCCCTTTGCCGGTGGCGCCCCCTACGCCATGAGCAAGTCGGCGTTGGTGGGCCTGACCCGCGGCATGGCACGCGACCTCGGCCCCCAGGGCATCACCGTCAACAACGTGCAGCCCGGCCCGGTAGACACCGACATGAACCCGGCCAGCGGTGAGTTTGCCGACAGCCTGATACCGCTGATGGCCATTGGGCGCTATGGGCAGGTGGATGAGATTGCCAGCTTCGTGGCCTACCTGGCGGGGCCAGAGGCGGGGTACATCACTGGGGCCAGTTTGACGGCGGATGGTGGGTTTGCGGCTTGAGGTGGGGGCGGTTCTAGGTGTCTGCCTTGGCATTATTAGCGCCTGGGAGATCGAGCGCCGCCCGCGCGGCGCTTCGCAGCACAAGGCTGCTCCTACATCTGTTTCGGGCCAATTATTCCTGTGACATGGGCGCGCGACCTTTTTGGTGCCCGCCTCCTGTAGGAGCAGCCTTGTGCTGCGAAGCGCCGCGCGAGCGGCGCCTAAAACTCCCCGTCAAACCCTCAACGCCCCTAGAATACAGCTCCCTGCCCCCCGAGATCCCCATGAACGCCCCCACCCTCAGTCGCGCCCTGATCCTGCTGATGGCCACCGCCACCGGCCTGGCCGTGGCCAGCAACTACTACGCGCAACCGTTGCTGCACAGCATCGCCCTGCAGTTCGGCCTGAGCACCGCCGGCGCCGGCAGCATCGTCATCGCCGCCCAGCTCAGCTATGGCGCTGGCCTGTTGCTGCTGGCGCCCCTGGGCGACCTGTTCGAGCAACGCCGCCTGATCACGGTGATGACCGCCATTTCGACCCTCGGCCTGGTCATCAGCGCCTGCGCACCGAGCCTGCCGTGGTTGCTGCTCGGCACCGCACTGACCGGCCTGTTCTCGGTGGTGGCGCAAATCCTGGTGCCGATGGCGGCGAACCTGAGTGAGCCGCATCAGCGCGGGCGTGCAGTGGGCACACTGATGAGCGGCCTGTTGCTGGGCATTCTGCTGGCGCGTACGGCGGCCGGTTTCATGGCGGAGCTGGGTGGCTGGCGCAGCATCTATGTGCTGGCCGCAGTACTGATGGCCATCACCGCTCTGGCCCTTTACCGCAGCTTGCCGCAGCACCACAGCCATGCCGGCTTGAAGTACCCAGCCTTGATCGGCTCGGTGTTCCGCCTGTTCATCGAAGAGCCCGTGCTGCGCTTGCGCTCGCTGCTGGGCTTGCTGGCGTTCAGCCTGTTCGCGCTGTTCTGGACACCACTGGCCTTCCTGCTGGCGCAAGAGCCCTACCACTACTCGGACGCCGTGATCGGCCTGTTCGGCCTGGCAGGCGCGGCGGGGGCGCTGTCGGCCAACTGGGCCGGGCGCCTGGCCGACCGAGGCAAGGGGGCGTTGGGCACCACAGTGGGGCTGATCGTACTGCTGCTGTCGTGGGTGCCGCTTGGCTTTGCCGAGTACTCGCTGCTGGCGTTGCTGCTGGGGGTATTGATGCTCGACCTGGCCGTGCAGCTGGTACACGTGAGCAACCAGAACGCGGTGATCGCGCTGCGGCCAGAGGCGCGCACACGGCTGAATGCAGGCTATATCACCTGCTACTTCATCGGCGGTGCGCTGGGGTCGTTGCTGGGGACGCAGTTGTTCCAGCGTCAGGGCTGGATGGGCATCGTCGTGGCCGGCTTGGTGATCGGTACACTGGCGCTGCTGGCCTGGGCGCTGGCCGAGCGCAAGCGCATCAGCCGCGACATTGCAACGCACTACCCTCCGTCGCCTGAGCGTTGACTGCCTGCCCCGGGAGGGCTCAAGTAAGCGCTGGACAATGCCCCCTCCCTGAAGGACGACTTTATGACAAGACTCACGGTTCGATCCGGCGATTTCTTGCAAGGTGAAGGCGAGTATCGCAATGGATCGCTCACACTCAAGACCCCGCGCAGCCCCTCGCCTGGCGAGCGGATCTCACTTGCACGCATCAGTGACCTCAAGCTGTCCAGTTTGGAGTCCAGCCGCAGCCTGGGTACCGCCCTTGGCTGGGGTGTAGCTGGGGCCTTGGTGGCCGGGCCGGTGGGGCTGCTGGCCGGGCTCTGGCTTGGTGGCAAGGAAGAAGAAGCCACCTTCCTCGCCACCTTCAAGGACGGGCGCAAACTGCTGGCCGTTACCGATGGCAAGACCTGGTCGAAGATCGACGACAGCTGGCGCCAGCACAAGCGCCCGGCCAGCAACGACTGAATATCGCGCGGGCCTGATCGTCCAATGTTGAAGGCGGCTGTTAAGATGCCGCCTTTTTCATGGCCTGTGCCGGCCTCTTCGCGGGGCAAGCCCGCTCCCACAGAGATTGCAGCTTGCCTGAAGTTGGAGCAAATCTGTGGGAGCGGGCTTGCCCCGCGAAGAGGCCGGCACTGGTGTCGCGTATCCAGGAGCCTCCGCATGCCCCCGCTTCGCCCCCGCCTGCCCCTGAGCTTGCTCAGCCTGGGCCTGGCCCTGCATTGCCCTCATTTGCTTGCCGAAGACAGCATCGTGCTGGACCCGCTGCGGGTCTCCGACAGCTATGGCAACGACGGCTACCAGGTGCGCGAAGCCTCGGTGGGTGGCTTCCAGGCCGCGCCGCTGCTCGACACCCCAGCCTCGGTCAGCGTGTTCAGCCAGCAATTGCTGGAGGACCGCCAGGTGCGCAAGCTCAGCGAAGTGCTGCAAAGCGACGCCTCGGTGGGGGAAAGCTATGCACCCATCGGCTATTACGAAAACTTCAACGTGCGCGGCTTCGAACTGAATGCCGCCAGCAGCTACCGGATCAATGGCCAGACTATCGCCGGCGAGCAGAACGTTGCCCTGGAAAACAAACAGCAAGTGGAGTTGCTCAAGGGCTTGTCCGGGCTGCAAAGCGGCGTTTCGGAACCGGGCGGCCTAATCAATTACGTGACCAAGCGCGCCGAAGACGTGCGCAGCGTGACGGTATCGACCAACGAACAAGGCGAACGTTACCTGGCCACCGACCTGGGCGGCTGGTTCGGCAGCGAGCGGCAGTTCGGCCTGCGCGCCAACCTGGCCCATGAAGACATCCGCAGCTATGTCGACCATGCCGATGGCAAGCGCGACTTCGCCTCGTTGGCCTTCGACTGGCAGATCAACCCGGATGCCACGCTGCAGTTGGACGCCGAGTACCAGCACCGCGAACAACGCTCGGTGCCTGGTTACCAGTTGCTCGGCGGCACCGAGGTGCCACACGGTATCGACCCGCATGATCGCCTGGCCTATCAGCAGTGGGCCAAGCCGGTGCAGAACGATTCGCTGAACCTGGGCGGGCGTTTCGAGTACCGCTTCAACGAGGCCTGGACTGGCACGTTGAGTGCGTCGCGCAGCAAGGTGGTGATCGACGATTACAGTGCGTTTGCCTGGGGCTCGAGCGAGGGGGCGTTTTTCGGCAGCAATGGCGACTACGACATTTATGACTACCGCAGCCCGGATGACACCCGCCGCACCGACGAGGCACAGGCCACGCTCAACGGCCGCTTCGATGCCCTGGGCGTAGGGCACGACCTGACAATCGGCACCAGCGCGCAACGCCGCACGGTGGATCAACGCCCCTATTACAACGAATGGCTGGGTACCGGCAATATCTACACCGGTGCGCCAGCAGTCGACCCGTCTGACAAGCCGATCGGCGCCAGCGAGCGGCGCCTGGACAGCCGCCAGTACGGCCTGTTCGTGAGTGATCGCATCAGCTTCAACGAGCAGTGGCAAACCGTGATCGGCGCTCGCGAAGTGCGCCTGGACGAGCAGACCTGGGACGAGACCGGTGTTGCCGGGCGCCACACTCGCCAGTACCAGTTGCTGCCCAATGCTGCGCTCATCTACAAGCCACGCCCTGACACCACGCTGTACGCCAGCTATGCCAAAGGCCTGTCGGCTGGCGGTACCGCACCGTGGTTTGCCAGCAACGCGGCTGAAATCCTCGCCCCCACCCTCTCACGCCAGCTGGAGTTGGGCATCAAGCGTGACTGGCAAGGCATCAGCTTCAGTGCCGCACTGTTTCAGATCCGCCAGGCGTATCAATACGCACGCCCCGATGGCCAAGGCACCTTCACCTATGTCCAGCAAGGCCAACAGAAAAACACCGGCCTGGAGCTGGGCGCCAGTGGCTGGGTGACCTCGAACCTGCAAGTGCAGGCGAGTGCCGCAGCCATTCGCGCACGGGTAAAAAACAGCGGGACCGAGGACTACGAAGGGCATCAGGCAATCAATGTGCCCAAACTGCGTGCGGCGCTGCAGGCCGAATACAGCCTGCCGGTACCAGGCCTGGCGCTGCTGGGCGGTGCGCGCTACAGCGCCAGCAAATATGCCAGCCAGGCGGGTAATGTCGAGGTGGGCGGTTATACCGTGTTCGACGTCGGCAGCCGCTACCGCACCCGCATTGGGGGGTATGACACGGTGCTGCGGTTGACCGTGGATAACGTGTTCGACAAGCGCTACTGGCGCGATGTGGGGGATTACCTGGGGGACAACTACCTGTTCCAGGGTGCGCCGCGGACGGCACGGTTGTCGGCGTCTGTAAGTTTCTGAAACCCTGCGCACTGCCTTTGTGTAGGAGCGGCCTTGCGTCGCGAAAGGGCTGCGAAGCAGCCCCAGCAATATGTGCGGCGACGCTGAAACCTGGGGCTGCTTTGCAGCCCTTTCGCGACGCAAGGCCGCTCCTACAGGGACCGCCATCACCTGACAGGTGGGCAGCCAAAAACAAAAAGCCCCCGAGCTTTTCAGCGCGGGGGCTTTTGTAGAATGTGGCGGTGAAGAAGGGATTTGAACCCTTGATACGATTTCTCGTATACACACTTTCCAGGCGTGCTCCTTCGACCACTCGGACACTTCACCGTTTTCTCTTCAAGCCTTTCAGCCTGTCGAGGCGCGCTAATTTAGTGGAAGGCCTTTCCTTTGGCAAGCATTTTTTTCAAATTTTTCATGCATTTGCATTTGAGGCCCGGTAAACGCTGACCGGCCAGTCAGCCTTGCTGCTTTACCTGGCCCACGGCGCTGGGTAACGTCGTCGCCACGCCAACAAAAGGACTCTGCCATGAGCGAGCTGATTACCTACCACGCCGAAGACGGCATCGCCACCCTGACCCTGAACAACGGCAAGGTCAACGCCATCTCGCCGGATGTCATCACCGCCTTCAACGCCGCCCTCGACCGCGCCGAACAGGAACGTGCCGTGGTGATCATCACCGGGCAGCCGGGCATTCTGTCTGGCGGCTACGACCTCAAGGTCATGACCAGTGGCCCCAAGGAGGCGATAGGCCTGGTTACCGCCGGCTCCAACCTCGCCCGCCGCCTGCTGTCGCACCCGTTCCCGGTGATCGTCGCCTGCCCCGGTAATGCCGTGGCCAAAGGGGCCTTCCTGCTGCTGTCGGCCGACTACCGCATTGGTGTCGACGGGCCCTACAAAGTCTGCCTGAACGAAGTACAAATCGGCATGACCATGCACCATGCCGGCATCGAACTGGGCCGCGACCGCCTGCGCCGCTCGGCCTTCCACCGCTCGGTGATCAACGCCGAGATCTTCGACCCGCAAGGCGCACTGGACGCCGGCTTCCTCGACAAGGTGGTGCCGGCCGAGCAACTGCACGAGGCGGCCCTGGCTGCGGCCCGTGAACTGAAGAAGCTGAACATGCTGGCGCACAAAAACACCAAGCTGAAGGTGCGCAAGGGCCTGCTGGAGGCTCTGGACAAGGCTATCGAGCTGGATCAGAGCCACATGGGCTAACCCTGCAGGTCGACAGACTCACCCCAGGTTTGCCTCTTTGAGTGCACAGTCGTACACTGGAATGCGACTATCTGGTGTGAGTCATCCCATGCTTTATTCGTTGCGCATGCTCCTGCTGGCCCTGCATTTTCTGGTGGTTGGCGCTGTAGGCCTGATTATCGGCCTGTGCCGCCCCTTCAACCCCGACAACAGCCGGGTATTTGCCCGGCTTTACAGCGTGCCGGCCGCCTGGCTGATGCGCGTCAAGGTCAAGGCCGAAGTCGGCCCATTGTTCGATCACCCGCCCGGTTGCGTCATCATCGCCAACCATCAGTCCAACTTCGACCTGTTCCTCATTGGCCAGGCAGTGCCGCCGCGCACCGTGGCCATTGGCAAGAAAAGCCTGGGCTGGATCCCGTTGTTCGGCCAGCTGTTCTGGCTGGGCGGCAACGTGCTGATCGACCGCAAGAATGCCTACCAAGCGCGCAAGGCGCTGCAAAAGACCACGCGGGTGCTGCAGGACGATACATCGATCTGGATATTCCCCGAGGGCACCCGCAACCCGGCAGACCACCTGCTGGCGTTCAAGAAAGGCGCCTTTCACATGGCCATCGAAGCCGGTGTACCAATCGTGCCGGTGTGCGTCAGCCGCTATGCCCGGCGTTTGAACCTGAACAGCTGGCGGCAGCGGACGGTGATCGTGCGCTCGCTGCCGCCGATTGCCACGGCGGGCTTGAGCCAGCGCGACATCCCCGCCCTGGTCGAACAGTGCCGCAGCCAGATGCAGCAGTGCATCGACCGCATGGAAGATGAACTCGCACGCCGCTAGGTTGCCCTCTGGGCCCTTACAGCCCAAGCTGTAAGGGTGTTCAATCGAATAAGTGGACAACCATGGGTCGAGTCGTGGCGTCGGCGGTGTACAGCGCCGGCAGAAAGGTCACTAACATCAGCATCGACGAAGGCAGCGAATGGGCGCGCAAGCCCGGCCACTTCGTCTGGATCGGCCTCGAAGAGCCCAACGCCGAGGAGTTGGCCAACCTGCAGCGGCAGTTCAACCTGCACGAGCTGGCCATTGAAGACGCGCTGGAAAAGCACAGCCGGCCCAAGCTTGAAACCTTCGGTGATGCGCTGTTCATCGTCACCTATTCGCCGGTACGGCATGAAGGCAAGCTGGAGTTCATCGAAACCCATATCTTTGCTGGCAATGGCTACATCATCACCTGCCGCAACGGCCACTCGAAATCCTACGCCCTGGTGCGCCAACGCTGCGAAGCACGGCCGCTGCTGCTGGAGCATGGCGAGGACTTCGTGCTGTATGCGCTGCTCGACTTCGTGACCGAGAACTACCAGCCGGTCAGCGAGGCGATCCATGGCGAAATCGAAGAACTGGAACAGAGCGTGCTGGGCGGTTCGCTGCAAGAGGATGACATCCGCCGCCTGCACAGCCTGCGGCGCGACATCTTGCGCCTGCGCCGGTACGTGGCGCCGATGCTGGAGGTGAGCGAAGAACTGCAGCGCCTGAGCTTTCCGTTCATCGACAAGAACATGCGACCGTATTTTCGCGATGTGCAGATTCATGTCACGCGGCAGATGGAAGACCTGGTCAGCATTCGCGATATTGCCAGCCAGACCATCGAGATCGGCATGTTGCTGGAGTCGTCGCGCCAAAGCATCGTGCAACGCAAGTTCGCGGCCTGGGCGGCGATTCTGGCCTTCCCTACGGCGATTGCCGGGATTTATGGGATGAACTTTCAGAACATGCCGGAGCTGGCGTGGCAGTACGGGTACTTTGGTGTGCTGGGGGTGATTGGGTTGGGGTGTGCGGGGTTGTATGCCAGCTTCAAGAAGTCGGGTTGGCTTTGAGATGTTGGGGCCGCTGTGCGGCCCATCGCAGGCAAGCCAGCTCCTACAGGTACAGCGCTGATGTTGGGGCCGCTGTGCGGCCCATCGCAGGCAAGCCAGCTCCTACAGGTACAGCGCTGATGTTGGGGCCGCTGTGCGGCCCCGGGCTATCACGCCACGCTGTCTTTACTCACCGACTGCCCAATGAACCGCAACATCCACTCGCCCACCAGGTCGCCCTGGTGCTCGGTGGCCAGGCTGGCAATGGCCTTGTGGTACACCTCATCCCCCAACGACGTCTGCCGCGCATCCAGCAACGCCCGGGAGTAGTCATGCACGAACTCCGGGTGCCCTTGGAAGCACAGCACCTGGTCACGAATGTGGTAGGCGGCGTTGGGGCAGAAGTCGCTGGAGGCAATTACGGTCGCGCCTTCCGGCAGCTCGGTGACCTGGTCCTGGTGGCTGATCAGCAGGGTCAGCTCGGAAACCTCCGGGTCCATCCAGGGCGCATGCGCCGCCAGTGAATAACGGTGGATGCCCACACCCCAGCCCTTCTCGGCGCGCTCGGCCTTACCACCCAGGGTCAAGGCCAGCAGTTGATGGCCAAAACACACGCCCAGCAGCTTCTCGCCCCGTGCGTAGAGTTTCAACAAGTAAGCCTTGAGCGTCTGGATCCAGGGATCGGAACCGAACGAATCGGCCTTGCTGCCCGTCACAAGGTAGGCATCGAACACTTCATGGTCGGCGGGATAGTCGCCGTTCATCACGTTGTACACACGAAACTCGGCGGCGATCGGCTGACGCGAGAACAGCTGCTCGAACATCCTGCCATAGCCGTGGTACTGCGCCGTCAACTCCGGTCGCAGGACATCGGTTTCCAGGATGCAGATGCGTAACGACATAGAAATAGTCCTGAACGACATGGGTGGGAATCTGCTGTAGAGACTGCCGCGAAAGGCACGTACAAGCAAGTAGGCCGCACTGACGAACGGTCATATTTTGCCCACGTGTCGTTTGCAGTAACGCCACTGTCTAGCGAGAGCATGCCAGCCCGCTGGCCATTGGCCTCATAACCCAATGAAATTAAACAACCTTACAATTAGAACAAAGGGTTCTCAAACATGGATGACGCACACCCTACTGTTGGTTGTATATCGACTTTCAAGAGGCAAGCAGAACAGGCGTCAACTTACGCCACTGCGATCGACCCGAAACGCGACAGGGAAGCCAACGGGTATTCAGGAATAACAACAAGAAGGCGGTCCGCCATGTTCAGACAATCGAAAATACGCCAAGCAGGGCTCATTCTCTTCGCCACGACTCTACTGCTGATACTGCCGAACCTGACACGTTTGTTCGGCTGACGGTGGCTGTGGCGTCAACAGGCAGCGCGCATGTAACCTGCCGGCCTTGAAGGTCGGAGATTCCCCATGCGCCACTGCCTTGCCCTACTCGCCCTGCTTTTGAGCCTGCCAGTGTCGGCTGCGCAGCTGCACCTTGAGCTGGGCGACACCTCGCGCCAGTGGAGCAGCGCCGAGCTGCTTGCCCACCCGCAGGCGCGCGACATCAGCATCGAGCAGGACGTTTCCTATAAGCGCCCCATGCAGTATCGCGCCGTCCCCTTGGCTGTGCTGCTGCAGGGTGTGGGTGCGAACGACCACCTGCAAGCCGTCGCGCTGGATGGTTTTGCTGCCGAAATGCCTGCCGCGCCGCTGCTGCAGCAAGGGCCGGCGCGTGCCTGGCTGGCCGTCGAAGACCCGGCCAAACCGTGGCCCGCGCTGGGCAAAGGCAAGCCGAGCGCCGGGCCGTTCTACCTGGTCTGGACGGCACCGCAGGCCAGCGGCATCCGCCCGGAGCAGTGGCCGTTCCAGATCGCCAGCATCCGCCGCCTGGCCTCGGTGGAGCAGCGTTTTCCGGCACTGCTGCCAGACCCGAAGCTCCCGGCCGATGACCCGGTGCGCCAGGGGTTTGCGTTGTTCCAGCAGAACTGCCTGGCCTGCCACCGCCTCAATGGCGCGGGTGATGCCCAGTTTGGGCCGGACTTGAACCTGCCGCACAACCCTACCGAGTACTTCCAGCCGGCATTTTTGCGCAAGCTGATCCGTGACCCGCAAAGCCTTCGAACGTGGCCGCAGGCGAAGATGCCGGGGTTTACAGAGGCTGTGTTGAGCGAGCAGGAGTTGGATGCGCTACTGGCTTATCTGGGGCATATGGCGGGGCGTAAGCCCTGAGAGGTTGGGGCCGCTTGGCGGCCCTTCGCGGCACAAGGCCGCTCCTACAGGGAGGTGCATAAGCCTGTGGAGCGGCAGTGGGTGAGTCAGGGTCAGGCGCACAGTCGCTCTTGCTTGACGCCCCATCCTTCGACCTCGCCACCGTACGGTGAAACGAGTTGCTCGAACGTTTCTTCGAAGTCGCCAATCCCTCCATAAGTGGCATACATGACCTTGCTCAGTTCAAGGTGCCAGGCGCCGTCTTTGCGTTCGCGTACCTGGGCGTTGAGGGACTCGCCACGAAATTGCCCGGCTGCCCGTCGCGCGCCGGCTTCATCAGGGAATACTGCGTAGAACTCGATGGGGTGGATGCGGGTGAAGTCAAAACCGCCAGCTTTCATCTGGCGCAGGACATTGCTGCTGATATCGTCGTTCTGGCTGCTCATGAATCGTCCTCCTGCAATGCAATGGATAGACTTTCCGGGCACTACGTACCTGCCGGCGGTGCCGGGCAGATCGAGTTGTATAGAGCTGATGCAAGACGCGAATGTTATGGGTGCCGACCCGCAGAATAGGCCGGCACCTGGGTCCAGCGTAGTGCCTGCGTGGGCACCACGTCAACGCAAGCTTCAGGACGCTTCCTGGATACGGGTGATGGTTACGCCATTTTGCTCTTTGAGCCAGCGCGCCGTGGGGGATGGTGCACGGTCCTGGAAGTCGTTGAGGTCCAATTCATCCATGACCGGAAACAAGTGCGAGCGAATGGCACGGGCCGCGTCTTCTTCGCTGGGGCAATGTTCAGCCCGCAGCCGCAATGACGTCGGTTCGCCTTTCTGGTCGGCAAAGATGACTTCCCACTCTTTCATGGAACGAGCCCTCGATCTGAAGAACGCCGGGTGTGTGGCGCCTGTATAGCTTGACCTTGGGCGGGGGGATTTGTTCAGTTGGCAGGGCTTTGCGGTGGTCCTTCAATTGGCAGGGTTTTGCGGTGGCCCTTCAATTGGCAGGGTTTTGCGGTGGCCCTTGTAGGAGCAGCCTTGTGCTGCGAAGAGGCCAGTGTAAACACCAAAAATCTACGGTGCTTTCACTGGCCTCTTCGCAGCACAAGGCTGCTCCTACAGCGGACGCGGCAGCCGGCGATGATAGACACGGCAGCCGGCGATGACAGGCGCGCGTGCCGGGGACAGCGGACACGCCTGACGGGGACACTAGGCGCGCCTGCCGGGACAGCGGGCGCGCCTGCTGGGGGTTACTTCGGCGTGCCGTGCACGACGCCAGCGGTGTTGTCCAAGAGGCTCTTGGTCGCCGTCTGGATGTACGCTTCAAGCTTTTTCAGCATTTCCGGCTGGTCCGGGCTTTCGATCAGCTCGGCCTTGAACTCGCTGCCCAGCTGGTAGCGGTACATACGCGGGCTCATGTCCTTGGACTCGATGAGGATGCGGTCACCCTGCACCAAACCCACGATCTGCTCGCTGCCCGACGGCTTGATCATGCCCACGCCCTGGTCGCCCTCAGGCAGGTTGAGCAGGTCGCGGCCCCAGCACTGATGACGGGTCTGGCCACCCAGACGGCCCATGATGGTCGGCACGATGTCGACCTGGGTACCGACGGTGTGGTCGACCGCACCGAACTTCTCCTGGATGCCCGGGGCAATCAGCAGCAGCGGTACGTTGAAGCGGCCCAGGTCCAATTCTGTGACCTGCTGGTGGTTGCCGAAGCCGTGGTCGCCGACGATGACGAACAGGGTCTCCTTGAAGTACGGCTCTTTGCGCGCCTTCTCGAAGAACTGGCCCAACGCCCAGTCGGAATAACGCATGGCCGTCAGGTGCTCGTCCAGGCGGCCCTGGCCGGTCACAGGCGCCACTGGCAGGTCCTTGGGCAACGCGTACGGCGTGTGGTTGGACAAGGTCTGCAGCAGCGCATAGATCGGCTTCTTGCCGTCGTGCTTGGCCAGCTCCTCAGCGCCACGGTCGAACATGTCCTGGTCGGACACACCCCAGGTCGGGTCGGAGAACACCGGGTTGACGAAGTCATTGCGGCCAATGAACGTGGTCATGCCTTGGTTGCCGAAGAAACCGGACTGGTTGTCCCAGGCGAAGTCACCGTTGTAGACGTACACGTCGTCGTAATCGCGGGCGCTGAGCAATGCCGGCAGGCCCGACAGCTTGTGCCCGCCTTCCGGGGTCTGCATCAGGTATTCGAAGCCTGGCAGGTTGGGGAAGCAGGCCATGGTGGCGAACATGCCCTGGTGGGTATGGGTGCCGTTGGAGAAGAAGCGGTCGAACAGCAACCCTTCCTTGGCCAGTTTGTCGAAGTACGGGGTGATGTTGTTAGGGCTGCCCAGGGCGCCCACCGAGTGGCCGGCGAAGCTCTCCATGAGGATCACCACGACGTTCTTGATCGGCAGGGTACGGTCGGCCGGTGGCACGAAGTCACGGCGGATCGCGGCTTCGTCGGCGTCGACCAGGGTGTCGTGGGCGGTCAGCAGTTGCTCACGCACGGTCTGCGTGGCCAGCGGCTGGTCCAGCACCGGCTTCCAGATGTTGGCGCGGTCTTCGCCGAAGCGGCTCTTGGCAGCATCGATCAACGTCAGGGTGCCGTTCAGGCCCAGCTGGTTGACGAAGTTGGAGTCGGTGGTGAAGGCATCACCCCAACGCATCGGCGGGCCCTGGCGCAGGGTGCCACGGGCGGCGACCACGGCCACCAGCAGGATCACCATGAACACCGCCAGGCGGTTGTACCACGGCGCTACGCTGCGCTGCGGGGTGGCGCCGGTCGGCTGGCCGCCGCGCGTCATGCGGTCGACACCCTTGAACAGCAGGCTCAGCAGCAAGGTGCCAATGACCCAGGCCAACAGGTAACGGACCACCGGGAAGCCGTACCAGAGCATGCTCATGACGGTCTTGGGGTCTTCCTTGATGTACTGGAACACCAGGCCGTTGAGGCGCTGGTGGAACTCGCGGTAGAAGTCCATCTCCATCAGGCCGAGGAACATCACCACGCTGGAGGCGAGGGTCAGCCACAGCCGGAACACGCCACGCCGGGCCATGGCCCAAGGGCTGAGAATGGCCAACAGCAGCGGAATGCTGATGTACACCACCACCCGCAGGTCGAAGCGCAACCCGTTCAGGAAGCCTTCAGCGACAGTCGCATAGGGCGTATCGCCGATCATGTCGCTGTTGTAGACCAACAGCGCCAGGCGCACGAGGCTGAGCATCAGCATGATGACCAGGCCGCTGAGCAGCGTGTAGGCCAGGTGGGATTTCAGGGTCGGCGCGAACGACGCTCGCGCGCCCTGTTTCAAGGCATCCGTGTTAGCCATGAATGGGAAAGTCCTAGGATTGCGGGTTTGCGGAGATGGCGAAGGTTAATACCAACGCAGCATTGTGCGGGTGCGGATTCTGTTTAAACCAATGTGAAAATTTTGTCACGGCCGCATTTCTGCTTATGTCCGCTATCAGATCCGCACATTGCCCCTAGGCCCGGCAATTGCCCAGATCACCAGCCCTATCACCGGCAGCAGCGCGATCAGCAGAATCCACAACACCTTGATGCCCACTTCGCTGCCACTTTTGATCACATTGAGGATCGCCCAGATATCCAGAGCCAGAATGATCAGGCCAACCAGGCTATTGAATGTAGACCCCATGCCGCTACTCCCTTGCAAAGACGTTGCAGCACAGCATAGCCAGCTATCACGTCGATAGAAGGGAATCCTTGGCCGATCGTGCAGGTCCTTGCTTAGACTGCCTGTATTCATTGATTCGAGGTTCGCATGCCCCCAGCCCATTCCGAAACCGCCACCCCACCCTCGCTGCTGAGCGCCTGGCGGCAACAGGTGCTGACTACCCCCTGGCTCAGCGCCGGCCTGGGGTTGAGCCTGCTGGCGGTGATCGTGCTGCTGGCGGCAAGCCTGTGGAACGCGGTCAACGGCGACCATGCCGACAACCTGCACCTGGCGCTGCTGGGCGGTTTGTCCGGCTTTGGCGCCACCGCCCTGGGCGCGGTACTGGCGGTGGTGCTGCGTGATGTGAGTGCGCGCACCCAGGATGTGATGCTCGGCTTTGCCGCTGGCATGATGCTGGCCGCCAGTTCGTTTTCGTTGATTCTGCCGGGCTTGGATGCCGCCCGCGAGATCACCGGCAACGGCCCGGCGGCGGCGTTTACCGTGGTGCTGGGCATGGGCCTTGGGGTATTGCTGATGCTGGGCCTGGACCGCTTCACCCCACACGAGCACGAGAGCACCGGCCCTTGCGGCCCAGAGGCAGAGCGCATCAACCGGGTGTGGCTGTTCGTGTTGGCGATTACCCTGCACAACCTGCCCGAAGGCATGGCGATTGGGGTGAGTTTCGCCAATGGCGACATGAACATCGGCCTGCCGCTGACCAGCGCGATCGCCATCCAGGACATCCCTGAAGGCCTGGCCGTGGCCTTGGCGTTGCGCGCCACGGGGCTGTCGAACATGAAGGCGGCGTTGGTGGCGGTGGGTTCAGGGCTGATGGAGCCGCTGGGTGCGGTAATCGGCCTGGGGATTTCCACCGGTTTTGCCTTGGCCTACCCGATAAGCATGGGGTTGGCGGCGGGGGCGATGATTTTTGTGGTGTCCCACGAGGTGATTCCCGAGACCCATCGCAATGGCCACCAGACGGCGGCGACCCTGGGGTTGATGGGTGGGTTTGGGGTGATGATGTTTCTGGATACAGCACTGGGCTGAAGACTTTGGTTGCCTGTACCGGCCTCTTCGCGGGCAAGTCGGACCGCCGCACCGCCGCTCCCACAGGATCACCACAGCTCAGAAGCCAGTGGTATTCCTGTGGGAGCGGCGGTGCGGCGGTCCGACTTGCCCCGCGAAGAGGCCGGTCCAGCCAACCGACAACTCAGACGTGAACCGCGACCTTCAAAGCCTCCAAAGCCGGCTCGGTCTTGATCCCCACCTCAGCCCCCAGCTCCAGCACCCGTGCCAGGTCATGCTGGCCGACCATCACCATCTGCAATTCATCATCCAGCAACTGGCTGAAGTTCAGCAGCACATAACCCCCCGCCTCCTTGTTCAACGCCCCCATCTGCACCTGGATGCGATTGAGCGCGGTCAGTGGCTCGGTGCGCGCCAGCTGCTTGGGCTTGAGGGTGAACGGCACGCTCTTGTCGAACGAGTCGGCGATGTTCTGGAACAGGTCCTGATAGCTGTCAGCCTGGAACAGCACGGTGTCCGGCAGGCTGCCCAGCACGATCCACTCCCCCAACGGGATGGGGAAGGTGTCGTCGTAGTTGATGTCTGGGTTGGCCGCCAGGAAGGCGACGGGGTCGGCGTAGGCCTGGGCGGCCTCGTCGGCAATGCGCTCGATGTCTTCATCGCGCATGCAACCGGCGCCGATGAGGGTGATGAGTTCGAGCAATTGGTTTTTCATGAAGGGGGGCCTGCGACCGGTGAAAAGTCGCCAAGGATAGCCGCAAACGCCCCCGAACAGTTAGCCGGCCAGCGCCTGCAGGCGCGCCACGGCGTCTGCCGCGCCCATGGTTTGCGCGGCCATCAGCGCGGTGGCGCCGCGGGCATCCTGGTGTGCCGGGTCGGCACCTTGGGCCAGCAGGTAGTCGAGGATCTCGCTGCGGTTGAACATCGCCGCCAACATCAGCGCGGTGCGCCCGTCCTGCGCGGCGGCATCGACCGGCACCCCATGCTCCAGCAGCAAGCGGATCATGGCCAGGTCGCCTTTGAACGCGGCGCCAGCGATTGGCAGTTGGCCATTGTCATTGGCCATCAATGGGTCGGCGCCGTGCTCAAGCAGCACGCGCACCGCGTCATGGTGGCCGTGGTAGCAGGCCAGCATCAACAAAGTGTCGCCCTTGTGGTTGCGCAGGTTGGCAGGCAGGCCACTGGCAAGCAACCGCTCAAGCATCGGGGCGTCACCTTGGCGGGCGCGTTCGAACACCTGCTCGGCGAAGGCCGCGGTTTCGTCATCGGTCATGGCGGCAGGCGAGGGTTGGACGGTGGACATGTTGAACCTCCTGGCAAAAATGGTTGCCCAAGTCTTTGTCAGGCAAGGCCATGCGGTCAAAGGTTCAGATTCTATCGGGCCGATAGCTGGCGGCGGGCCGTGCAAAATGCACTGTGCAAAATGCACGACCTTGCAGGTTGCACGAAGAGATCCTTACAGCAGCATCGTAAGCCATTGAATTTAAAGGATTTTTAACTTAACCAGTTTCTGGCACGGTCACTGCAACCATCAACTCACGTCTGCCACACAACAGTCAGGAGTTGATATGGACCTCATCCAGGAAAAGTTCGTCTCGGTGTTTTCGGCCTACCAGGTCGCAACCCAGCCCCGCCCCGATGGTGGTGTCTTGCTCACCCTGCGCGCCGCTGATGGCAAGGTTACCCGCCGCGTGTTGACCTACGGCCAACTGCACAGTGCCGAGCAGCTGTCCTGGGCGATCAGCGCCATCCGTCGCGACCTGGCTGAACAGGCCAGCGAGCTGCCGGTGATTTCGATGCTGCAGAGCCAGCAGCGGTTTGCCTTGCCGACCTATCGTTGATTGCCAGCACCGGCCTTTTCGCGGGCAAGTCGGACCGCCGCACCGCCGCTCCCACAGGATTACCACTGACCTGTAGGAGCGGCGGTGCGGCGGTCCGACTTGCTCCGCGAAGAGGCCCGCCCAAGCATTACAACTCGTCGATCCCTAAAAACGCCCGGGCAGTCTCATCCCCGGTCAACCGCGCCTGCATCCCCTGCTCACTGCCAAACAACCGCAACGCCAGGCAGAACGGCGTCTCGCCCAGCTCTACCCAGCGCCGCGTGCCTGCCGGCACCACCAGCTGATCGCCCTTCTCGCACAGCACCGAATACACGAACTCGCCCAACCGCAAACCCACTTGCGCCCGGCCGCTGACCACCGCAAGCACCTCTTCGGCGTCATGCACATGCTCGTCACGTACATCCGCCTGTGACGGGTCCACCCCGTCACGGTTGAGCAGTGTGAAGGCCGCACTGCCGTGGCTGGTCATCAACTGGTCGAGGTGCCCCCTGCAAGCTGCCATCACCTCGTCCTCTGAACTGCCAGGGCGAACCCGCAGCGCAAGCGGGTGATGGGCAAAACGCACGCCCTGCTCGGCCAGTGTCGCGGCAATGTCGTCGTGGTGGGTCAGCAGCTTGTTCGGCAGGCCTGGGCTGGACGGGTGGAAAACGCTGAGGGTACTCATCAGTGGCGGGTCCTGGTCGATTGCGAACAAAGGGCAATGATAACGGCTGCGGCCAAGGCTGCGGCGCTGGCCATACCAAAGGTGAAGGTCGGCCCCAGCAGTTTCCAGCTGTAGCCCGAGTACAAGGCGCCCAGCGCACCGCCGGTGCCAGACAACGCCGCGTACAACGCCTGGCCCTGGCCTTGCTGGCGAGCGCCGAAGCTGGCCTGGACGAACGCGATGCAGGCGGCATGGAAGCAGCCAAAGGTGGCCGCGTGCATCACCTGGGCCAGCACCAGCACCGCCGGGTCATCGGCCAGGTTGCCGAGCAGCAGCCAGCGCAAAGACGCCAGCAGAAAACTGGCCAGCAACACCCGCTGCACGGAAAACCGCGCAAAAATGCGGCTCATGGCCATGAACACCAGCACCTCGGCCACCACCCCCAGCGCCCATAAAAGGCCGATGGCGCTGCGGCTGTAGCCCAGGTGTTCCAGGTGCAGGGTAAGGAAGGTGTAGTACGGCCCATGGCTGAGCTGCATCAGCGCCACGCACGCATAGAACGCGATTACCCCAGGTGCCCGCAGTTGCTGTAAAAAGCCGCCTGCCCCGCTGCGCTCGCCCTGCTCCAGCGGCTGGGCATTGGGCACCCACAGGCTGGCGAGGACGATGCCCGCCATGATCGTCACCAGGGCGACCGGGTAGATGTCCAGGCTGAGCCACTCGAACAAGCGCCCCAAGCCCACCACCGTTAGGATGAAACCGATCGAACCCCACAGGCGGACCTGGCTGTAGCGGGCGGTTTGCCCGTGCAGGTGCGCCAGGGTGATGACTTCGAATTGCGGCAACACCGCGTGCCAGAAGAACGCGTGCAGGGCCATGACCAGCGCCAGCCAGGCGTAGCCCTTGCCGAAGAAGATCAGGGCGAAGCTGGCCAGCGTGCACAAGGCGCCCAGGCGCACAATCAGCAGGCGCTGGCCGGTGCGGTCGCCCAACCAACCCCACAGGTTGGGGGCGACGCAGCGCATCAGCATAGGGATGGCCACCAGCTCGCCGATGCGCGCCGGGGAGAAACCCAAGTGGTCGAAGTACAGCGCCAGGAAGGGGGCTGTGGAGCCCAGCAGGGCGAAGTAGAAGAGGTAGAAGCTGGACAGGCGCCAGTAGGGGATTGGGGGCATGGGGGCTCAGCCAGATTGGTTGTTGCCTGTGCCGGCCTCTTCGCGGGTAAACCCGCTCCCACAGGTTAGGTGCAGGCCCTGAGGGCAGCACAGTACCTGTGGGAGCGGGTTTACCCGCGAAGAGGCCGGCACTGACGAATCAAAGCTGGCCCAGCACCGGAGTACTGACCTTCACGTCGGCATTCTGTGCGCGGTGGCGCAGCAGGTGGTCCATCAGGGCGATGGCCATCATCGCTTCGGCGATCGGCGTGGCGCGGATGCCAACACAGGGGTCATGACGGCCTTTGGTGATCACGTCAACCGGGTTGCCCTCCACATCGATGGAACGGCCCGGCGTGGTGATGCTGGAGGTCGGCTTCAGCGCCAGGTGCGCAACAATCGGCTGGCCCGAGGAAATCCCGCCCAGGATGCCGCCGGCGTTGTTGCTGAGGAACCCTTCCGGGGTCAGCTCGTCACGGTGCTCGGTACCGCGCTGGGCGACACTGGCAAAGCCAGCGCCAATCTCGACGCCCTTGACCGCGTTGATGCTCATCAGCGCATGGGCCAGTTCCGCGTCGAGGCGGTCGAAGATCGGCTCGCCCAGGCCTGGCATCACGCCTTCGGCCACGACGGTGATCTTCGCCCCAACCGAATCCTGGTCGCGGCGCAGTTGGTCCATGTAGGCCTCGAGCTCCGGCACCTTGTCCGGGTCGGGGCTGAAGAAGGCGTTGTGCTCGACCGACTCCCAGGTCTTGAACGGAATCTCGATTGGGCCCAGCTGGCTCATGTAGCCACGCACGGTGATGCCCTGGGTGGCCAGGTACTTCTTGGCGATGGCCCCTGCCGCGACACGCATGGCCGTTTCGCGGGCCGAGCTGCGGCCGCCGCCGCGGTAGTCACGCTCACCGTACTTGTGGTGGTAGGTGTAGTCGGCGTGCGCCGGGCGGAACAGGTCCTTGATCGCCGAGTAGTCCTTGGACTTCTGGTCGGTGTTGCGGATCAGCAGGCCGATCGAGCAGCCGGTGGTGCGGCCTTCGAACACACCGGAGAGGATCTCGACCTCGTCCGGCTCCTGGCGCTGGGTGGTGTGCCGGCTGGTGCCAGGCTTGCGCCGGTCGAGGTCATGCTGCAGGTCGGCCAGGGAGATCTCCAGGCCCGGCGGGCATCCATCGACAATGGCGACCAACGCCGGGCCATGGCTTTCGCCTGCGGTGGTGACAGTGAACAGCTTGCCGTAGGTATTGCCGGACATGGACGCTCCGCGAGTCTGCCTGAGGTGAACGAAAGCGGCAGTATACGGAAAAATACCGAGGGATTGGTTGTCTGTGCGGGCCTCTTCGCGGGTAAACCCGCTCCCACAGGGTGGACCCTAGCCTGAAAGCAGTGATGTTCCTGTGGGAGCGGGTTTACCCGCGAAGAGGCCAGCACAGGCAACTACCCACCGAACCTTCCCACAAACATTGGGTCAAACCGAGATCTCCCCACCGTAGTACCCCATGATGCCGCGCCTCGTCGCCTTGTTGTTCATGCTCTGTGCTGGCCTCGCCCAGGCCGCCTCCCCCACCGTCTTGCAGCGCCCCATCGACCTCGACACCGGCCAGGGCGTGCTGCACGGCAGCCTGCTGCTGCCACAACAGGCCACGCCGCCCCCGGTGGTGTTGATCATCGCGGGCTCCGGCCCCACCGACCGAGACGGCAACAACCCGGCCACGGGGCGTATCGACAACCTCAAGCGGCTGGCCCTGGTGCTGGCCAACGACCACATTGCCAGCGTGCGTTATGACAAGCGCGGCGTGGCCGCGAGCCAGCCGGCCACGCCCGATGAGCGTGACCTCAGCGTCGAGCGCTATGTCGCCGATGTGGTTGCCTGGAGCCACAAGCTCAAGGCCGACCCACGGTTCGGCCCGCTGATTCTGGTGGGCCACAGCGAAGGCGCGCTGATCGCCAGCCTCGCCGCCGAACAGGCAGGTGCCAGCGCGGTGATCACCTTGGCCGGCGTCGGCCGCCCGTTGGCCGACGTACTGCGCGAGCAGCTGGCCCAGCGCCTGCCGCCCGCCCAATTGGCCCGTGGCAGTGACTTGCTCGACCGCCTGCAGGCTGGGCAGACCAGCCTGGATGTGCCCGCGCCGCTGCGCCAGGTGTTCCGCCCCAGCGTGCAGCCGTACCTGATTTCGCTGTTCCGGCAGAACCCGGCGGCGGCGTTCGCGCAATTGCCGATGCCGGCGCTGATCGTCCAGGGCCGCAACGACGTGCAGGTCGACGTAACGGATGCCGAGCGCCTCAAGGCTGCGAAACCGGATGCGCAGCTGGTGCTGATCGATGGCATGAACCACATGCTGCGCATCAGCCCCAAGGCCATGAGCGAACAGCGTGACAGCTACCTCAACCCCGAGCTGCCACTGGCCCGTGAGCTGGGGGAGCGGATCGTTACGTTCATCCAGCATTTGCCATCGGCCTGACCCTCAGGTCTTGGCCGGGGCTGCCGATAGAGTAGATGGCGGCAAGAATTGGGGCCGCTGCGCGGCCCTTTCGCGACGCAAGGCCGCTCCTACACAGGCGATCGCGTACGCTTTTGTAGGAGCGGCCTTGTGTCGCGAAAGGGGCACGCAGTGCCCCCTCTGGCTGCCAGCACGCACATAAGGACAGCCCCCATGACAATTGCCCCCGCCGCCCTAGAGCCGGCCGACGAGCCACAACCCCAGGACGGCGCCGCGCTGCCTTGGGCCGACCTTGCCGCCGAACACTTCCAGCTGTTGCGCCTGGCCCCCTTGCCCACCGACCGCGCCACCGGAGCCCGCCCCCTGCGCTTTGTGCAGTTCGGCTACGCCGAGCGCCACGACAAAGCCCACAGCCTGCTGCGCATGGAAATCCAGCTGCCGGGGCAAAAGGTGCGCAAAGAGCAGAACCACCTGGATATCCGCGTCGACCACGCCGAGCGCCTGGTGCGCATTGGCAGCGACCAGGGCCTGCAGCTGGAACCCCTGAACCGCGGTATCGGCCGCTTCATGCTGGCCCAGGCCGTGCAATGGCTGCAGCGCAGGTGGTCGCATTACCGGGTCGAAGGCATGGCACTGCCGAGCAAGGATGCCCTGAGCGAGGATTCACGCCTGCGCCGGGACCAGTTCTTGCGAGGGGTGGGTATCGAAGTGGAGTACGAAGACCCTCAGCACCTCAAAGGGCGTACCGTTGAAGCCACGGTGGGCCAGCTGAAAGGCGCCTGGAGCAGCGAGCGTCTGCAGCGGGTGGAGATTCTCGATGCGGCCAACCTGCTGCAGCAGGCCGATCAACAGCTGCAGGAATTGGAAGGTCAACTGCGCGAACGTGATGAGCGGGTGGCCAAGTACCGGCGTGAAGATGGCGGGTTGCGCTTTACCATCACCTGCCTGGTGGCATTTGCGATGTTTCAGGCGGGGCTGCTGATCTGGATTGCTACTCGCTGAGACCGTGGCGCCTGCTTCGCGGGTAAACCCGCTCCCACAGGTGCAGCACTGGCCTTGAGAACGGCGCTGTACCTGTGGGAACAACTGGCTTGGGTTGCTTGTTCCGGCCACATCGCGGGTAAACCTGCTCCCACAGGTGCAGCACTGGCCTTGAAAACGGCGCAGTACCTGTGGGAGCGGGTTTACCCGCGATGGGCTGCAAAGCAGCCCCCACTCAAACCCGAGCTTTGAACAGCTCTTGATGCTGCCGGCACTGCTCGGCTGTCAGCATGAACACCCCATGCCCGCCCCGCTCGAACTCCAGCCAGGCAAAATCCACCTCGGGGTACAGCGACTCGACATGCACCTGGCTGTTGCCCACCTCGACAATCAGCAACCCTTTGTCGGTCAGGTGGTCAGCCGCCTCGGCCAACATCCGCCGCACCAGGTCCAGGCCATCGTTACCGCAGGCCAGGCCCAGCTCAGGCTCGTGGTGATACTCGGCCGGCATGTCACCAAAATCTTCGGCATCGACATACGGCGGGTTGGACAGGATCAGGTCAAAGCGCTGCCCTGGCAGGCCATCGAAACCATCGCCCTGCACGGTGTAGACGCGCATGTCCAGGCCGTGACGCTCAATGTTCTGGTTCGCCACTTCAAGGGCATCGAACGACAGGTCGCCCAGCACCACTTCGGCCTCGGGGAACACTTCGGCCGCGACGATGCCGATGCAACCAGACCCGGTGCACAGGTCCAGAATGCGCGCAGGCTCTGACGCCAGCCACGGCTCGAAACGTTTTTCGATCAGCTCGCCAATCGGCGAACGGGGCACCAGCACGCGCTCGTCGACAATGAACGACATGCCGCAGAACCACGCCTCGCCCAGCAGGTAGGCGGTGGGCACGCGTTCTTCGATACGCCGCTTGAGCAGGTGCTGCAGGCGCACGCGTTCGTCGTCCTCGAGCATGCAGTCCAGGTAGCTGTCGGCCACCTCCCATGGCAAGTGCACGGCGCCCAGCACCAGCAGGCGGGCTTCGTCCCAGGCGTTGTCGGCACCGTGGCCGAAGAACAGCTCGCGCTCGTGGAAGCGGCTGACCGCCCAGCGAATGTAGTCGCGCAGCGTGCGCAGACGGGATGTGATCACGGGGGTACTCCTAATTCAGACCGTACAAAAGTCTAACAGCCCAACCCGCACAATTGTTCCTTGGCGTTCCCCAAAGGGTAGCCACAGGCCAGTAACCACGCTGTTTGCGATGTCAACCATTCCCATTGACGCCAAGGCAAGGGACAATAGGTATACAAAAGCCCTTCCAAGGAGCCCTTGATGTCCGTTCCAACCACGATGTTCCGCCTCACTGGCCGCGACTACCCGCCGGCCAAGCTGAGCCACGCCAGCCTGATCATCATCGATGCGCAAAAGGAGTACCTCAGTGGTCCCCTGGCACTGTCGGGCATGGACGAGGCCGTGGCCAACATCGCCCGGTTGCTCGATGCCGCGCGCAAGAGCGGCCGTCCGATCATCCACGTCCGTCACCTGGGCACTGTCGGTGGCCGTTTCGACCCACAAGGCAGCGGTGGCCAGTTCATCCCTGGGCTGGAGCCACACGAAGGCGAAATCGTCATCGAAAAGCGCATGCCTAACGCGTTCAAGAACACCAAGCTGCATGACACCCTGCAGGCGCTGGGCCACCTGGACCTGATCGTCTGCGGTTTCATGAGCCACTCCAGCGTCAGCACCACCGTGCGCCGCGCCAAGGACTATGGTTATCGGTGCACCCTGGTGGAAGACGCCTCGGCGACCCGCGACCTGGCGTTCAAGGACGGGGTCATCCCGGCCGCACAGATTCACCAGTGTGAAATGGCCGTGATGGCCGACAACTTCGCCTGTGTCGCCCCTACCGCCAGCCTGATCTGATTCAGGGCGGGTAACGACCGCCCGGCAGCCGGGCGGAACCCAAAGGGCGAGCGCAGGTCGAATTCCGGATATCCACAGAGGAAATCGGAATGAAGCTCAAAGGCAGTTTCGACGCCAAACGCCTGCGCACGCGCGAACCGCGCAATTGGGGCGCACGCCTGGCTGCCGGCCTGTCCGCCTTGCTGGCAACGCTGGGTGTGCTGCTGGCCATGGCCGGCATCGCCGGCCTGCTGGGCAATTACCCGGCCCTGCAAGAACTCAATGCCAACAAACCGCTGGCCAGCATCCTCACCGGGGCTGGCTTGCTGTTGCTGTGGCTGGGCGTGCGCTTCTGGCGGCGCAGCCGTATTCGCCTGCGTCGCGGGCGGGAATTGAACCTGTCGCCGCACTTGATGAAAAAACACGACTGACTCTTTTGTATCGCCTGTGCGGCCCTCTTCGCGGGTAAACCCGCTCCCACAAGGTTCAGTGTCCGCGCGAAACCTGTGGGAGCGGGTTTACCCGCGAAGAGGCCCGCACAGGCTGCACACAGCCCCACAGTCGCGTAAACTACGCCGCCCACGTGGAGGCATCATGCAAGACGACGACTTTTCCCTGTTCCATGCCGAAGTGCGCGGCGTCAAGCCGATCAAGCACGACCGTGCCGAGGTCGGCAAACCCAAGGCCGACCGCAAGCAGCTGGCCGGCCTGCGGCAGGCGGCTACCGTGCGCAGCGACAAGGCACTGGTGATCGACGGCATGTCCGACCAGTTCGTCATCGACGTTGGCGCCGAAGACGAGCTGATGTGGCGCCGTGACGGCGTGCAGGAAACCCAGCTGCGCAAACTCAAACTCGGCCAGATCGCTTTCGAGGGCAGCCTCGACCTGCACGGCATGACCGTCGAGAAAGCCCGTGAAACACTCTGGGACTTCATCGCCGAGGCCACCAAGCTGGAAGTGCGCTGTGTCCGCGTCACCCACGGCAAGGCCGCGCGCCTCGACGGCAAGCGCCCGATGATCAAGAGTCACGTCAACACCTGGCTGCGCCAGCACCCGCAAGTGCTCGGTTTTGCCTCGTGCAACCCGCGCCATGGCGGCACCGGCGCGGTGTATGTGATGCTTAAACGAACCATGCTCGAAGGACGCGACGAGTAACGCCGCGCTTGCAGCGCCGCCCTTGCCGCCGTACCCTTCGTTTTTGCGATTTTTCCCACAGGTAGATACATGTCCCTGGAACAGAACTACACCGAGATTCTCAGCCAGATCGGCGAGGACGTCTCCCGTGAGGGCCTGCTCGACACGCCCAAGCGGGCTGCAAAGGCCATGAAGTACCTTTGCCGCGGTTATGAGCAGACGCTGGAAGAAGTCACCAACGGCGCGCTGTTCACCTCCGACAACAGCGAGATGGTACTGGTCCGGGACATCGAGCTGTACTCGATGTGCGAGCACCACATGCTGCCCTTCATCGGCAAGGCGCACGTGGCCTACCTGCCCAAGGGCAAGGTGCTGGGCCTGTCGAAGGTGGCACGCATCGTCGACATGTACGCACGTCGCCTGCAGATTCAGGAAAACCTCAGCCGCCAGATCGCCGAAGCGGTCGAGAAGGTAACGGGCGCTGCTGGCGTGGCCGTGGTCATCGAAGCCAAGCACATGTGCATGATGATGCGCGGTGTCGAGAAGCAGAATTCGAGCATGATCACCTCGGTGATGCTGGGCGAATTCCGCGCCAACGCCGCCACCCGCAGTGAGTTCCTCAGCCTGATCAAGTGATTGGCTGGTTACCCTGAGCCGACCCTGCTGGGTCGGCTTTTTCTTTTCAGGAGTTGCCCATGATCGTCAAAGCCCTGCGGGTTGGCCTCGGCCAGCTCATCGTGTTCGGCGACTGGATCAGCCGCCCGGCCAAGCGCAAGCGCGATGCCGCCGCCCAGGCGCGTGTCGAGCAAGCGGCCAGTGGCCTTGCGCTGTACCAGTTCCATGCCTGCCCGTTCTGCGTCAAAACCCGCCGCACCCTGCACCGCTTGAACGTGCCAGTGGCGCTGCGTGACGCCAAGAACGACCCAGAGCATCGCCAGGCGCTGCTGGAAGGCGGTGGCCGCGTGAAAGTGCCATGCCTGCGCATCGAGGAAGAAGGCAAGGTGAGCTGGATGTATGAGTCCAAGGCCATCATTGCCTACCTGGACAAGCGTTTCGCCTGACCTGGCACCGCTTGGGCTGACGTTGTACCTCTTCGGCTGACGTTGTACTTCTCTGGCTGACGTTGTACTTCTCTGGCTGACGTTGTACTTCTTCGGCTGACGTTGTACTTCTTCGGCTGACCTTGTACTTCTTCGGCTGACGTTGTACTTCTTCGGCTGACCTTGTACTTGTAGGAGCAGCCTTGTGCTGCGAAGAGGCCGGTGCAGGCTGAGGATATCTCTGTGGCTTGCACCGGCCTCTTCGCAGCACAAGGCTGCTCCTACAATGAATTGCGCCAGGCAAGGAATTGCGCCAAGGCAAGGAATTGCGCCCGGGCGGGGAATTGCGCCAGGCAAGGAATCGCGCCCGGGCAAGGAATTGCGCCCAGGCGGGGAATCGCGCCCGGGCGGGGAATTGCGCCAGGCAAGGAATTGCGCCCAGGCGGGGAATTGCGCCAGGCAAGGAATCGCGCCCGGGCGGGGAATCGCGCCCGGGCTAGTCGAATAGGCTCAGCCCACCATCGGCACATGCCGCGGATGGCTGGCCACGCGCTCTAACCAGGCCCTGACCGCCGGGTAATCCGCCAGGTCGAACCCACCCTGCTGCGCCACATGGGTGTAGGCATACAACGCCACGTCGGCAATCGAATACTGCTGCCCCACCAGGTACGGCGTCATCTGCAACTGCCGCTCCATCACCTTCAGCGCCTTGTACCCGCCCTTGTGCAGCTTGCGGTACTCCTCCAGCCGATCATCCGGCAACCCCAGGTAAAACTGGATGAACCGCGCCACGGCAATGTACGGCTCATGGCTGTACTGCTCGAAAAACTGCCACTGCAAGACCTGCGTGCGCAACCGCGGCTCAGTGGGCAGGAACTCGCTGCCGTCGGCCAGGAAGTTGAGGATGGCATTGGATTCCCACAGGTACGTGCCGTCTTCCAGCTCCAGCACCGGCACCTTGCCATTGGGGTTCATTGCCAGAAATTCAGGCGTCTCGGTTTCGCCTTTTAGAATATCCACCGGGTGCCACTCATACGGCCGGCCCAGCAGGCTCAGCATCAGCTTGACCTTGTAACAGTTGCCCGACTGGTAATCGCCATAGACCTTGTACATCACCCCTCCCCTCCCATGCAGTTGCGCATTCGTGCCCAATAGTTGGCGACTGTACGGCTAAAAGCAATGGCCGCTGTATGGCAAGGATCAACCTTGCTCGCGTTAGTCTGAAAAAACTGCTTACACCTTTACAAGGATTTTGTTCATGACCGATGCCACTTCCGCACGCCTGCGGCCCCTGGCAGACAGCTCCCCGTCGGCGGTGGTCGCCGGCTTCATTGCCATGCTCACCGGCTATACCAGCTCACTGGTGCTGATGTTTCAGGCCGGCCAGGCGGCCGGGCTGACCACTGCGCAGATTTCGTCCTGGATCTGGGCGCTGTCGATCGGCATGGCGGTGTGCAGCATTGGCCTGTCGCTGCGCTACCGCACGCCGATCACCGTGGCCTGGTCGACCCCCGGCGCTGCGCTGCTGATTACCAGCCTGGGCGGCGTCAGCTATGGCGAGGCCATTGGGGCGTACATCACCTGCGCCGTGCTGGTGCTGATCTGCGGCCTGACCGGCAGCTTCGAGCGCCTGGTCAAACGTATTCCGGCCTCGCTGGCTTCGGCGCTGCTGGCGGGTATCTTGTTCAAGATCGGCAGCGAGATCTTTGTCGCCGCGCAGCACCGCACCGTGCTGGTACTGGGCATGTTCTTCAGCTACCTGCTGGTCAAGCGCCTGTCGCCGCGTTACTGCGTGCTGGCCGCGTTGCTGGTCGGTACGGCGCTGTCTGGTGCCCTTGGCCTGCTGGACTTCAGCGGCTTCCGCCTGGAAGTGGCCACCCCGGTGTGGACCACGCCGAGCTTCTCGCTGGGGGCGACCATCAGCATTGGGATTCCGCTGTTCGTGGTGGCGATGACCTCGCAGAACATGCCCGGCGTGGCCGTGCTGCGGGCAGATGGCTACCAGGTGCCGGCTTCACCATTGATTTCGGCGACCGGGTTTGCCTCGTTGCTGCTGGCACCGTTTGGCTCGCACGGGGTGAACCTGGCAGCGATCAGCGCAGCGATCTGCACCGGGCCACATGCCCATGAAGACCCGAGCAAGCGCTATACCGCGGCGGTGTGGTGCGGGATTTTCTATGGCATTGCCGGGGTGTTCGGGGCAACGTTGGCGGCGCTGTTTGCGGCGTTGCCGAAAGAGCTGGTGCTGTCGATTGCGGCCTTGGCGTTGTTTGGCTCGATCATGAACGGGCTGACCGTGGCCATGGGCGAGGCGCGCGAGCGTGAGGCGGCGTTGATTACCTTTATGGTGACGGCGTCGGGGTTGACGCTGTTCTCAATCGGGTCGGCGTTCTGGGGGATTGTGGCGGGGGTTTTGACGTTGATGATTTTGAATCCGCGTAGGGTATGACGGGAGATCGGCGTCGGGGTTGAGATCGAGCGCCGCCCGCGCGGCGCATCGCGAGCAACGCTCGCTCCTACGTTTGTTTCGGGCCAGTTATTCCTGGGGCAAACGCGCGCGACCGCCTTGGCGCATGGCGCGATATCGCGTCGAACAAACAAGGTGGTCGCGTGCGCCTGTCACAGGCGTTATTGGCCAAAAACAAACGTAGGAGCGAGCGTTGCTCGCGATGCGCCGCGCGGGCGGCGCTCGATCTCAATACCGACACACCTGCCCCGCCAAGCACCTACAACCTGAAATGCCCCACCATCCCCTTCAAGTCCGTGCCCAACTGCGCCAGTTCGACACTCGACCTGGCATTGTCCTGCATCGCCAACGCCGCCTGATCGGCACTGCCGCGGATCTGCGTAACGCTGCGGCTGATCTCTTCGGCCACCGAGCTCTGCTGCTCGGCCGCGGCGGCAATCTGCTGGTTCATCTGCTGGATCATTGAAACCGCCGAGGCAATGCTGCCCAGCGCACTTTCAGTCTGCAACACATCCGCCACCGCCAAACGCACTAGCTCGGTACTGCCGCGGATCTGCGCCACCGACTGCTGGGCGTTGCCGCGCAAGCTCCCCACCAGGGTCTCGATCTGCTCGGTCGATTGCCGGGTACGCCGGGCCAAGGCCCGCACCTCATCGGCCACCACCGCAAAACCTCGCCCCTGCTCGCCCGCACGCGCCGCTTCGATCGCGGCATTGAGCGCCAGCAGGTTGGTCTGCTCGGCGACGCTCTTGATCACTTCCAGCACATCACCAATGGTGTGGATCTCGGCACTGAGGCTGTCGATGCCGGCACTGGCCGTCTCGGCAGCCGACGCCAACTGCTCGATACGCTGCATGCTTTGACGCACCACCACTTGCCCAGACTCGACCTTGTCATCGGCAGACTGGGCCGCCTGCGCCGCTTCCTCGGCATTGCGCGCCACATCGTGCACGGTGGCCGTCATCTGCTGCATGGCGGTGGCCACCTGTTCGGTCTCCTCCTTCTGGCTGCCCACCTCGCGGTTGGTCTGCTCGGTCACCGCCGACAGCGCCTGCGCACTGCCGGCCAGTTGCTCAATACCCTGCTGCAGCCCGCTGACAATGCCCGACAGCCCGGCCGCCATCTGCTGCATGGCCTGCATCAACTGCCCCACCTCGTCGCGGCGCGGCGCTTCTGCTTCCAGGCTCAACTCGCCCGCGGCAATGCGCTGGGCACGGGCGATGACGCGCTTGAGCGGCCCGACCACCGCACGGGTGATCAGCCAGGCAGCCAGCACACCCACCAACAGCGCCAGCCCCGTGGCCAGGGCGATGGCCAGGGCATTGCGCGACAACTCACCTTGCAGGGCCTGCTCCTGCGCCAGGTAGGCCTGGTCGACCCGGCCGGTGACCTGCTCGGCGCGCGCCTGCAGCTGCGCCTTCAGGCCCTGCTCCTTGGCCAGCAGGTCGGTGTATTCGTTGAGTTTGTCGGAGAAACTGCCGATGTGCCCAGCCACTTCGCCCAGCACACTCTGGTACCCGGCATCACTGACGGCGGCCTTGAGCTGCTCGACCAGGCTTGCGGCTTCGAGGGTCTGGGCGATGCGCGTCTGGCCCGCGCCTTCTTCACCCTTGCGGCTCTTGTCCAGGCGCACGCGGGCTTCGTCCATTGCTTGCAGCATCAGCCGCGACACCTGCGCCACCTGCGCGGCCTGCTCCAGAAACTCGCCGCCCTGCTGGCCCTGGGATTGTTTGAGGGTGTAGGTGCCGTCGTCGGCCAGCCCGGCCTGCAGCACATCCAGGTTGTTGGCCACGCTGGACACCGACCAACTGGCCATGTCCAGCGCCAGCTCCTTGGCCTGCACCGCTTCGACAAAGGCCTCGAACGCCTGGCCATAGGCGCTTAGCTCAGCCTCGGCCGCCGCCAGCGCCGGCAAGCCACGGGCACGTTCGGCCAAGCCCTGCAGGCCCGTGCGCAAGGCCTCGGCCTGCTTGATGTCGGAACTCATGGCAAAGGTTTGTTCGTGCTGGCGCAACCTGAGCAGGTCGGTATTGACCTGGGCCAGCTGGCGCAAGCCGTCGAAGCGCTGGCCCACGCTGTGCAGCGCGGCGATGCCGATGGCCGCCACCGCCAGCGTCAACAACAGCACCAAGGTAAAGCCCAGGCCGAGCTTGCGGGCCATGCCCAGGTTGGCCAGAACACCGTGCTTGGTCGCGCCCATCGCCGATTCCCCTTCACCTTGTCAGGTTTTGCCGAAGGCCAAGCGTGGCAACGATACCCGTGCACTCACAAGGGCCTGACGCCAGAATAGTGTCAAATAGCTATGAGCGTGTCGCTTTCAGTGTGCTGGAGGTCGCCCTGCGTGTTTGAAGAAGGCCTGGGCGCGGGAATCCTGCCCGTAAGCGACATTGATGCGCAGCCAATCGCTGGTCGCACCCTGGTAATCGAAGGCGCTGCCAGGGGTGAGCAGCACCGCATGCTCCAGGGCCAGCCGCTCCAGGCTGGCAACGTCACGCCCGGGTACCCGCGCCCACACGAACATACCGCCGTAAGGCTCACAGAACACCTCCCACCCTGCCTGCTCCAACTGCCCGAGCAACTTGGCCATGTGCAGGCCCAGGCGTACCCGCAGGCGTTGCACGCTTTTGCGGTAGCTGCCGTTGGCAAGCATCTGCCCCACCACCTGCTCGGCGAAGCGCGACGTGCCGATGCCACTGACCATCTTCAGCTCGGCCAGCCGCGCCAGCAGGGCCGGGTCAGCGACCAAGTAGCCGACCCGCAGCGAGCTGCTGAGGGTTTTGGAAAAGCTGGCCATGTAGATGACCCGCTGTTCGCTGTCCAACGTGGCCAGGCGCGTGGCCGGGCCTTCCTGGAAGTCGGCGTAGATATCGTCTTCGATGATGCGCAGGTCGTGCTCGCGGGCCAGCTCCAGCAGGCGGTAGGCAACCTTGGGGGTCAGGCTGGTGCCGGTCGGGTTGTGGTACAGGCTGTTGATGAACAGGCATCGCGGGCGGTGTTCGGCCAGCAAGCGCTCCAGCGCCGCCAGGTCTGGGCCTTCGGCCAGGCGGGGCACGGGCAACATGCGCACCTGGTGCTGGCGCAGCAGGTTGTACAGGTTGTAGTAACCGGGGTTTTCCACCAGCACCGTATCGCCAGGGCGCAGCAAGGTGCGCACCAGCAGGTCGAGGCCATGGCTGGCGCCTTGGGTGGTGAGGATGCGTTCGGGGCCGGCGGCGATGCCCTGGCGCGCCAGGCGCTTGTGCAGTTGCTGACGCAGGCTGGCCAGGCCCAGCGGTGGGCAGTAGTCGAACAGGTCCTGCGGGTTGCCGCGGCTGACCTGGCGCACCGCCTGGGCCAGCTCGGTGGCCGCACGCCAGCTGTTGGGCAACCAGCCACAGCCGAGTTTGAGCAGCTCGTCATGGCCCTCGCGAAACTGCCGCCAGTGGCCATCGCCAGCCTCGCCCCAAGGCAAGCCATCGTCCGCCTCGCCCACCGGTTTGCGCTCGGCGACGAAAAAGCCGGTGCCATGCCGCGCCTCCAGCCAGCCGCTGGCGACCAGGCGATCATAGGCCTCGATCACACAAGACGCGCTGACCGCCTGGCTGCGCGCCAACGCACGGATCGACGGCAGACGGGCGCCGGGGCGCAGGCGTTGGTGGCCGATCCAGGTTTGCAGGTGGTCGGTGAGTTGCTGCACCAAGGGCGTGGTGCTGGTGCGGTCTAGAGGGAAGTGCATGGCAAGTGTTCGCAGGTTTTGAGCGAACAGTTAAGCATAAATGGGGTGGCGGTGTGTCTGGTTGCGGAGGCTGATTGGAATCATTGTTGCCACACCAACACGGCCCTCACATCGCACGCGATTCGGGTAGGAGCACGCTGTACCTGTGGGAGCGGGCTTGCCCCGCGAAGAGGCCGGTGACAACACAGAAAATCTTGATTGTTTTCACTGGCCTCTTCGCAGCACAGGGCTGCTCCTACCCGGATTTTTCACAGCCCATTGAACCGCGCGCTGTACCTGTGGGAGCGGGCTTGCCCCGCGAAGAGGCCGGTGACAACACCGGAAATCTTGGCTGCTTGCACTGGCCTCTTCGCAGCACAAGGCTGCTCCTACACAGGTTTTCACAGCCCATTGAACCGCGCGCTGTACTTGTGGGAGCGGGCTTGCCCCGCGAAGAGGCCGGTGACAACACCGGAAATCTTGACTGCTGCCACTGGCCTCTTCGCAGCACAAGGCTGCTCCTACCCGGATTTTTTCACAGCCCATTGAACCGCGCGCTGTACCTGTGGGAGCGGGCTTGCCCGCGAAGAGGCCGGCACTGCCCTTTAAAAAACCAGGATCTTACCCATGCCCCGCGCCCCCGCCAGACTGGCCTTCGCCCTGTGCCTGATCACCCTCGCCGTCAACCTCCAGGCCCCGCTCTACATCACCTACGCCGACCTTTCTGGTCAGGGAGCCGCCGCCACCGCCGTGGCCTTCTCCGGCTACGTGCTGGGCGTACTCCCGGTACTCCTGGCCCTCGGCGGGCTGGCCGACCGGGTTGGCCGCCGCCCGATGATCATCGCCGCGCTGATCCTGTCGATGATCGCCACCGTGCTCATGCTACTCGCCCCCAGCCTGCAAACCCTTGGCCTGGCGCGGCTGTTCCTGGGCCTGGGCACCGGCCTTGCCTCGGCCACGGCAACCGCCTACATGGGCGAGCTGATGGGCAGTGACGGCAGCCCCCGTGCCGCCAACTGGGTCACCGCCAGCACCTCACTGGGCTTTGGCCTGGGCGCCGCGCTTACCAGCCTGTTCCTGCTGCGCGGCCCGAGCCTGACCCCAGGCAGCTTCCACCTGCAGCTGCTGCTCGCCGCCGTTGCCCTGGTGCTGGTCTGGCGCCTGCCCGACCCGCGCCCGACACAGCGCAGCGCCATGCTACGGCTGCCGTGCTACCCCCGCGGCAGCGTTGCCTACGGCCTGGCCATCTTGCTGGCCTGGGCCTGCGTTGGCTTGGTCATCGCCCTGCTGCCGGGGATTTTGCGACAGCATGGCTTGAGTGCCTGGTCGGGGTTTTCGACCTTCTGCGTGATCAGCTGCGGCTTGTTGTTCCAGCCGATGGCACGTCGCCTGTCGAGCCTCAAGGCCACGCTGCTGGGGCTGCTGATTCTGCCGTGCAGTTACGCGGTGCTGGCCTGGGGGGCCGATGCTGGGCGACTGGGGGCCGTGTTGCTGGGCGCGGTGGCGGCCAGCAGTGCGTGTTACGGGTTTATCTACCTGGGCGGGTTGGCGGCGGTGAACCAACTGGCCGGCACAGAAAAAACCCGGGCCAGTGCCGGGTTCTTCTTGCTGGCGTACCTGGGCTTCAGCTTGCCGGTGATCTTTACCGGGTTGCTGAGCGACCGCTTGGGGTCACGGACGGCCTTGCTGGTGTTTGGTGGGGTGCTGCTGCTGGGGTGCGTGCTGGTTGGGTTGGCGTTGTGGTTGTCTGCGCGGACTGCTGCAGCGCAAAGCCCGCAGCCCCAAGTACGCAGCTGACCCTTGTAGGAGCGGCCTTGCGTCGCGAAAGGGCCGCGGAGCGGCCCCACGATTTCAGCGTTTTGGCAAAGGATGCTGGGGCCGCTCTGCGGCCCTTTCGCGACGCAAGGCCGCTCCTACAAAAAAAGATTACACGCCCCGGACTTGTCAGATCGCCGTAGCCCCACCATCCACTGTCAGGCTGTGCCCCGTGGTGAAGGCTGCCCCATCGCTGCACAGGTACAGCACCGCACTGGCAATCTCCTCCACCTTGCCGATGCGCCCCACCGGGTGCATCGCCGCCGCGAATTCCGCCTTGCGCGGGTCCGCTTCATAGGCACGGCGGAACATGTCGGTATCGATCACCGCCGGGCACACCGCGTTAACCCGGATGCCCTTCTTCGCATACTCGATGGCCGCCGACTTGGTCAGGCCGATGACCGCGTGCTTGGAGGCACTGTAGATGCTCATCTTCGGCGCCGCCCCCAGGCCCGCCACCGACGCAGTATTGACGATCGCCCCACCGCCCTGGGCCAGCAGCAATGGCAACTGATACTTCATGCACAGCCACACCCCTTTGACGTTGACGCCCATGATGGCGTCGAACTGCGCCTCGCTGCCCTCGGCCAAGCGGCCCTGCTCGATCTCGATACCGGCATTGTTGTAGGCATAGTCCAAGCGGCCATAGGCGGCGATGAGCTGCTCATGCAGCTGGCGCACATCCGCCTCCCGAGTGACGTCGCAGGCGATGAACATCGCGTCACCGCCCGCCTCGTGAATCAACGCCACCGTGGCCTCACCGCCGACTGGGTCGAGGTCGGCCACCACCACCTTCAAGCCTTCACGGGCGAAGGCCAGCGCCGTTGCCCGGCCAATACCTGCGGCGCCACCGGTGACCAGGGCTACCTGGCCGGAAAAGGTCATGCTCATCGTTTGCTCCTGGTTGTTGTTAGGGTTGCATCAGGGCCGCTAGGTGCAGGGCTGGAGAGGG
>NZ_WJRS01000020.1:0-115331 GCF_028895205.1 Pseudomonas sp. ITEM 17296 | reverse complement strand
GCCTCAGTGGGCTTCGCTGCCAATCCAGCGAAGCAGACGCGGCGCATAGCCTGGTGCCGTCCGACAAAAAAGCCTGACCGATCGATCAGAAAAAGATGAAAAACGGTACACATTACAAATATTTATTTGTGTACAATCGTTCGAACCCAACACCGCTGGACACAGGTGGACGGGCTTGGACACGGGTCGGCGTACCAAAGTTGCGTTGCGGTAACCCGAGGGGTTATCGATACTGGCGCCGATTTTTCGACCAACAAGAACATCAAAACCGTGGAACCTTAGAATGAGCACAGCAATCAGTCCGACTGCTTATAACTATAAGGTCGTCCGCCAGTTCGCCATCATGACGGTGGTCTGGGGGATCCTTGGCATGGGCCTCGGCGTTTTCATCGCCTCGCAACTGGTATGGCCGCAACTGAACCTGGACCTGCCCTGGACCAGCTTCGGCCGCCTGCGCCCGTTGCACACCAACCTGGTGATCTTCGCCTTCGGCGGCTGTGCGTTGTTCGGCACCAGCTACTACGTAGTGCAGCGCACCTGCCAGACCCGGCTGATCTCCGACAGCATGGCGGCCTTCACCTTCTGGGGTTGGCAAGCGGTGATCGTCGGCGCACTGATCACCCTGCCGATGGGCTACACCACCACCAAGGAATACGCGGAGCTGGAATGGCCGCTGGCGATCCTGCTGGCCATTGTCTGGGTGACCTACGGGCTGGTGTTCTTCGGCACCATCGTCAAGCGCAAGACTAAGCACATCTACGTCGGCAACTGGTTCTACGGCGCATTCATCGTGGTCACCGCGATGCTGCACATCGTCAACCACATCTCGCTGCCGGTCAGTTTGTTCAAGTCGTACTCGGCCTACTCCGGCGCCACTGACGCCATGATCCAGTGGTGGTACGGCCACAACGCCGTGGGCTTCTTCCTCACCACCGGCTTCCTGGGGATGATGTACTACTTCGTGCCCAAACAGGCCGAGCGGCCGATCTACTCGTATCGCCTGTCGATCGTGCACTTCTGGGCGCTGATCACCCTGTACATCTGGGCCGGCCCGCACCACCTGCACTACACCGCCCTGCCCGACTGGGCACAGTCGCTGGGCATGGTGATGTCGATCATCCTGCTGGCGCCAAGCTGGGGTGGCATGATCAACGGCATGATGACCCTGTCCGGTGCCTGGCATAAATTGCGCACCGACCCGATCCTGCGCTTCCTCGTGGTATCGCTGGCGTTCTACGGCATGTCCACCTTCGAAGGCCCGATGATGGCCATCAAGACCGTGAACTCGCTGTCGCACTACACCGACTGGACCATCGGCCACGTCCACGCCGGCGCCCTTGGTTGGGTAGCGATGATCTCGATCGGCGCGGTGTACCACATGATTCCCAAGCTGTATGGCCGGGCACAGATGCACAGCGTCGGCTTGATCAACGCGCACTTCTGGCTGGCGACCATCGGCACCGTGCTGTACATCGCCTCGATGTGGGTCAACGGCATCACCCAGGGCCTGATGTGGCGCGCCATCAACGATGACGGCACGCTCACCTACTCCTTCGTCGAAGCCTTGCAGGCCAGCCACCCGGGCTACATCGTCCGCGCGCTGGGCGGTGCATTCTTCGCCTCGGGCATGTTGCTGATGGCTTACAACGTGTTCCGCACCGTACGCGCGGCCAACCCGGTTGAAGCAGATGAAGCCGCCAAGATCGTCGTCGTGGGAGCGCACTGATGAAGCATGAAGCCGTCGAGAAGAACATAGGCCTGCTGGCCTTCTTCATGGTCATCGCCGTCAGCGTCGGTGGCCTGACCCAGATCGTCCCGCTGTTTTTCCAGGACGTCACCAACAAACCCGTTGAAGGCATGAAGCCGCGCACCGCGCTGGAGCTTGAAGGCCGCGACATCTACATCCGCGAAGGCTGCGTGGGCTGCCACTCGCAGATGATCCGCCCGTTCCGCGCCGAGACCGAGCGCTACGGCCATTACTCGGTCGCCGGTGAAAGCGTGTGGGACCACCCCTTCCTGTGGGGCTCCAAGCGCACCGGCCCGGACCTGGCCCGCGTGGGCGGCCGCTACTCGGACGACTGGCACCGCGCGCACCTGTACAACCCGCGCAACGTGGTGCCCGAATCGAAGATGCCGTCCTACCCATGGCTGGTCGAGAACAAACTCGACGGCAAGGACACCGCGAAGAAGATGGAAGTCCTGCGGACCCTCGGCACGCCGTACACCGACGCCGACATCGCCGGCGCGCGGGACGCGGTCAAGGGCAAGACCGAGATGGACGCCATCGTCGCGTACCTGCAGGGTCTTGGCACCATCATCAAAAGCAAACGGTGACGCTGATGGATATCGGGATGATTCGCGGCCTGGGCACCGTCGTGGTGATGGTGGCCTTCGTAGGCCTGGCGCTGTGGGTGTTCAACCCACGGCGCAAGCAGGAGTTCGACGAGGCGACCCGGTTGCCCTTCGCGGATGATCCCGAAGCCACCCGGCACGTCGAGCAAGCGCAAGCAAAAGCTTCTGGGAGCAAAAAACAATGACAACCTTCTGGAGTCTGTACGTCACCGTCCTGACCCTGGGCACCATCTTCTCACTGACCTGGCTGCTGCTGTCGACCCGCAAGGGCCAGCGCGAAGAGGTCACCGACGAGACCGTCGGGCATGCCTTCGATGGCATCGAGGAATATGACAACCCGCTGCCCAAATGGTGGTTCTGGCTGTTCGTCGGCACCATCATCTTCGCCCTCGGCTACCTGGTGCTGTACCCAGGCCTGGGTAACTGGAAAGGTATGCTGCCGGGCTATTCGTACCTGGACACCGACAAGCAGACCGAGTTTGCCAACGGCCAGCCAGGCTGGACCGGCGTGCACGAGTGGGAAAAGGAAATGGCCAAGGCCGATGCCCGCTTCGGGCCGATCTTCGCCAAGTTCGCCGCGATGCCCATCGAGGAAGTCGCCAAAGACCCGCAGGCCTTGAAAATGGGCGCACGGCTGTTCGCTTCCAACTGCTCGGTGTGCCACGGCTCCGACGCCAAGGGCGCCTACGGTTTCCCCAACCTGACCGACAACGACTGGCGTTGGGGCGGTGAGCCGGAAACCATCAAGACTACCATCATGGGCGGTCGCCACGGCGTGATGCCGGCCTGGTCCGAGGTGATCGGCGAGCAAGGCGTTGCCGATGTGGCAGCCTTTGTGGTCAGCAAGCTCGATGGCCGCACCCTGCCGGAAGGCGCCAAGGCCGATGCCGAAAACGGGCAGAAGATCTTCGCCGCCAACTGCGTGGCCTGCCACGGGCCAGAGGGCAAGGGTACGCCAGCCATGGGTGCACCAAACCTGACCCATCCGCAGGCGTTTATCTACGGCTCGAGCTTTGCCCAACTTCAGCAGACCATTCGCTACGGCCGCCAAGGGCAGATGCCGGCGCAGGAACAACTGCAGGGCAACGACAAGGTGCATTTGCTGGCGGCGTATGTGTACAGCCTGTCGCATCAGGAGCAGGAGCCTCAAAAGGCTGAGTAAGCAGGTCCGGCCTCTTCGCGGGTAAACCCGCTCCCACAGGTATCTCGCCGAGCCTGAGGGCAGCGGGGTCCCTGTGGGAGCGGGTTTACCCGCGAAGAATCCAGCACAAGATGACCTGGATCAATTGACACCCGCCATATCACGATTCATACCACGAACCCAACGCGACTAAAGGTCGCAGTGCAACCCCTGGGTGCCATCACAGGCGTATCATGGGTCGCAGAGCGCTAGCAGATTGCGCGAGACTGCGGCCGGCATGCACTGGCCGCGGCATTTCTCCACTGCCGTGGGACTTGATGATGAGCAAGCAAATTCCGGTACATGACGTCACCCCGCCTGCCAACAAAGGGAAGGATTCCGTCGACCTCTACGCCTCCCGCGAGAAAATCTACACCCGCGCCTTCACAGGCGTGTTCCGCCGCCTGCGCATGGTGGGCGGTGCAGTACTGTTCCTGCTCTACTTCGGCACCGTGTGGCTGAACTGGGGCGGTCACCAGGCCGTCTGGTGGAACCTGCCCGAGCGCAAGTTCTACATCTTCGGCGCCACCATCTGGCCCCAGGACTTCATCCTCCTGTCAGGCATCCTCATCGTCGCCGCGTTCGGCCTGTTCTTCGTCACCGTGTATGCCGGCCGGGTGTGGTGCGGCTATACCTGCCCGCAAAGCGTGTGGACGTGGATTTTCATGTGGTGCGAAAAAGTCACCGAGGGTGATCGCAACCAGCGCATGAAGCTCGACCGCGCCCCCATGAACGGCAACAAGTTCCTGCGCAAATTCGCCAAGCACAGCCTGTGGCTGCTGATCGGTTTCGTCACCGGCATGACCTTTGTCGGTTACTTCTCGCCGATCCGTGAGCTGGCCATCGAATTCTTCACCGGCCAAGCCGATGGCTGGGCCTACTTCTGGGTCGGTTTCTTCACCCTCGCCACCTATGGCAACGCCGGTTGGCTGCGCGAGCAGGTGTGCGTGTACATGTGCCCCTATGCACGCTTCCAGAGCGTGATGTTCGACAAGGACACGCTGATCGTGTCCTACGACCCGCGCCGTGGCGAAACCCGTGGCCCGCGTAAAAAAGACATCGACTACAAGGCCCAAGGCCTGGGCGACTGCATTGACTGCACCATGTGCGTGCAAGTCTGCCCCACCGGCATCGACATCCGCGACGGCCTGCAGATCGAGTGTATCGGCTGCGCCGCGTGCATCGACGCCTGCGACACCATCATGGACAAGATGAACTACCCCAAAGGGCTGATCAGCTACACCACCGAGCACAACCTGTCCGGGCAGAAAACCCACATGCTGCGCCCTCGGCTGATCGGCTATGCGCTGGTGCTGCTGGTCATGATCGGCGCCCTGGCCACCGCCTTCGCCACCCGCTCGCTGGTCGGCTTCGACGTCAGCAAGGACCGCGTGCTGTACCGCGAAAACGCCCAGGGCCGGATCGAGAACGTCTACAGCCTCAAGGTCATGAACAAAGACCAACGCGACCACGTCTACGTGCTCGATGCCGCCGGCCTGCCGGACCTCAAGCTCGAAGGCCAGCGCGAGATCCGCGTGGCGGCCGGTGACATCGTCAGCCTGCCCGTGCAGCTGTCGATAGCGCCCGAGAAACTGCCATCGACCACCAACGAAATCACCTTCATCCTCAAGAGCGCCGATGACAGCGACGCCCAGGTTGAAGCCAAGAGCCGCTTCATCGGCCCACAGATCCGCTGAGAGAGATTATCGACAATGCCTGCCGCCACCGCCGCCAGCCCTTGGTACAAGCACCTCTGGCCCTGGATCATCATCGGTATCCTCACCACCTCGGTGTGCCTGAGCCTGACCATGGTCAGCATCGCCGTGCGCAACCCGGACAACCTGGTCAACGACAACTACTACGAGGCCGGCAAGGGCATCAACCGCTCGCTGGACCGTGAGCTGCTGGCCCAGACCTTGAACCTCAAGGCCAGCGTGCATTTGGATGAGCTGACCGGCGAAGTCGACCTGCGCCTGACGGGCGACAGCGACCCGCAAACGCTGGAACTGAACCTGATCTCGCCCACCCAGCCGGACAAAGACCGCAAGGTGGCGCTAACCCGTGCCGAGGCTGGGCGCTATGTCGGGCAACTGGACGACAAGGTCGAAGGGCGGCGCTTCGTCGAGTTGCTGGGCAGCCAGCAAGGGCAGGTGTGGCGGTTGTTCGAGGAAGAAAAGGTGGAGCATGGTGTGACCCTGCAGCTGGGCGATGAAGCGTTGCTAGGCGCAGAACACAAATAATCGCGACACCACTGCCCCTGTGGGAGCGGGTTTACCCGCGAATGCGTCAGACCTGTAATCACCACTGCCTGATCTATCGCATTCGCGGGTGAACCCGCTCCCACAGGGTTCGATGCAAACCAGCTGATTTGTGTAAGGCAACAGCCCAATGACCCAACCCACCCCCTGCTACCACTGCGCCCTGCCCGTCCCCGCCGGCAATCGCTTCACCGCCGTGGTCCTCGGCGAGCCCCGGCAGTTCTGCTGCCCAGGCTGCCAGGCAGTGGCCGAGTCCATCGTCGCCGGGGGCCTGGAGCACTATTACCAACACCGCAGTGACACCAGCGCCAACCCCGAAGCCTTGCCCAGGCAACTGCAGGATGAACTGGCGCTCTACGATCGCAGCGACGTGCAACAAACCTTCGTCCGCCACGCCGGCGAACTGGCCGAAGCCACCTTGCTGGTCGAGGGCATCAGTTGCGCCGCCTGCGGCTGGCTGATCGAAAAGCACCTGCGCAACCTGCCCGGGGTCGCCGAAGCACGCCTGAACCTGTCTAATCATCGCCTGCTGCTGGCCTGGGACGACCACCAGCTGCCCCTCTCGCGCCTGCTCGCCGAGCTGCGCCAGATCGGCTACGCCGCCCATCCCTACCAACCGGACCAGGCCGCCGAACAGCTGGCCCGGGAGAACCGCAGCGCCTTGCGGCGCCTGGGTGTCGCCGGGCTGCTGTGGTTCCAGGCGATGATGGCAACCATGGCCACCTGGCCCGAATTCAACATCGACCTGTCGCCCGAGCTGCACACCATCCTGCGCTGGGTCGCGCTGTTTCTGACCATCCCGATCGTGTTCTACAGCTGCGCGCCGTTCTTCAAAGGCGCAGCGCGCGACCTGCGCACCCGCCACCTGACCATGGACGTCTCGGTATCGCTGGCCATCGCCCTGGCGTTCGGCGCCGGGATCTGGACCGCGATCAGCGGCAGCGGCGAGCTGTATTTCGATACCGTCGGCATGTTCGCCCTGTTCCTGCTGACCGGTCGCTACCTTGAGCGGCGCGCCCGCGAGCGCACTGCAGCGGCCACCGCGCAACTGGTCAACCTGCTGCCCGCCTCGTGCCTGCGCCTGGACCTCATCGGCCGTGCCGAGCGCATCCTGCTCAGCGAACTGCAGCGCGGCGACACGGTGCAAGTGCTGCCCGGCGCGGTAATCCCCGCCGATGGGCGCATCGTCGAAGGCCGCTCCAGCGTCGACGAGTCACTGCTGACCGGCGAATACCTGCCGCAACCGCGTCGCGTCGGCGATCGGGTCACCGGTGGCACCCTGAACGTCGAGAGCACCCTGAACGTGGAAGTCGAAGCCCTCGGCCACGACTCGCGGCTGTCGGCCATCGTCCGCCTGCTGGAACGCGCGCAGACCGAAAAACCGCGCCTGGCCGAGATCGCCGACCGCGCTTCGCAGTGGTTCTTGCTGTTTACCTTGATAGCCGCCGTGGCCATCGGCCTGTGGTGGTGGCACCTGGCCCCGGATCGCGCCTTCTGGATCGTGCTGGCCATGCTGGTGGCGACCTGCCCTTGCGCCTTGTCCCTGGCCACGCCCACGGCCCTTACCGCCGCCACCGGCACCCTGCACAAACTCGGCCTGCTGGTGACCCGCGGCCACGTGCTCGAAGGGCTCAACCAGATCGACACGGTCATCTTCGACAAGACCGGCACGCTCACCGAAGGCCGCCTTACCTTGCGCAACATTCGCCCGCTGGGCGACCTGGCCGCCGACCGTTGCCTGGCCCTGGCCGCCGCCCTGGAAAACCGCTCCGAACACCCCATCGCACGCGCTTTCGGCCGCACCGCCGCGCCCGCCGACGAAGTGCAGACCGTGCCAGGCCTGGGCCTGGAGGGGCTGGTTGACGGTCAACGCCTGCGTATCGGCCAGGCCACGTTCGTGTGCGCCCTGAGTGGCGCAGAAATCCCCGGCGTGCCCGAGCCACGCGGCCAATGGCTGCTGCTGGGTGATCGCCAAGGGCCGCTGGCCTGGTTCGGCCTCGATGACCGCCTGCGCGATGACGCCCCGGCCCTGCTCGCCGCCTGCAAGGCGCGGGGCTGGCGGACGCTGCTGCTGTCGGGTGACAGCTCGCCGATGGTCGCCGAAGTGGCGGCGCAACTGGGCATCGACCAGGCCATCGGCGGCCTGCGCCCGGACGACAAGCTGGACCGGCTCAAGGCGCTGCAAGCCGCTGGCCGCAAGGTGCTGATGCTGGGTGATGGGGTCAACGACGTGCCGGTGCTGGCTGCCGCCGACATCAGCATCGCCATGGGCAGCGCCACTGACCTGGCCAAGACCAGCGCCGATGCGGTGCTGCTGTCCAACCGCCTGCAGGCGCTGGTACAGGCCTTCGACCTGGCCCGCCGCACGCGCCGCAACATCCTCGAGAACCTGCTGTGGGCGACCCTGTATAATGGCCTCATGTTGCCGTTTGCCGCGCTCGGCTGGATCACCCCCGTGTGGGCGGCCATCGGCATGTCGGTGAGCTCGCTGATCGTGGTCCTCAACGCCCTGCGACTGACCCGGCTGCCAGGCGTGGCGGCCACCAGCAGCCACCCGCAACCCGCCACCGCCTGATCAGGAGCCGCCCATGCCAGCCCTCTATGTCATGATCCCGGCCGCCCTGCTGCTTGTCGGCGTCGCCGTGTACATCTTCTTCTGGGCCGTGGACAGCGGCCAGTACGACGACCTCGAAGGCCCTGCCCACAGCATCCTGTTCGACGACCAGGACCCGCGCCACCAGGCTGCGGTCAAGCCGGACGACAGCCTGGCCGAAGACGACAAGGACCCCCCACCCCGTGCCTGACCTGCTGCCCCTGCTCGGCTCGGCGCTGATCCTTGGCCTGCTCGGTGGCGGCCACTGCCTGGGCATGTGCGGCGGCCTGATGGGCGCGCTGACCCTGGCCATCCCGCCCGAGCAACGCGGCCGACGCTTGCAGCTGCTGTTGGCGTACAACATCGGGCGCATTCTCAGCTATGCCTGCGCCGGCCTGCTGGTAGGCCTGGCTGGCTGGGCCGTGGCCAGCAGCCCGGCCGCCCTGGCGCTGCGGGTGGTAGCTGCATTGCTATTGATTGCCATGGGGCTGTACCTGGCCGGCTGGTGGAGCGGGTTGACCCGTATCGAGGCCCTGGGCCGAGGGCTGTGGCGGCATATCCAGCCAGTCGCCTCGCGCTTGCTGCCGGTGTCGAGCCTGCCGCGCGCCCTGTTGCTAGGGGCCTTGTGGGGCTGGTTGCCGTGCGGGCTGGTGTACAGCACGTTGTTGTGGGCTGCGAGCCAAGGGAATGCGGGGTACAGCGCGGCGTTGATGCTGGCCTTCGGGCTGGGCACCTGGCCGGTATTGCTGGCCACGGGCTTGGCGGCGGAGCGGGTCAGCAGCCTGTTGCGACGGCGCAGCGTGCGCATGGCGGGCGGGTTGCTGGTCATCCTGTTTGGCCTGTGGACGCTGCCTGGGCCACACCAGCATTGGTTGATGGGGCATTGAAGCGGGCTGCTGTGCAGCCCTAAAGGCTCTTGATACAAATCAACACAGATTCCTACAGACGGCCATAGACTCCGGACACTGCTCGCTCTATCCGGGGACCGCCCACATGCTCGACGACCTACGTTGGGACACCGACCTGATCCGCCGCTACGACCTGGCCGGACCACGCTACACCTCCTACCCGACCGCCGTGCAACTGCACAGCGAAGTGGGCTCGTTCGACCTGCTCCACGCCCTGCGCGAGAGCCGCCGGGCGGTGCGCCCGTTGTCGCTGTACGTGCACGTGCCGTTCTGCGCCAACATCTGCTACTACTGCGCCTGCAACAAAGTCATCACCAAGGACCGTGGCCGCGCTGCGCCCTACCTGCAACGCCTGGAGCAGGAAATCCAGCTGATCGCCTGCCACCTGGACCCCAAGCAACGGGTCGAGCAACTGCACTTCGGTGGCGGCACGCCCACCTTCCTCAGCCCCGTGGAACTGCGCCAGCTTATGGCCACCCTGCGCCAGCATTTCAACCTGCTGGACGATGATTCCGGCGATTACGGCATCGAAATCGACCCACGCGAAGCCGACTGGTCGACCATGGGCCTGCTCCGCGATCTGGGCTTCAACCGTGTCAGCCTGGGCGTGCAGGACCTGGACCCGGCCGTGCAGCGGGCGGTCAACCGCCTGCAGAGCCTGGAGCAGACCCGCACCCTGATCGAGGCAGCGCGTACCCTGCAATTCCGCTCGATCAACCTGGACTTGATCTACGGCCTGCCCAAGCAGACCCCGGAAGGCTTTGCCCGCACGGTCGAAGAGGTGATCCGCCTGCAACCCGACCGTTTATCGGTGTTCAACTACGCCCACTTGCCCGAGCGTTTCATGCCTCAGCGACGCATCGACAACAATGACCTGCCGAGCCCGTCAGCCAAGCTCGAAATGCTGCATGCCACCATCGACCAGCTGACCGCCGCCGGTTACCGCTACATCGGCATGGACCACTTCGCCCTGCCCGACGATGAGCTGGCCATGGCCCAGGAAGAAGGCACCCTGCAACGCAACTTCCAGGGCTACACCACCCACGGTCATTGCGACCTGGTCGGCCTGGGGGTGTCTGCCATCAGCCAGATCGGCGACCTCTATTGCCAGAACAGCAGCGACCTCAACACCTACCAGGACAGCCTCTCCAACGCCCAACTGGCCACCCAGCGCGGCCTGCTGTGCAACCACGACGATCGCCTGCGCCGGGCAGTGATCCAGCAGTTGATCTGCCATTTCGAACTGGACTACGAGCCGATCGAACAGGCCTTTACCATCGATTTCCGCGGCTACTTCAACGACCTTTGGCCAGAACTGCTGACCTTGCAGCGTGATGGCCTGATCAGCCTGGACGACAAGGGCATCCGCATCCTGCCCGCCGGCCGCCTGTTGGCGCGCTCGGTGTGCATGGTGTTCGACGCCTACCTGGCGATGCAAAACCGCCAGCGCTTCTCACGGGTCATCTGAAAAGCGAGTCGTTCGACCGCATGGACAAGTGGGCTTGTGCGGCACACTATGGGTACACGAAAGGCCTCGGCGCGCACCCGCCGAGGCTTCGCCAGCACGCACCACAATAGCGCACGCTGGCCTACAACCTACGCCGTGAGTTACCCTTACGTCTTATGTGTGCTTTCCCACAAGGATCGATTGAAAATGTCCGAGCCAGTTAAACTGCGCCCACATACCCAGGCCCATTGCAAGGATTGCAGCCTGGCCCCCCTGTGCCTGCCTCTTTCGCTGAACCTGGAAGACATGGAAGCACTGGATGAAATCGTCAAACGTGGACGGCCGCTGAAGAAAGGCGAGTTCCTGTTCCGCCAGGGTGACAATTTCGGCTCGGTCTACGCAGTACGTTCCGGCGCTCTCAAAACCTTCAGCCTCAGCGACAGCGGCGAAGAGCAGATCACCGGCTTCCACCTGCCCAGCGAACTGGTCGGCCTGTCCGGCATGGACACCGAAGCCTACCCGGTGTCGGCCCAGGCTCAAGAGACCACGTCGGTGTGCGAAATCCCCTTCGAACGCCTCGACGAACTCTCGGTGCAATTGCCGCAGTTGCGTCGTCAGTTGATGCGTGTGATGAGCCGCGAGATCCGCGACGATCAGCAAATGATGCTGCTGTTATCGAAGAAAACCGCCGACGAACGCATTGCCACCTTCCTGGTCAACCTGTCCGCACGCTTCCGCGCACGTGGCTACTCGGCCAACCAGTTCCGCCTGAGCATGTCACGCAACGAAATCGGCAATTACCTGGGCCTGGCGGTGGAAACCGTGTCGCGGGTCTTCACCCGCTTCCAGCAAAACGGCCTGATTCGCGCCGAAGGCAAGGAAGTGCATATCCTCGACCCGATTCAGTTGTGCGCGCTGGCCGGCGGTGCAATAGAGGCCTGAGCTTTTGTTAACGGGTATACTGGCGCCATCGTTTTTCCAGGATACCCGCAACAATGCATAGCGAAGCCTTCGACCTCAAAGCCCTGATCCGCCCGGTAGTGGACTTCCCCAAACCGGGTGTGATCTTTCGCGACATCACCCCGCTGTTCCAATCCCCACGCGGGCTGCGCTATGTCGCCGACCAGTTCATCGAGCGTTATGTCGAGGCTGAGTTCAGCCACATCGGCGCCATGGACGCGCGCGGTTTCCTGATCGGCTCGATCATCGCCCACCAGCTGAACAAGCCGCTGATCCTGTTCCGCAAACAGGGCAAGCTGCCGGCTGACGTGCTGAGCGAGGGTTATCAGACCGAGTACGGCGAGGCCTTCCTCGAAGTGCATGCCGACAGCCTGTGCGAAGGCGACTCGGTGTTGATTTTCGATGACCTGATTGCCACTGGCGGCACCCTGCTGGCGGCAGCCAACCTGGTGCGTCGTACCGGGGCTCAGGTATTTGAAGCGGCAGCGATCATTGACCTGCCGGAGCTGGACGGTTCGCGCCGGCTGCAGGCTGCGGGTGTGCCGACCTTCTGCCTGACCGAGTTTTCCCTCAGCGAATACTGAGTGCATTGCAGCCATCGCTTTTTGTAGGAGCAGCCTTGCGCTGCGAAGAGGCCAGTGACAACGGGAGCGATTTTCGTTGCCATTACCGGCCTCTTCGCAGCACAAGGCTGCTCCTACAGACCGCTCGTTAGGTTTTTAGAGCGAGATCGGCCGGCGCCCGGCAAAGGCATGGGCCAATGTCCCGCCATCCACCAGCTCCAGCTCGCCACCCAGCGGCACACCGTGGGCAATGCGCGACGCCACCAGGCCTTTCTCGTTCAGCAACTGCGCGATGTAATGCGCCGTCGCCTCCCCTTCCACCGTCGGGTTAGTCGCCAGGATCACCTCGGTAAAGGTGCCCTGCTCCTCGATTCGCGCCATCAGCTGCGGCACGCCAATCGCCTCAGGCCCCAGGCCATCGAGCGGCGACAGATGCCCCTTGAGCACGAAATAGCGGCCGCGGTAGCCGGTCTGCTCCACCGCATACACATCCACCGGCCCCTCGACCACACACAACTGCGTGTCGTCACGGCGCGGGTCGGCGCACTGCGGGCACAGTTCCTGCTCGGTCAGGGTGCGGCACTGACGGCAATGGCCAACCCCTTCCATGGCCTGGGTCAACGCCTGAGCCAACCGCAGGCCGCCGCTGCGGTCACGCTCAAGCAGCTGCAGGGCCATGCGCTGGGCGGTTTTCTGGCCGACACCCGGCAGGGTGCGCAAGGCATCGATCAGTTGGCGGATCAGGGGGCTGAAGCTCATGTAGGCAGGCCTGCAAGTCGGGGGAACAGAATGAACAAGGGAGCAACGGCCCCAAGGCCGTTGCTCCCCATTTGACGCAAAAGGTGTATCAGAACGGCATTTTGAAGCCTGGCGGCAACTGCATGCCAGCGGTCATGCCGCCCATTTTTTCCTGGCTGCTCTGCTCGACCTTACGGACCGCATCGTTCAGTGCGGCAGCGATCAGGTCTTCAAGCACTTCCTTGTCGTCTTCATCGGTCGACATCAGGCTTTGATCGATGCTGACGCGCTTAACGTCGTGACGACCGGTCATCACCACGCTCACCAGGCCGCCACCGGATTGGCCGGTCACTTCGGCGTTGGCCAGTTCTTCTTGCATCTTGGCCATTTTTTCCTGCATCTGCTGGGCCTGCTTCATCAGGCCGGCCATGCCACCTTTCATCATGGGGGTATACCTCGATTGGGTCATGTGATGCGGCCCGGCACCGGGCCAGCCGCATGGTTATCCGTTACTGGCCCTGATTGGCCAGGGCCTCTACAGGCTCAATAGTATCCTGTCGCACCTTGGCACCGAACTGCTTGATCATCTGCTGGATCAACGGATCCTGCTCGATCGACACCACGGCGTCCTGCTGGCGCTCGGCACGCTTGCGCGAGGCGGCCTGGGCTGGCGTTTCCTGCTCAGGGCGTATCAGCTCGATACGCAGGTTCAGGGTGCGCCCCAGGTGCTGATTGAGCGCGTCGTTCAAGCGCCGCTGCTGGGTGGCGTTGAACAGTGCGCCCTGGCCTGGGTCCAGGTGCAACAGCCAGTCGTCGCCGTCGGCGGCAATCAGCGTACAGTTTGCGGCGATGTTGCCTGTCATACCGGAGACAGGCAACTGTGGGAATAATTCCAGCCATTGCAGGGCCAGGCCGGTAGCCGGCTGGGCGGCTGGCAGCGGTTCGGCAGCAGGTTTGGGCTGCTCTTCCTGGACGTGCTCGGCCAGTTCATCGAGGTAACTGAACCCGACGGGGTCGCTGTCACCTACGTAGTAATCTTCGTCCGCTGGCGGTTCGTCGTCGCGGTCCATGCCCGCTGCCGCATAGGCCGACGGGTCGAACGGCGGCTCGTCGTAGGCCGGCTGCTCGCGCTGCGGCTCGGCCATGGCTGGCTGGGGCGCGGGTGTTGGCTCAGGTGTTGGCTCAGCCACAGGCACCGGCGAGGCGGCAACCGGCACGGGGGGCGCTACAGGCTCTTCCCAAGGCAGGTCGATGACATCCTCGACAGGTGCGGGTGCCGGCGCAGCAGGTTCAACTGGCGCTGGCTGGGTAACGGCAGGCGTCGGCTCTACGGCCGGTACTACAGGGGTCGGCACCTCCACCGCTTGCGCGACAACCGGCGCCACGGGCGCTGCGGCTGGCTGATGGGCCACTCCCGCAGCTGCCACCGGTGTTGCAGGATCAGCTGTGGCTTGGCTGATCCCCACCGGCTTTAGCACCGGCTTCGGCGCGTCATCGGTGTCGGCCGGGCGGAACGCCAGCATGCGCAACAGGACCATCTCGAAGCCACCCCGCGGGTCCGGCGCCAAGGGCAGGTCGCGGCGGCCAATCAGGCCCATCTGGTAATAGAACTGCACGTCCTCGGCCGGCAATGCCGAGGCCAGCGCCAACACGCGATCGCGGTCGCCCTGGCCGTTGTCCACCGCCTCCGGCAGAGCCTGGGCAATGGCGACACGGTGCAGCACGTTGAGCATTTCGGCCAGCACGCCACTCCAGTCCGGCCCTTGCTCGGCAAGGTTGCGCACAGCCTCCAGCAGCGCGCGGGCATCGCCTTCTAGCAGCGCCTGCAGCACGCCATAAACCTGCCCATGGTCGAGGCTACCGAGCATGGCCCGCACATCGGCCGCCAGCACCTTGCCTTCACCAAACGCGATGGCCTGGTCAGTCAAGCTCATGGCATCGCGCATCGAACCGTCGGCGGCGCGGCCCAGCAGCCATAGGGCATCTGGCTCGAACGGCACGTTTTCGGCGGTCAGCACATGGCTGAGGTGCTCGACTACCCGCTCCGGGCTCATGTTCTTCAGCGAGAACTGCAGGCAGCGCGACAGGATGGTCGCTGGCAGCTTCTGCGGGTCGGTGGTGGCGAGGATGAACTTGACGTAGGGCGGCGGCTCTTCCAGCGTCTTGAGCAAGGCGTTGAACGAGTGGGTCGAGAGCATGTGCACTTCGTCGATCAAATAGACCTTGAAGCGCCCACGGCTCGGGGCATATTGCACGTTATCCAACAGCTCGCGAGTGTCTTCGACCTTGGTGCGGCTGGCGGCGTCGATCTCGATCAGGTCGACGAAGCGGCCCTCGTCGATTTCCCGGCACACCGAGCAGGTGCCACAGGGCGTCGAGGTGATGCCGGTTTCGCAGTTCAGGCATTTGGCGATAATGCGGGCGATGGTAGTCTTGCCCACACCGCGGGTGCCGGTAAACAGGTAGGCATGGTGCAGGCGCTGGTTGTCCAAGGCATTGATCAAGGCCTTGAGCACATGGGCCTGGCCGACCATTTCGCGGAACGAGCGCGGACGCCATTTTCGTGCAAGAACCTGATAACTCATCGAAAAACCATCGTAGCCTGATCGAGCGGAAGATCGCTAATGCTAGCGGAGCGGGGCCGAAATTGCACCCTGCGCGACTGGTCTAAGCTATGAAACTGGCGCGCTATCCAGGGAGGATGTGCCTTGCGAAGACTGTTGCCCCTGCTATTGCTGTGGACCACCCACAGCCTGGCCGACCCACCCGTGCTGCGTTTTTCCGTCGCCGAGAGCTGGAGCATGCCGCTGATGCGTGTCGAAGGCGATCAACCGGTGGAAGGTTTGCTGTTCGACCTGATGCAGGCCATTGCCCGGGAAGTGGGTGTACGACCGGAGTATCACGTACTGGCACGCCTGCGCCTGCAGGAGGCCATGGAAAGCGGCGATATCGACGTGCGCTGCTATGTCAGCACCCAGTGGTTTCAGGATCGGCCGGGCAATTTTGTCTGGAGCATCCCCGTGATCCACCAGCGCGACGTATTGGTTGGCGGCGCTGATGCAAGCAACCCTACCCGCCCAGAGCAACTGGCGCCGCAAGCCATCGGCACTGTGCTGGGCTATGCCTACGGCACCCTGCAACCCTTGTTCGAGCAGGGCCGATTGCACCGCGAAGACAGCCGCAGCCAACTGCTGGCCCTGCAGAAGCTGCACGCGGGGCGGTATCTGCATGCGGTGAGCAACGAGTTGTCGTTGCAGTGGTTCAACCAGGGCTTGCCGGCGGGGCAACAGCTGCAAACGCTGGCAGTGCTGGAAGAGCAGGACTTGGGATGCATGGTGCGCACTGACCCTGGGGTACCGACGCAAGGGGTGCTCAGGGCACTGGTGCGCATGAAGCAGTCCGGGGAGATTGAGCGGATCAGCCAGCGGTATGGGGGTGCGGGGTATGCTGGGAATGCCGCAGCGCGGACGCCCTAAATAGAGACGTTTCGCACAATTTGGGGAGCAGGCGTGTGCTGCGAAGAGGGCGTGCACTGCGCTATTCCGTCAAGCCTCTGCCCCTCATGATCCGCTGCAGGTTGTGGGCGTTGACGAAGATCAAGATGCCCAGCAAGACGAAGCCAATCGCTATCGCTTTGGCAATGCTCATCTGCTCGCCAAAAAACAGGTAGGAAGCAACCAGCCCCGATACAGGCACGAGCAGCGAGAGCGGTGCGACCTGGGCAGCCGGGTATTTCTTCATCAAGTTGTTCCATACCAGGTAGCCCAGGATGGTTGTGATGTAGCTCTGGAACAGCACAGAGAACAAGGCTTCCCACGCTATACCACCGGCAAGCACTGCGAATGAGGCCCAGCCATTGGCTGCCACTGACAAAACGAATATCGCCGGGACCGAAAAAAGGCTCGACCAGATAATGAACGCGACCATGTCGGCCGGGCGTTTGAGCTTGACCACCAGGTTGCACAGCGACCAGGCCAGGGCAGCGATAAGTACGAGTAGAACACCGGTAACCGTCGACGACTCACCGCCTAATGCCAAGATCATTATCAGACCGCAGGCGGCTGAGGCCATGCCGCACAGATGGACTCCACTGACTCGCTCGCCCAGAAGGAGGCTGCTGAGGAGGATCGTGAAAAAGGCACTGAACTGCAGAAACACCGATGACATGCCGGGGGACAAGCCTTGGTACATTGCGAAATTGACAACCCACCACAAGCCGGCGCCGAACATCACACCGTATAGGGCCAGCACCCCATATGAAATGCCTGCCGGGCGCTTGACGAAGAACACCAGAGGCATAGCGCAGAACACGAAACGCAACAGCGTCAGAAGGTAAGGATCCAGGCTTCTCAAGCCTAGTTCGATGACAGAAAAGTTACAGCCCCATAGGACTGTCACCAGAACACCGGCGACCAAATCCCGCTTGCTCATTTTCATGCCTGCTCTCCCTTGTTGCGGCATGCATTACTGTAATGACATGGATTGCGCCTGGATGCAGGAGGCGTCCTACCGACACGTGGGGCTGCTCTGAGAAATTTCGCCTGCATTAAACATCGCTGTTTAAAGCAGCCCGCTGACTGTGGGCAGACCCCGCTACTTCTGGCCTTCGACAGCCAATGTCACGGCATCAGCCTGACCCCAGGCGATTTGCATGGCGCGCAGCCCATGCTCCAGTAGCTGTCGCGTTTCTTCCTCTTGGATGCGCTCAAGTGCTCGGCGGCTGTCGCTGTAGGCGAACATTAGGTAGTGGGAGACATTCATCAGCGCGAACTCTATTGGCACGACGCCTTCGCTGATGGCGCGGGAAAGGGATTTGCCGGGGGGAAGGTCGAAGGTATGGGGTGGGTCGGGGACGATTTTTTTCATGCAAGCTCCATGTGACCTGAGCTGCACCCTTTTGCTTCCACGCATTAGGGTGACAACTGTACGCGGGGTGGAAGACCAGGCACATGGAAAACCCGGCAGGTACGAGTACCTCCCGCGCACAGCTGCCATAACAGACAACTGCTCCAAGTCGTTCCCGGGCTTCCACACCCGATCGCTGAACCGACAGCGACCGCAAAAGCCTATTGGGTGGGGTTTCCAAGGACAATCAGACGGGAGTCGACGGGATGCGTAGGATATTTCTGCAAGCCTTACAAATGCAGCAGGAAACCGCCTAGATAGGTGTAGGAACCGTCCTGGTTTTAGAGCGCGCTGGGGCTGACAGGTGTCCGCCGGAAGCGCTATGGCGCCTTCGAGATCGAGCGCCGCCCGCGCGGCGCTTCGCAGCACAAGGCTGCTCCCACATCTGTTTCGGGCCAGTCACGCCTGTGCCAGCGCGCGCGACCGCCTTGTTTGTACGACACGATATTGAGGCGGGCGCCAAGGGGTCGCGCGCTAATACCCCAGGAATAATTGGCCCGAAACAAATGTGGGAGCAGCCTTGTGCTGCGAAGCGCCGCGCGGGCGGCGCTCGATCTCAACGAACACACAAGACCCACGCCATACGCCAGCCCTACCAATATCCAGGCCCCTACCCCTGGCAGCCTTCAATCAATCGCCACCAAAGCCGCACTCAAAAACAACCCAACCCCAAACACCGTATGGGTCACCAGACTCTTCAGGCAGTTACGCCCAGGTGTCGGCGTCCGCGAGGCAAAGAACCCCGCCCCCATCACCGGCTGCATGAAGCACAGCGGCGCCACCACCGTCGCCACACCCCAAACCAGCGCAGGCCAAAGCGTCGGGGCACTCAGCCAGCCCTCCCCGACCATCCCCACCAGCATCACGGCAAACAACACACCGATCACGTAGTGGATAACCCACCCCAAGGCCAGTTCGTTCGCAACCGGTCCGGCCTTGGCGATAGCGTCGTGGCGCACCCGCCCCTTCATCACATGGCCCGCCCAGCGCCCCACCATGGCGAAATTCAAGGTAGGGATACCCAAGCGCCGCAGCAACATCCCCCACAGGTCCATGATCACGGTGGCCCCAACCCCGATCAGCAAAGCGGCTTTTAGCATGGCAAGCGTCATCGATTCAGCCCTCTAAGATTGACGTTCAGCAACATGCCGCGCAGCATAGAAGTTGAAGTCAACTTCAAGTCAAGGCCTAGAATGGACATTGCCGATGTCGCCAAGCGCACAGGCGTACCCGCATCAACGCTGCGCTATTACGAAAAGAAAGGCTTGCTCAAGTCCCTCGCCGGCCGCGGCCAGCGGCGGCAGTTTGCTGCCGACGTGGCGGACCGGCTGGCACTGATTGCCCTAGGCCAGGCCGCAGGCTTTTCCCTGGATGAAGTGGGCGCGATGCTGGCGGACCTGCAGGTCGATCGGCAAATGCTGATAGCTAAAGCGGACGAAATCGATGCACGGGTCAAGCGCTTGCAAGCAATGAGCAAGGGGCTGCGGCATGCATCGCAGTGCCCGGAGGACGATCACCTGGCGTGTCCGAAATTTCAGCGCTTGATGAAGCTGTCAGCCGCCGGGGCGTTGGGGGAAAAGCACCTACACCAGGGCGGGCCTGGAAAAACGCGAAGCCAGCCACCTCGCCGTACTTAGCCCTACAACCAAAAGCGCAACGCCCTCAATGCTCAACATCATCGCACTGATGCCTAGCTGCGTGATCAATTGACTGGCTACGAAGGGGAACCCGAACACACCGATGAAATACGACAGGCTGAACAGCAGCAGTGCTTGCGCGGTAAGGCCCGCTGGCGCCTCATTGGCAGCCAGCCCGTTGATTACCGAGTAGTTCAAGCCATAACCCACGCCCAACAGCATGGCCATCGCCAGATAGCGTTCGGCGCTGTGCACCCATTGATCAAAGCCCACTACAGCAGTGGCCATGATCAAGGTTAAAACCCACGAAGTCGCCAGCGGCGGTTGCTTCACAACCCAGCCGGCCAGCAAGAGCCTGCAGGCGATCGCAGCGCCCATGAAGCCAATGAAGAAGATCGAGTAATCAAGCCCGAGGCGGTCGGCATAGCTGGTCTGGAAACTGCCCATCGTGCCGAAAATCGCCCCACCCAGCCCTACCATCAAAATCGACAAGCCCGAACGTGAACGCATCACCTTGAGCGCGGACACCAAACCGATCTGCACCTTCTCAGCCGATCGTTGCCCCAGCGAAGTCGAACCAAGCCAAGCAAAGTACAACCCCGCCAAACCTGCAGCACACGCCGCCACCCAAAAAGCGAGCTGGGTAGGCAGCGCCACGAAGGCCGCGAACTTACCCAGTAATGGCCCGGTACCTATGCCAGTCAACATGCTGCCGGAGAGCAATGCAAAACAGTGCGTGCGGCGTGATGGCTCGACCATTTGAGCAACCATGATCGGCCCTACCGTGTAGAAGAGCCCCCAACCAACCCCAAGCATCAAGCCACACGCCAACAACGCGCCGCCCAGGCCGGGCACCACGGCAAAACCCACTGACGCCACGACCAGGCAGAACGCCCCGACAGCGATAGCGCGAGCAGCGCCAACGCGCTGCAACAGATGCCCCGAGCCCACCACAGACAGCAGCGTACTGAGCATCGCGACTGCAAATACCCGCCCTGCATCGCTCGCAGTGCCGCCCAACGCCTGCACCAGCATAGAGAGCAGAAACGTCGTGCCATAGCTGATGGACAGTAGGAAACAGGCGATGCAGAACACGGTAAAGTGCTGAAACCGTGGCGGGGGTACAGACGACTTCATGTAAGCAGTCCTTGCTGAAAGGTACTGCTTTCTATCACGGCAAGGCACTGGCAAAGGCATGCATTTGCTGACGTTGAGATCGTCACTTCAGTACCTAAACGACCGCCACCCTTTGACGCCACTGATCGCGGCTCAACTCCCAGATCTCTTTGAGCACGGCGCCACAGACGAAATGCCCCGGCTCAGTCCCGACCAGGCGCATGCCTTCGTGCAGGGAAACACTGCGCGACCTGTCATTGCTCGCCGCCTTGGGCACCTGCATGACGCAACGCCCAAGCGTCTCGAACCAATAGTCGTTGATGACCACGCAAGCCTCGCGGATGTAGCCGTTTTTTTGCCATGCAGGTGCGAGCCAGAAGCCACGGTTGTTACCCGGCTGGTCATAGAGGCTGATGCTGCCGATAACCTGCGTTGGCGCGGTTTTCAGGCGGATCATCCAGTGCCATTCGCAGCCAGCGTTCATGGCAGGCAATGCGATGTCTCGCACGTATACGAGTGCGCCGTCTTCGGGATAGGGCCATGGCACGCGGCTGTCCAGGTAGCGGACAATGTCCCAGTGCGGGAACAGCTGCTGAATAGCGGGTGCGTCGCCAAGCTGCAACGGCGTGAGTATCAGGCGCGAGGTTTCGAGGGTAGGAAGGCTGTCCATGGCGCAGCGTCCGTTCTGGAGGCGGTATGGCCTTCTGGCATTCTCACAGAGCAGAGGTAGAAACGTCGAGACGTCATGCGCTTTCGCACATTGACTAAGAGGTAGTTTTGAACGAGAGATCCTTGAGAGCTCAAGGACTTAAAGAATGGAGGCAGCCCCACCAGCCACACCCCGGCACTCGATGTTCCCGCTATGGCTGCTCCCTTCCGGGCCTGACCAGGTTAACGGGTAATCAATGCGGGGGGACCGATGGGGCCACCACTGACGCAACTCGCTAAGCAGCGAGCCGCGCCATTGTACCGGTCTGAGGCGAAGTTACAACCTCTGAGGGGAGAAAAAGTCATCATTTCTCAATGACTTGTTTAAAGGTGGGTCAGATTGCGATGCCCTGCTCCGCCAGGAAGGCGATGAACGCGTCTTCGTCCAGCACCTTCACACCCAGCTCACTGGCCTTGGCCAGCTTGGAGCCCGCGCCAGGGCCGGCGACCACGCAGTGGGTCTTGCCGGAAACGGAACCTGCCACCTTGGCGCCTAGGCTTTCCAGTTTGTCTTTGGCAATGTCGCGGCTCATGCGCTCCAGGGTGCCGGTCAACACCCAGGTCTGCCCGGCCAAAGGCAGGCCTTCGGCGACTTTCTTCTCGCTGTTCCAGTGCATGCCGAACGCCAGCAACTGGGCTTCGATGTCCCGCGCCAGCTTCTGGTTCGCTTCGTCCTTGAAGAACTCGCGCACGGCCTCGGCCTGCTTGGCGGCCAGGGCCTGGCGCAGGTCGATACCGTCGGCGGCGATGATCTTTTCCAGGCTGTCGAGCTTGGCCACCAGCTTCTCAGCGCCGGTCGGGCCGACCGAGGCGATGTCGAGCTTGGCAATCATGCCGGCCAGGGTGGTGCTGGCGGCGAACTCAGCGGCCAAGTCGCCTTCGTCCTGCAACTGCATGCCGCAGGCGAGCAGTTGCTCGATGACTTTGCGGTTGTGCTCGTCTTCGAAGAAGTTGTGGATTTCGTATGCCACTTCAAGCCCGATGTCTGGCAGGTAGGTCAGCACCTGTGGCAGCGCCTGCTGCACCCGCGCCAAGCTGCCCAGCGAGCGCGCCAGGACCTTGGCGGTTTCCTCACCCACATCCGGAATGCCTAGGGCGTAGATGAAGCGCGCCAGGCTCGGGCGCTTGCTGGCTTCGATGGCATCCAGCAGCTTCTTGCTGGAAACTTCGGCAAACCCTTCCAGCCCGACGATCTGGTCGAACTGAAGCTTGTACAGGTCTGCTGGCGAGCCGATCAGCCCTTCATCCACCAACTGCTCGACGCTCTTTTCGCCCAGGCCGTCGATATCCATCGCGCGGCGCGAAACGTAGTGGATGATCGCCTGTTTGAGTTGGGCGCCACAGGCCAGGCGACCGACGCACCGGTACACCGCGCCTTCACTGGTGGTTTCCTTGCCTTTGCTGCGTTTGACCAGCTGCGTGCGCTCGACCTGCGAGCCACACACCGGGCATGCGCTCGGCACTTCAACCGGGCGGGCATCTTCGGGGCGGCGCTCGAGCACCACTTGCATGACTTGCGGGATCACGTCGCCAGCACGGCGGATGATCACCGTGTCGCCAATGCGCAGGCCCAGGCGGGCGATTTCGTCCATGTTGTGCAGGGTGGCGTTGGACACGGTCACGCCGGCCACTTTGACAGGCTTCAGGCGTGCCACAGGCGTCACCGCCCCGGTACGCCCCACCTGGAATTCCACATCCAGCACCTCGGTCAGCTCTTCCATGGCCGGGAACTTGTGGGCAATCGCCCAACGCGGCTCGCGGGCGCGGAAGCCCAGTTCACGCTGAGACGCCAAGCTGTTGACCTTGAACACCACGCCGTCGATCTCGTACGGCAGGCTGTTACGGCGCTCGCCGATGTCGCGGTAATACGCCAGGCACTCTTCGATGCCGGCGGCATGCCGTAGCTCACGGCTGATCGGCAGGCCCCAGGCCTTGAGTTGCTCAAGGATGCCAATGTGGCTGTCGCCGATGCTTGCGGACACCTGCCCTACGCCATAGCAGCAGAACTCCAGCGGGCGGCTGGCGGTGATTTTCGAATCCAATTGGCGCAGGCTGCCGGCGGCGGCGTTGCGCGGGTTGGCGAAGGTTTTGCCACCCGCTTCTGCCTGGGCGGCATTGAGCCGATCAAAACCGGCCTTGCTCATGTACACCTCGCCACGCACCTCCAGCACCGCGGGCCAACCTTCGCCCTGCAGCTTGAGCGGGATGTTGCGCACGGTGCGCACGTTGGCACTGATGTCTTCGCCGGTGGTGCCATCGCCACGGGTGGCGCCTTGCACCAATTGGCCATCGCGGTACAGCAGGCTTACCGCCAGGCCATCGAGTTTGGGTTCGCAGCTGTAGTCGACCGCACCCGGCTGATCGAGGCCATCGACCACACGGCGGCCGAATTCACGCAGGTCAGCTTCTTCGAAGGCGTTACCCAGGCTGAGCATGGGCACTTCGTGGCGCACCTGGCTGAATGCAGCCAGGGCCTGGCCGCCGACGCGCTGGGTTGGCGAGTCAGGCGTTACCAGGTGCGGGTGTTCGGCTTCCAGCGCCTTGAGCTCATTGAACAGGCGGTCGTATTCAGCATCGGGCACGCTGGGCTCATCGAGCACGTAGTAGCGGTAGTTATGCTGGTCGAGCTCGGCGCGCAGGGCGTGGATTCGGGATTCGGCGGTCATTCGTTTGTCTTCTCTTGCAAAGCAAAAGAGCAGCCTGAGGGACGTTGCCTGGGGCCCTGGATCCTTTATCCCTGGCCTGGCCCCTTCGCGGGTAAACCCGCTCCCACAGGTACGCCACTGGGTTCAAAAACAGTGGGGTACCTGTGGGAGCGGGTTTACCCGCGAAGGGGCCAGATCAGACAACCTAGGAGCCCGAACCGGCCAGCACGCCCCGCAGGCTGCTCTTTCGTCTGGATCTATCAGCGTTTCTGGGTCAGCGCGCGGCGCTCGAACTCGACGATGCGCTGGCGGTAGTGCTCGATGGTCTGGGCGGTCAGCACGCTGCGCTGGTCGTCCTTGAGTTCGCCATTGAGCTCATGGGCCAATTTGCGCGCCGCCGCGACCATCACGTCGAAGGCCTGCTTAGGGTGACGCGGGCCTGGCAGCCCCAGGAAGAAGCTCACCGCACGGGTGCTGAAGTGGTCGATGTCGTCCAGGTCGAAAATACCGGGCTTCACGGCGTTGGCCATGGAGAACAGCACTTCGCCGTGGCCGGCCATGCTCTCGTGGCGGTGGAAGATGTCCATCTCGCCAAAACGCAGGCCGCTCTCGAGAATGTTCTGCAGCAGTGCCGGGCCCTTGAAACCACCCTCGTCGCGGGAGATGACGCTGATCACCAGCACCTCTTCAGCGGGAGGCAGTTCCTTGACCGTGTTGTTGCTGGACGACGCACCGCTGTTGCGGTTGTTGTCGGCGGCAAAATCATCATCGGCATCGGCGAACAGATCAGGCTCGCGCGCCTCTGCGACCAGGTTCAGGTCACCTTGGGGCACTTCTGCGGCGCGCTTGCCACGCTTGCTGGCCTTGACTGGCTTGGGCTCGCGTTCGCGATCGCGCGACGACGCACTGAGCGAGGGCAGGTCGCTCTCGTCCAGTTCTGGCTCCTTGTGGTTATCCAATACCCGCGATGGGCCGAGCACTTCGGCGCCGCCCTCTTCGTCGGGGACATTGGAATAACTGCGGTCCAGACGGAATTTCAACTTGCCTTTCCCGCCGCGCATGCGGCGCCAGCCGTCGAAAAGAATACCGGCAATGACAATGATGCCGATGAGGATCAGCCACTCGCGCAGACCGATTTCCATGTAATCCCGTGCCTCTATAAAAATATGCTTGAAAACAAAGGGTTCAAAGCCCTTTAACACGTGGCGCCAACTCTATGTTCTGACAGGCGTTTTACCCACGCAAAAAACGAGTGACATTAAGCTAGCACGACCAAAGACAACTTTACACCGTCTGTCGCACATGGCGGGGCCATTTCGCTACAGAATGTGCCCTATCTTCGCGCATCAGGCGTCGACCATGGCCATCGCCTCCTCCACATCCACTGCAACGAGGCGTGAGCAGCCCGGCTCATGCATCGTCACCCCCATCAATTGATCCGCCATCTCCATGGCAATCTTGTTATGGGTGATGTAGATGAACTGCACGCTTTCACTCATTTCCTTCACCAGCCGGGCGTAACGCCCGACGTTGGCATCGTCCAGCGGCGCATCGACTTCGTCGAGCATGCAGAACGGTGCGGGGTTCAACTTGAAAATGGCGAACACCAGCGCCAGGGCGGTCAGTGCCTTCTCGCCACCGGACAGCAGATGGATGGTGCTGTTCTTCTTGCCCGGGGGTCGCGCCATGATCGTTACCCCTGTATCGAGTAGATCTTCGCCTGTCAGTTCCAGATAAGCGCTGCCACCACCGAAAACTTTTGGAAAAAGTGCCTGTAATCCGGCATTTATCTGATCAAAGGTATCTTTGAAGCGGTTGCGCGTTTCCTTGTCGATCTTGCGGATGACGTTTTCCAGCGTCTCCAGTGCTTCGACCAAGTCGGCGTTCTGGGCGTCCAGGTAGCGCTTGCGCTCGGACTGCTGCTCGTACTCTTCGATGGCCGCCAGGTTGATCGCGCCCAGGCGCTGGATACGCGCCTCGGTCTGCTCCAGCGCCTGTTCGGTGCTCTGTTCGGTGGCGTCGGCTTCAAGGGTGGCAAGCACGCCTTGCAGGTCGTAGCCGTCGGCCAGCAGTTGTTCCTGCAGGGTCTTGCGCCGCACATCCAGGCCCTGGCATTCCAGGCGTAGCTGCTCCAGCTGGCCACGCAGCAGTTGGGCTTGCTGCTCGGCTTGGGTGCGGCGTTTTTCCGCGTCGCGCAGGGCGCGGTCGGCTTCGTCCATGTGCAGGCGCGCCTGGCGCATTTCTTCGTCGACGCTCATGCGCCGCTCCAGCAGCTCTTCGAGCTTGAGGCGCAGCTCTTCGAGGGGCGCTGCGCCCTCCTCCAGGTTCAGGCTCAGTTGCTCCTGGCGCTCGGTCAGGCGTGCTGCCTGCTGCTCCAGGCGCTCCAGGGCCTGATGGGTGGAGTCGTGCTGGGCACGCAGCGAGCCTAGGCGCACGGCCAACTGGTGGGCGTGGTCCTTGTGCTGGCGGGCCTCCTGACGGATGCGGTCAAGGCCTTCGCGCAGGGTATCGCGGCGAGCCATCAACTGTTCGCGCTGCTCGGTGTCCTGGGCCATCAGGTCCAAGGCTTCTTGCAGCACCAACCGCGCCTCACCCAGTTGCTCGTGCTCCAGGGCGCGCTGTTCTTGCAGCTCGGTCAGCTCTTCGTGCAGGCGGCGGCGACGCAATTCGACTTGCTCGGCACGGGCCCGGCTGGCCGACAGGCTGGCCTTGAGCTCGCCGTGCTGGCGGCTTTCTTCCTGGGTGCGGCGGCGCAGTTGCTCGCGCTGTTCTTCCAGGCCCAATTGCTGCTCGCGCACATCTTGAAGCTGTTGCTCAAGGTGCTCCAGGGCGGCTTCCTGCTCCAGCTGTTGCTGGCCCAGGCGCTCGATTTCCTGGCCACGGGCCAACACCCCACCTTCGGCCTCGCCGCCTCGGCTGACCCGCAAAAAATGCCGGCCAACCCAATAACCATCGCGGCTAACCAGGCTTTGCCCTTCAGCCAGGGTCGCACGCAGTGCCAGCGCTTGGGCCAGGTCATCGACCGGTTTGACCTGCCCCAGCCAGGGGGTCAGGTCAGTACGCCCTTCGACTTTGTCCAGCAGGCTGCCCGCCAGCCGCGCACCCTCGCCGCTTGCCAGCAGCAAGCGCAACTCGCCTTGCTCCAGGTCGGCAAAAGCCAGGTTGTTGAAATCATCAACCAGCACGGCCTGCAGATCGGCGCCAAGCACCGTCTCCACGGCCAGCTCCCAGCCCGGCTCGACCCGCAGCCCTTCGGCCAGGCGCGGGCGCTGTGCCAGGCCCTGCTCGCGCAACCAGTCTGCGGCACCCACGCCAGGTTCTAGCGCGGCCTGCTGCAAGGCCTCCAGCGATGCCAACCGCCCGCCCAGGCGCTGCAGGTCACCCTGCGCCTGTTGTTGCGCCTGGGTGGCATGCTGCAATTGCTCGCGCGTGCCTTCGAGTTGCTCGACCACTTGCTCTTCGGACAGTTGCAACGTTTCGAGCAGCATCTCGCTGCTGGCCAACTGCTCGGACAACTCGACCAGGGCCGCGTCCTGCGGCTCGGCACCTAACAGGTCGCGTTCTTCACCCAGCTTGCGCTGGCGCTCCGACAAGCGTTCCAGGCTGGCTTCAAGCTGCTGCAGGCGGGACTGTTGCACTTCAGCCTGACGGCGGGGCTCGGCGGAGCGGGTGTTGAAGGTGTCCCATTGTTCTTGCCAGCCGTGCATGCCCAGCTCGGCTTCTTCGAGGGTGGCAGCGGCTTCTTCGGCGGCCGCCAGGGTCATTTCCTGTTCGGGCTCGAGCATGGCCAGCTCTTCGCCGAGGGTGGCCAGCAAAGTGCGGTCATGGCCCAGGTGGGACTCGGTCTCCAAGCGCGTGCGCTCAGCTTCCTTGAAGTCGTCCTGCAACTGGCGAAGGCGCTGCTGGCCGTGCTGGATGCTCTGCTCGACCCGGGCAATATCGCCCGCTACTGAATAGAAGCGGCCCTGCACCTGGTTGAAGCGCTCGGACAATTCGTGGTGGCCATCGCGCAGGCGCTCGATACTCGCGTCGGCGTTGCGCTGCTCGGCCACCAAGGCCTCGTGGGACACGTCCTGATCACCGATCACCGCCTCGCGCTGGCGTACGCGTTCGTCCAGGTCGCGCCAGCGCAGGGCCGACAAGCGGGCTTTCAGCTGGCGTTCCTGGGCCTTGTACTCACGGTACTTTTCGGCTGCCTGGGCCTGACGGTGCAGGCGCTCGAGCTGGCGTTCGAGCTCGTCACGCAAGTCGGTCAAGCGCGCCAGGTTTTCCTGAGTGCGGCGGATGCGGTTCTCGGTCTCGCGGCGGCGCTCCTTGTACTTGGAGATGCCCGCCGCTTCTTCAATGAAGTTGCGCAGCTCTTCGGGCTTGGCTTCGATCAGCTTGGAGATCATGCCCTGCTCGATGATCGAGTAGCTGCGCGGCCCAAGGCCGGTGCCAAGGAAAATATCGGTGATGTCCCGGCGACGGCATTTTGCGCCGTTGAGGTAATAGCTGTTCTGCGCGTCGCGGGTCACCTTGCGGCGGATGGAAATTTCAGCGTAAGCCGCGTACTCCCCGACCAAGGTGTTGTCGCTGTTGTCGAACACCAGCTCGATACTGGCCTGGCTGACCGGTTTGCGGCTGGTAGAGCCGTTGAAGATGACGTCGGTCATCGACTCGCCACGCAGGTTCTTCGCCGAACTCTCGCCCATCACCCAGCGCACCGCGTCGATGATGTTGGATTTGCCGCAACCGTTGGGGCCTACCACGGCCGCCATGTTGCTGGGGAAGTTGACCGTGGTGGGGTCGACGAACGACTTGAACCCGGCCAGGCGAATGCACTTGAGGCGCATCGTCAGGCCCGGGCCAACGCCGCCAGCACCAGCTCACAGCTGCGCTGGCAATAGGCGGTGAGCACCTCGCGAATGCGCGGCAGGTCGCGGGCGACCACGGCCTCGAGCAGGCGCGCGAACAGCTCCAGGTAGTCGTCCGTGCTGGCCTGGCGTTGGTCCAGGGCCAGGTAGTAGGCGCGGCTCATGGCCGGCTGCAGGTTTTCGACGGTTTCCTGCAGGTACGGGTTGTCGGCGAACGGGTAGGCAGCCCGCATGACGGCGAAGCTTTCGGCGACGAAGGCCTTGATGTCTTGCTGGTCGCGGGCATGCTGCAAGCGCTGCTGGATCTCCAGAAACGGGCGCAAGTCGGCCTCCAGGCGCCATTTTTGTGCAACGGCGTTGCCCAGCAGGATGTAGAACTCACCCATCAAGTTGCACAGGCTGCGCACACTGCGCTCGTCCAACTTGGTCACATGCGCACCGCGACGCGGCAAGATCGCTACCAGATGCCGACGCTCGAGGATCAACAGCGCTTCACGCACCGAGCCGCGGCTGACATTAAGCGCCTGGGTAACCTTCTGCTCCTGAATGCGCTCGCCCGGCGCCAGCTCGCCGCGAATAATGCGTTCGGCCAGGTAATCGGCAATCTGCTCGGAGAGGCTGTCCGGGGCCTTGAACGTCATGGTTTTCCTTCAAAATCATTGAACTGGGCACAAGGGGCGGATTGTAGCGTACTTGCCCCGCACTCGCGCAGAGGGGCCTTGCGCTTTATTTGGCCTGCCAGGCAGCTGCCTGCACGGCGCGATCTATGCTTGTGATATGGGCAATGTGTTCGGCCGGGTGTAGACATACGCATTTTCCTGACCTTTGAGTCAGAAAAATATTGACCAGTTCGTCAGGTCTGCTTATTGTCCGCCCAACAACAATAAAACCATTGCGAGGCCATCCCCGTGATCCAGTTTCTCGTCAACCAGGAGCTGCGTAATGAGCACGCCCTGGACCCGAACATGACGGTGCTGCAATACCTGCGCGAGCACCTGGGCAAACCCGGCACCAAGGAAGGCTGCGCCAGCGGTGACTGCGGTGCGTGCACCGTGGTGGTCGGTGAATTGACCCAGGACGACCAAGGCCAGGATACCCTGCGCTACCGTAGCCTCAACGCGTGCCTGACGTTCGTTTCGTCACTGCACGGCAAGCAGTTGATCAGCGTCGAAGGCCTCAAGCACCAGGGTGAACTGCACAGCGTGCAAAAAGCCATGGCCGACTGCCATGGCTCGCAATGCGGCTTCTGCACCCCAGGCTTTGTCATGTCGCTGTTCGCCCTGCAGAAAAACAGCCAAGGCGCCGACGTGCATCAGGCCCAGGAAGCCTTGGCCGGCAACCTGTGCCGCTGCACCGGCTACCGGCCGATCCTCGATGCCGCCGAGCAAAGCTGCCGCCAGCCTTGCCGCGATCAGTTCGACGCCCAGCAAGCCCAAACCATCAGCCGCCTCAAGGCCATTGCGCCAACCCAGACCGGCGAGCTCAACAGCGGCGACAAACGCTGCCTGGTGCCGCTGACCGTGGCCGACCTGGCCGACCTGTACAGCTCGCACCCCGAAGCACGTCTGCTGGCCGGTGGTACCGACCTGGCGCTGGAAGTGACCCAGTTCCACAAGACCCTGCCGGTGATGATCTATGTCGGCCATGTGGCCGAGCTCAAACGCATCGACAAAACCGCCAGCCACCTGGAAATCGGCGCAGCCACCCCGCTCACTGACTGCTACGAGGCGCTCAACGCCGAGTACCCTGATTTCGGCGACCTGCTGCACCGCTTCGCCTCGCTGCAGATCCGCAACCAGGGCACCCTGGGCGGCAATATCGGCAACGCGTCGCCGATTGGTGACTCGCCGCCCCTGCTGATCGCCCTGGATGCCCAGGTGGTGCTGCGCCAAGGCGAACGTCAGCGCACCCTGGCGCTGGAGGATTACTTCATCGACTACCGCATCACCGCGCGCCAGGACAGCGAGTTCATCGAGAAGATCATCGTGCCGCGCGCCAGTGAGGATTGGGCCTTCCGCGCCTATAAAGTGTCCAAGCGCCTGGATGACGACATCTCTGCCGTGTGCGCAGCGTTCAACCTGAGCATCGAGAACGGCGTGGTCAGCGGCGTGCGTATCGCCTTCGGTGGCATGGCCGCGACCCCCAAACGCGCCCGCGCCTGCGAAGCAGCCCTGCGCGGCAAGCCTTGGAACCAGACCAGCATCGAGCGCGCCTGCCAGGCCCTGGCCGAAGACTTCACCCCGCTCAGCGACTTCCGCGCCAGCAAGGAATACCGCCTGCTGACCGCGCAGAACCTGCTGCGCAAGTACTTCATCGAACAGCAAACGCCGCACATCGAAACCCGGGTGACCGCTTATGTCTAACCATCACGTAGCCAAGAGCCAGGCCGAGATGGCCGAACTGTTCAGCCAGGACCTGACCACCGGGGTCGGCCGCAGCGTCAAGCACGACAGCGCCGACAAGCACGTGGCCGGCGAAGCGGTGTACATCGATGACCGCCTCGAATTCCCCAACCAGTTGCACGTCTATGCGCGCACCGCCGACCGTGCCCATGCGCGCATCCTGCGCATCGACACCACGCCGTGCTATGCCTTCGAAGGCGTGCGCATCGCCATCACCCACGAAGACATCCCGGGCCTCAAGGACATCGGCCCAGTCGTAGCCGGTGACCCGCTGCTGGCCATCGACAAGGTCGAGTTCTTTGGTCAACCGGTGCTCGCCGTGGCCGCCCGTGACCTGGAAACCGCCCGCCGCGCCGCCATGGCGGCCATCGTCGAGTACGAAGACCTGGAGCCGGTACTGGATGTGGTCGAAGCGTTGCGCAAGAAGCACTTCGTGCTCGACAGCCACACCCACCAACGCGGCGACTCGGCCGCGGCCTTGGCCAGTGCTCCGCACCGCCTGCAAGGTACCTTGCACATCGGTGGCCAGGAGCACTTCTACCTGGAGACGCAGATTTCTTCGGTGATGCCCACCGAGGACGGCGGCATGATCGTCTACTGCTCCACGCAAAACCCCACCGAGGTGCAGAAGCTGGTGGCCGAGGTGCTGGACGTGCCGATGAACAAGGTCGTCCTCGACATGCGCCGCATGGGTGGTGGTTTCGGCGGCAAGGAAACCCAGGCCGCCAGCCCGGCCTGCCTGTGCGCGGTCATTGCGCGCCTGACCGGCCAGCCGACCAAGATGCGCCTGCCGCGCGTCGAAGACATGACCATGACCGGCAAGCGTCACCCGTTCTATGTCGAGTACGACGTCGGCTTCGATGACAACGGCCGCCTGCACGGCATCAACTTCGACCTGGCCGGCAACTGCGGCTACTCGCCCGACCTGTCCGGCTCGATCGTCGACCGCGCCATGTTCCACTCCGACAACGCCTATTACCTGGGCGATGCCACCGTGCATGGCCACCGCTGCAAGACCAACACCGCCTCCAACACCGCCTACCGCGGCTTCGGCGGCCCACAGGGCATGGTCGCCATCGAACAGGTGATGGACCACATCGCCCGCCACCTGGGCCGTGACCCGCTGGCCGTGCGCAAAGCCAACTATTACGGCAAGACCGAGCGCAACGTCACCCACTACTACCAGACCGTCGAGCACAACATGCTCGACGAGATGACCGCCGACCTGGAAGCCAGCAGCGATTACGCCGAACGCCGTGAGTCGATCCGCCGGTTCAATGCCAACAGCCCGATCCTCAAGAAGGGCCTGGCGCTGACCCCGGTCAAGTTCGGCATTTCGTTCACCGCCACCTTCCTCAACCAGGCGGGGGCGCTGATCCACATCTACACCGACGGCAGCATCCACCTGAACCACGGCGGCACCGAGATGGGCCAGGGCCTGAATACCAAAGTCGCCCAGGTGGTCGCGCAGATCTTCCAGGTCGATTTCGACCGTATCCAGATCACCGCCACCAACACCGACAAGGTGCCCAACACCTCGCCTACCGCGGCCTCCAGCGGCGCCGACCTGAACGGCAAGGCAGCGCAAAACGCCGCCGAGATCCTCAAGAAGCGCCTGACCGAATTCGCCGCGCGGCACTATCAGGTGACCGAGGAGGACGTCGAGTTCCGCAATGGCCATGTGCGCGTGCGCGACCAGATCGTCAGCTTCGAGCAACTGGTGCAGCAGGCGTACTTCGCCCAGGTGTCGCTGTCGAGCACCGGCTTCTACCGCACGCCGAAAATCTTCTACGACCGCAGCCAGGCCCGCGGCCGGCCGTTCTACTACTTCGCCTTTGGCGCGGCCTGCGTGGAAGTGATCGTCGACACCCTGACCGGCGAGTACAAGATGCTGCGCGCCGACATCCTGCATGACGTGGGCGACTCGCTGAACCCGGCCATCGACATCGGCCAGGTCGAAGGCGGCTTCATCCAGGGCATGGGGTGGCTGACCACCGAGGAACTGGTGTGGAATGCCAAGGGCAAACTGATGACCAACGGCCCGGCCAGCTACAAGATCCCGGCAGTAGCCGACATGCCGCTGGACATGCGCGTGAAGCTGGTGGAAAACCGCAAGAACCCGGAGGACACGGTGTTCCATTCCAAGGCCGTGGGCGAGCCGCCGTTCATGCTCGGCATCGCCGCCTGGTGTGCGATCAAGGACGCCGTGGCGAGCTTGGCCGACTACCGCGTGCAGCCGAACATCGACGCACCGGCGACCCCGGAGCGCGTGTTGTGGGGCTGTGAGCAGATGCGCAAGGAAGTGGCTCAGCAACAATCTGCCGAACAAGAACTGGAAACCGTGACTCACTGACATCGCGTAACCCTGTGGGAGCGGGCTTGCCCCGCGAATACGAGGGTGTGGCCACTGCCGCATTCGCGGGGCAAGCCCGCTCCCACAAGGACAATGTCAGCCTTCAAGAGAGGTTGAATCATGCACCAATGGATCAACGCCCTCGCCGACCACCAGTCCCGTGGCGAACCCTGCGTACTGGTCACCATCATCGAGGAACGCGGCTCTACCCCGCGCAACGCCGGCTCGAAAATGGTCGTCAGTGCCACCGCGCTGTTCGACACCATCGGCGGCGGCCACCTGGAATACAAGGCCCTGCACATCGCCCGGCAGATGCTCGAAGCACAACGCACCACCCCGCACCTGGAGCGCTTCAGCCTCGGTGCCAGCCTCGGCCAGTGCTGCGGCGGCGTCACCGTGCTGCTGTTCGAACCGATGGCCGCAGTGCAGGCGCAGATCGCGGTGTTCGGTGCGGGCCATGTCGGCCGCGCTCTGGTACCCTTGCTCGCCGCGCTGCCCTGCCGGGTGCGCTGGATCGATTCGCGCGAACAGGAATTCCCCGAGCTCATCCCCCCTGGGGTGACCAAGGTGGTCAACGAGGAGCCGGTCGATGAAGTGGCCGAGCTGCCAGCCGGTTGCTATTGCATCGTCATGACCCATAACCACCAGCTCGACCTGGAACTGACCGCCGCCATTCTCAAGCGCAACGATTTCACCTGGTTCGGCCTGATCGGCTCGAAGACCAAACGGGCCAAGTTCGAGCACCGCCTGCGCGAGCGCGGCTACGACGCTGCCGTCATGGCCCGCATGCGCTGCCCGATGGGCATTGCAGAGGTCAAGGGCAAGCTGCCGATCGAGATCGCCGTGTCCATCGCCGCGGAAATCATTGCCACCTACAACGCCTGCTTCGGCCAGCATGACGCTGCCGCCAACGCCGGCCCCATTGCCCAGTTGCTGCCGCCTTCCCGGCGCAGCCAAGCCATTTGACGAGCGCTTTATGACCGCAACCCGCAAAGCCTACCGTGCCGCCATCCTGCACAGCATCGCCGACCCGGCCGAGGTCGGCCTGGAGGCCTCCCATGAATACTACGAAGACGGCCTGCTGGTGGTCGCCGATGGCCGCATCAGCGCCATCGGCCACGCCAGCGAGCTGCTGCCGACCCTGGATGCCGGTATCGACGTGGTGCATTACCAGGATGCCCTGATCACCCCGGGCTTCATTGATACCCATATTCACTTCCCACAGACCGGCATGATCGGCTCCTACGGCGAACAGCTGCTGGACTGGCTCAACACCTACACCTTCCCGTGCGAGAAACAGTTCGCCGACAAAGGCCACGCCGACCAGGTCGCGAAAATCTTCCTCAAGGAACTGCTGCGCAACGGCACCACCACAGCCCTGGTATTCGGCAGCGTGCACCCGGAGTCAGTCAACGCCCTGTTCGAAGAAGCCGAACGCCTCGACCTGCGGATGATCGCCGGCAAGGTGATGATGGACCGCAATGCCCCTGCTTACCTGACCGACACGGCCGAGTCTGGTTACACCGAAAGCAAGGCACTGATCGAGCGCTGGCACGGCAAGGGCCGCCTGCACTATGCGGTCACCCCGCGCTTCGCACCGACCAGCACCCCAGCGCAACTGACCCTGGCCGGCCAACTGCTCAAGGAGCACCCGGGCGTGTACCTGCACACGCACCTGTCGGAGAACCTCAAGGAAATCGACTGGGTCAAGTCGCTGTTCCCCGAGCAGAAAGGCTACCTGGACGTCTATGACCACTTCGAGCTGCTGGGTGAGCGCTCGGTGTTCGCCCACGGCGTGCACCTGTGCGACGACGAGTGCCAGCGCCTGGCCGAAACCGGCTCGGCCGTGGCCTTCTGCCCGACCTCCAACCTGTTCCTGGGCAGCGGTTTGTTCAATCTGCCGCAGGCCGAGCGCTTCAAGGTCAACGTTGGCCTGGGCACCGACGTGGGCGCCGGCACCAGCTTCTCGCTGCTCAACACGCTGAACGAGGCGTACAAGGTCATGCAACTGCAGGGCGCACGCCTGCACCCCTACAAGTCGCTGTACCTGGCCACCCTTGGCGGCGCCCGCGCACTGCGCTTGGACGACCGCATCGGCAGCCTGCGCGCCGGCAACGATGCCGACTTCGTGGTGCTCGACTACAAGGCCACGCCGCTGTTGGACTACCGTATTCAGCAGTCCAACAGCATCGAAGAGACCTTGTTCGTGCTCACCACCCTGGGCGATGACCGCACTGTGCGCGAAACCTACGCCGCTGGGCGTTGCGTGCACCAGCGCTAAGGCTCTTTCGCCAGGCCCCGGTACAACGCGCCGCCGATCGCTGCCCCGATCAGCGGCGCCAGCCAGAACAGCCACAGCTGCTGCAGGGCCCAACCACCGACGAACAGTGCCGGCCCCGTGCTACGCGCGGGGTTGACCGAGGTATTGGTCACCGGGATCGAGATCAGGTGGATCAGGGTCAAGGCCAGGCCGATGGCGATCGGCGCAAAGCCTGCCGGGGCGCGGGCATCAGTGGCCCCCATGATCACCACCAGGAACATCGCCGTCATCACCACCTCACTGACAAACCCCGCCCCCAGCGAATAGCCGCCGGGCGAATGATCGGCGTAGCCGTTCGACGCCAACCCTGACGACAGCTCGAAACCGGCCTTGCCGCTGGCGATAAAATAGATCACCGCTGCCGCAAGGATGGCGCCGATCACCTGGGCGATGACGTAGGGCAGCAGTTCTTTGGCGGGGAAGCGCCCGCCCACCACCAGCCCGAGCGACACGGCGGGGTTGAGATGACAGCCAGAGATGTGACCGATGGCGAACGCCATGGTCAGGACAGTGAGGCCAAACGCGAAGGCGACACCGAGAACGCCGATGCCAAGCGGGGAACTGGCTGCGATTACCGCACTGCCGCAGCCACCGAGGACCAGCCAGAAGGTGCCGATCAGTTCGGCCCCCATGCGTGTACCGAGGGACATGCTCATGAATCCTTTCCTCAAGAAGTTGAACGCAACGAATGCGCAAGCCCAACTGCTTGATGAAGGTTTGCTCACAAGAATTTAGCAGACGTTTGGTTTATGGCCAGTAATGACCAGGGGCCGCTTCGCGCCCCATTCGCAGCACAAGGCTGCTCCTACAAAGGATTGCGTAACCCCTGTAGGAGCAGCCTTGTGCTGCGAATGGGCCGCAACGCGGCCCCCTAGTTCATACAAGCAAACGATCAACCCTTGGCAGCAACCTTGGGCTTTTTCAACAGATGCGAAAACACCGCATGCAGATCGTCCGAGGCACTTTCTTCGTCCAGGTTCAGCTTGCTGTCGATGTGGTCCATGTGATGCATCATCAGGCTCACCGCCTGCTCGGCGTCACGCGCTTCGATGGCATCGATCAGCTGCATGTGCTCGTCGTACGAGCAATGCGAGCGGTTGCCGCTTTCGTACTGGGCAATGATCAGCGAGGTCTGCGACACCAGGCTGCGCTGGAAACTGACCAACGGCGCATTACCCGCCGCCTCGGCCAGCTTCAAGTGGAATTCGCCAGACAGGCGGATGCCCGCGCCGCGGTCACCACGGGAGAAGCTGTCACGCTCCTCACGCACCATCTGACGCAGCTCGTTGAGCTGCTCAAGGGTAGCGTGCTGCACGGCCAGTTCGGTGATGGCGCGTTCAACCATGCGCCGCGAGAAGAATACTTGGCGTGCCTCTTCCACCGTCGGGCTGGCCACCACCGCACCGCGGTTGGGCCGCAGCAGCACCACACTTTCGTGGGCCAGGCGCGACAAGGCGCGACGGATGATGGTGCGGCTGACGCCAAAGATCTCGCCCAGCGCTTCCTCGCTCAACTTGGTGCCCGGCGCCAGACGCTGTTCGAGGATCGCCTCGAAAATATGCGCGTAGACGATGTCGTCCTGGGTACCGCTGCGCCCGGCCTTGCCAGCGCGCACAGGTTTTTTCAGAGGTTGCAGCTGTTCGTTCATGGGCTCTCGAGGCACGAAGGAAAGTATGGCGCCATTGTACACAGGCTGAGCCGTTTCTGCAGGTGGCCTTTTACCTATATAGCCGTTGTACGACGCATTGCGCACACAAAAGATAAAACATTATTTGCTTTCTTTGTACACAAAAGCATAATCCACCGTGCAACTTCCTGACCCATAAGTCAACAAAACGGTCAGGTGTCTGCCTTCCCTCGCGGAGCCGCCAAGTGCAAGCGCAGGACAATGGCTCCAAAACAACAAGAAAGACTTGAGGAGTACCCGCTGTGGAAAGCCGCAAATCCGAAGCCCCTACGCTGGATCTCGCCCCACCGCTCGAAACGAGCTGGCTGGAGCGGATTTTCAAACTCAAGCAACATGGCAGCACCGTCAAAACCGAAATGATCGCCGGGGTGACCACCTTCATCACCATGGCCTACATCATCTTCGTCAACCCCAACATCATGGCTGACGCCGGCATCGACCACGGCGCGGCGTTCGTCGCCACCTGCATCGCCGCCGCGCTGGGCTGCCTGCTGATGGGCCTGTACGCCAACTGGCCGGTGGGCCTGGCGCCCGGCATGGGCCTGAATGCGTTCTTCACCTACACCGTGGTCGGCACCATGGGCTACAACTGGGAAACGGCACTGGGCGCGGTGTTCGTCTCGGGTGTGCTGTTCATGTTCCTGACCTTGTCAAAAGTGCGCGAGTGGCTGCTCAACAGCATCCCGCTGAGCCTGCGCCATGCAATGGGGGCCGGCGTCGGATTGTTTCTCGGGCTGATCGGCCTCAAGACTGCAGGCATCATCGTCGACAGCCCGGCCACGCTGATCAAGCTCGGTTCGCTGCATGAACCCGGCCCACTGCTGGCGGCGGTGTGCTTCCTGTCGATTGCCATCCTCAGCTACAAGCGGGTGTTCGGCGCGATCCTGATCAGCATCATCGGCGTCACCCTGGCCGGCTGGGGCCTGGGCTTGGTGAAATTTGGCGGGGTGATGTCGATGCCGCCGAGCCTGGCACCGACCTGGATGGCGATGGACGTGGCCGGCGTGTTCAACGTCAGCATGATCAGCGTGGTGCTGGCGTTCCTGTTCGTGCACATGTTCGACACCGCCGGCACCCTGATGGGCGTGGCGCAACGTGCCAACCTGGTGGCGGCGGATGGCCGCATCGAAAACCTGTCGCGGGCGTTGAAGGCCGACAGTGCATCGAGCGTGTTCGGTGCCGTGGTCGGCGTACCGCCAGTGACCAGCTATGTGGAAAGTGCTGCGGGGGTTGCGGCGGGTGGCCGTACGGGCCTGACTGCCGTCGTGGTCGGCCTGCTGTTCGTCGCCGCGATGTTCTTCGCGCCGCTGGCGGGGATGATTCCTGCCTATGCCACTGCCGGTGCGCTGATCTATGTAGCGATGCTGATGATGGGCAGCATGGCGCACATCCACTGGGACGAAGCCACCGACAGCATTCCGGCGATCGTCACGGTGATCATGATGCCGCTGACCTTCTCGGTCGCGGACGGTATTGCCATGGGGTTCATTACCTATGTAGCGCTGAAGGCTGGGACTGGCAAGTACAAGGAAATCTCGGCCAGCCTGTGGGTACTTTGCGCGATTTTCATAGCTAAGTTTGTATTTCTCTGACCCTACACTTCAATAGAGGGCGCTTCGGCGCCCTCCTCGTTTTGGGATCAGGGTATTATTACTTTTCCCACAACTTATAGGGCGCCGGGGGGAGTTTTACTGACGTCGCATTTTCTGGAACAGTCTCTTGCACCCTAACAACATCAAATGCCGTTTCCTTGAGCAGCACCCTACCTCGCTCATCTGTTGTATAGCCCTTACCGGGAATCAACCTAACATCCTTGCGTATTAACACCACAAGTATTACTCCGTTAGGGGCATGCTCTTGAGCATACGGCGCGGCCTCCCAAATGTCGGGCGCAAAGTAAAATCCCGCCCCTTGCAATTGCCTGCCCTCCTTCGAATGCCCTGGCTGTAGACCATTTTCTAAAGATTTTATATTCGAAATATTCGTACCATGCCAGCCAAGCTTCTTACTAAACAGACCAATCGGAGTCTCGTTCGCTATCACTTCTTTAACTATAGGCTGCACTAACGAAAGCAAAGGTCGCCTAGCTGCCATTTTCACTAGACTCACTATGAGATGGCCGCTTGGGTCAAGGAAATTCACAGGATCCCCTTGACAGTAGGCATATGCATTAAAACCACCCTCGGCGAATGGGCTCAAACTATCTGGGCTATTAAAGCGCATCAAAACGTGATTATACCCACGATAACCATTACCCAAATTATAAAATCCAGTGACCGGATCCAGGCATTCACCATTGAAGCCCAGAGTGTAATGATTGGGCAGACGGTAGCCATAAGGTGCATATGCATTTTTTGAAATCATCATGCCTGACGCTCCAGTGTGGATTGTCATTTGATCATTTCAGACACATCCAGAAGAGACAACTGACAAAAATATCAGTAAGCGGGGTTGATGCCAGCTCAACGTGTAAAAACACCAGACGAAAAAAAGCCCGCCAGTGTGAGAGCGGGCCAAAGGACCTACGAAGATTCTTCTAGCGACCAACTAGCTTCCGCGATAGGTCGAATAGCTGTACGGCGAGATCAGCAGCGGCACGTGGTAGTGCTCCTGCTGCTCATCGATGCCAAAGCGCAGCACGACAACATCCAAAAACGCCTGGGCCGGCAGTTGCACACCGCGAGCGCGGTAGTAATCGCCAGCGCTGAACTGCAACTGGTAAACGCCCGTGCGGTAATCGTCACCCTGCAGCAACGGCGCATCAACACGGCCATCGCTGTTGGTCAGGGCGGTGTTCACCAGCTCCAGCTGTTGGCCTTCGACACGGTACAACTCGACCTTGATCGAGCTGCCCGGGCAGCCATGCGCGGCATCCAGTACGTGTGTGGTCAAACGTCCCATTGCTTGTCGCCTCTTGTTCAATCTGTGGGCAAAAAATACACGGCCATCATCACGCCAACCGGCCTGCGATGTGCGGGAATGACGTTATTAAGACATTCCATCGCCAAATTGTACACAATTTTTTGAACCCGTCCGTCGCGGCCCAGGCAAACCCGCCAACAGTCGCAAATACAGGCACCGTGCCGAGGCCAACGCCATTAGCTGACCAATCAGGCAGGTTTATTGCAAGGGATTCTCAGGCGACAAAAGGGAAGAAATGCGGAAAAACAGGCTTACAAAAGATTTCAGAAGTTGTATACAATCAGCCCATCCGGTGGTGCGACATACCGACGCGGCCCGCCCACCCCGCACTAACACACAAGAAGGAAGACTGCAGTGAGCGCTGACTATCCTCGCGACCTGATCGGTTACGGCAACAACCCACCTCACCCGCAATGGCCGGGCAACGCCCGCATTGCCCTGTCTTTCGTCCTCAATTACGAAGAAGGTGGCGAGCGCAACATCCTGCACGGTGACAAAGAGTCCGAAGCCTTCCTGTCCGAGATGGTCGCCGCCCAGCCGTTGCAGGGCCAACGCAACATGAGCATGGAGTCGCTGTACGAGTATGGCAGCCGTGCCGGCGTGTGGCGCCTGCTCAAGCTGTTCAAGGACAGCGGCGTACCGCTGACCGTGTTCGCCGTGGCCATGGCCGCCCAGCGCCACCCGGATGTGATCCGCGCCATGGTCGAAGCCGGCCACGAGATCTGCAGCCACGGCTACCGCTGGATCGACTACCAGAACATGGACGAGGCCCAAGAGCGCGAGCACATGCTCGAAGCCATCCGCATCCTCACCGAACTGACCGGCGAGCGCCCTGTGGGCTGGTACACCGGTCGCACCGGCCCGAATACCCGCCGCCTGGTGATGGAGGAAGGTGGTTTCCTCTACGACAGCGACACCTACGACGACGACCTGCCCTACTGGGAGCCGAACAACCCCACCGGCAAGCCGCACCTGGTGATCCCTTACACCCTGGACACCAACGACATGCGCTTCACCCAGGTACAAGGCTTCAACTGCGGCGAGCAGTTCTTCCAGTACCTCAAGGACGCCTTCGATGTGCTGTACGCCGAAGGTGCCGAAGCGCCGAAGATGCTCTCCATCGGCCTGCACTGCCGGCTGGTCGGCCGCCCGGCGCGCCTGGCCGCGCTCAAGCGCTTCGTCGACTACGCCAAGAGCCATGACCAGGTCTGGTTCGCCCGTCGCGCGGACATCGCCCGCCACTGGCACACCACCCACCCGTACAAGAAAGAGAACGCCTGATGACCGCTTTCAAGACCCTCACGCCATCGACCCTGGGCCGCGACGCCTTCGTCGCCGCCTTCGCCGACATCTACGAGCACTCGCCGTGGGTCGCTGAAAAAGCCTATGGCCTGGGCAACCTGAGCGAGCTGGACGAGATCGAAGTGCTGCACCAGCGCATGAGCGACATCCTGCTCAGCGCCAACCACGCCGACCAGCTGGCGCTGATCAACGCTCACCCGGACCTGGCCGGCAAAGCCGCCATCCAGGGCGAGCTGACCGAATCGAGCACCAACGAGCAGGCTGGCGCCGGTATCCACCAGTGCACCGCCGAAGAGTTCGCCCGTTTCACCGAACTCAACGACGCCTACAAGGCCAAGTTCCAGTTCCCTTTCATCATGGCCGTGAAGGGCAGCAACCGGCACCAGATCCTCGCCGCTTTCGAAAAGCGCATCCACAACGACGCGGATGCCGAATTCAAGGAAGCCCTGGCGCAGATCAACCTGATCGCCCTGTTCCGTCTGCTGCAGCTGTAAGCAACAGCCGAACCTCATTCAGAAAACGAACAATAGAAGAGATAACCGCATGCGCACCCTGATGATCGAGCCCCTGACCAAAGAAGCCTTCGCCCCCTTCGGTGACGTGATCGAAACCGATGGCAGCGACCACTTCATGATCAACAACGGCTCGACCATGCGCTTTCACAAGCTCGCCACGGTCGAAACCGCCGAGCCTGAAGACAAAGCGATCATCAGCATCTTCCGCGCCGACGCGCTGGACATGCCGCTGACCGTACGCATGCTGGAACGCCATCCGCTGGGCAGCCAGGCTTTCATCCCGCTGCTCGGCAACCCCTTTCTGATCGTGGTCGCGCCCGTTGGCGATGCACCTGTATCAGGCTTGGTCCGCGCCTTCCGCAGTAACGGCAGGCAGGGCATCAATTACCATCGCGGCGTTTGGCACCACCCGGTGCTTACGATCGAAAAGCGGGATGATTTCCTGGTGGTTGATCGCAGTGGTTCTGGCAACAACTGCGATGAGCATTACTTCACCGAGGAACAGATGCTGATCCTCAATCCCCACCAATAAGAAAAGGTCGATCATCGTAAGGTGATCGGCAGAGGTACATACTGTGGAAGCACACCTTCACGAATGGCTGAACCTGAGCATTCGCTGGGTTCACATGATCACCGGTGTCGCCTGGATCGGTGCATCGTTCTACTTCGTCTGGCTGGAAAACAACCTGAACCGGAGCAATCCGCGTGACGGGCTGTCGGGTGACCTTTGGGCCATCCACGGCGGTGGTATCTACCACCTTGAAAAGTACAAGCTGGCACCCCCGAAAATGCCCGAGAACCTGCACTGGTTCAAATGGGAAGCCTACTTCACCTGGATGTCCGGTATCGCCCTGCTGTGCGTGGTGTTCTACTGGAACCCGACCCTGTACCTGCTGGCCCCTGGCAGCACCCTGAGCGGTGCCGAGGGCGTGGCCATTGGTATCGGTTCGCTGGTGGCCGGCTGGTTCATCTACGACCTGCTCTGCGACTCGCCGCTGGGCAAGCGCCCGGCATTGCTGGGCGGCGTGCTGTTCGTGCTGATCATCGCTGCGTGCTGGGGCTTCAGCCTGGTATTCAGCGGCCGTGGCGCATACCTGCACACCGGCGCGATCATCGGCACCATCATGGTCGGCAACGTGTTCCGCATCATCATGCCGGCCCAGCGCCAGCTGGTGGCAGCGATCGAGAACAACACCACGCCTGACCCACGCCTGCCGGCCAAAGGCCTGCTGCGTTCGCGTCACAACAACTACTTCACCCTGCCGGTGCTGTTCATCATGATCAGCAACCACTTCCCGAGCACCTACGGCAGCCAGTACAACTGGCTGATCCTGGCCGGCATTGCAGTGGCGGCGGTATTGATCCGTCACTACTTCAACACCCGCCATGACAGCAGCAAGTACGCCTGGACCCTGCCCGTCGGCGCCCTGGCGATGATCTGCCTGGCCTACGTCACCGGCCCCAAGCCGATGGCCGTCAGCCCTGAGCAAGCAGCCGCGAAGATCGAGTACCAGCCGCTGCCCGCCACCGCCGTCGGCGGCAAGACGGCTGCCGAGCTGCGCGCCGAGGAGGCCAGCAAGCCCGCCGAAGCCCCTGCGGCACCGGCGCAAGCCACTGCCCAGGCAAGCGGCGACAGCTTCGACAAGATCCACAATGTCATCCAGGAACGCTGCACCGTGTGCCACTCGTCCAAGCCGACCAGCCCACTGTTCAGCGCCGCCCCTGCCGGCGTGATGTTCGACACCCCGCAGCAGATCCAGGCCCAAGCCGCGCGCATCCAGGCGCAAGCGGTCGCCAGCCAGATCATGCCGCTGGGCAACATCACCCAGATGACCACCGAAGAGCGCAAGCTCGTCGGTGACTGGATCGCCAAAGGCGCCCCGGTCAACTGACCCATCGGGCACACACCGCTCCCGGTGGGAGCGGGTTTACCCGCGAAGAGGCCGGCCTGTCCGGCCTCTGTTTCAAGGCAATACGCAACTAGCAAGCATCGAGCGCCCAGGCCTGCAGCCTGGCGCTTGGATCCGAGAATAAAAACAAAACTCGAGGTGCTGCATGTCCGAGTCACGCAAGGCGTACATTCCCGTTGCGCCGCCGCGTCAGCCTCTGCCCCTGTTCCAACTGATCCTGGTAGGCCTGCAACATGTGCTGTTGATGTACGGAGGCGCGATTGCCGTGCCTTTGATCATTGGCCAAGCCGCCGGATTGTCCCGTGAAGAAGTCGCCTTCCTGATCAACGCCGACCTGCTGGTCGCAGGCGTTGCTACCATCATCCAGTCGTTCGGTATCGGCCCGGTGGGCATCCGCATGCCCGTGATGATGGGCGCCAGCTTCGCTGCCGTCGGCAGCATGGTGGCCATGGCCGGCATGCCCGGCGTCGGCCTGCAGGGGATCTTCGGCGCGACCATCGCAGCCGGGTTCTTCGGCATGCTGATCGCGCCGTTCATGTCCAAGGTCGTACGCTTCTTCCCGCCCCTGGTTACCGGTACCGTCATCACCTCGATCGGCCTGTCGCTGTTCCCGGTCGCGGTCAACTGGGCCGGTGGCGGCCATGAGGCAGAAGCCTTCGGCTCGCCCATCTACCTGATGGTCGCAGGCCTGGTACTGGCCGTGATCCTGCTCATCAACCGCTTCATGCGTGGCTTTTGGGTCAACGTTTCGGTGTTGGTGGGCATGGGCCTGGGTTACATCCTGGCCGGCTCCATCGGCATGGTCGACCTGACCGGCCTGAAAGACGCACCGTGGCTGCAAGTGGTCACCCCACTGCACTTCGGCATGCCGACCTTCAGCCTGGCACCGATCCTGTCGATGTGCCTGGTGGTGGTGATCATCTTCGTCGAGTCCACGGGCATGTTCCTCGCCCTGGGCAAGGTGACCGATCGTGAAGTCACGCCTGGCATGCTGCGTCGCGGCCTGCTGTGCGATGCCGGCGCGTCGTTTGTCGCGGGCTTCTTCAACACCTTCACGCACTCCTCGTTCGCCCAGAACATCGGCCTGGTGCAGATGACCGGGGTACGCTGCCGCTACGTCACCGTGGTGGCCGGCGCGCTGTTGATCCTGCTCAGCCTGCTGCCCAAAGCGGCGTTCCTGATTGCTTCGATCCCGCCTGCGGTACTGGGCGGCGCGTCCATCGCCATGTTCGGCATGGTCACCGCCACCGGGATCAAGATCCTTCAGGAAGCAGACATCGGCGACCGTCGCAACCAGCTGCTGGTTGCGGTGAGTGTCGGTTTCGGGTTGATCCCCGTGGTACGCCCAGAGTTCTTCGCACAGATGCCGCAGTGGATGGAACCGATCACCCACAGTGGCATCGCCATGGCCACGGTCAGCGCCCTGGTGTTGAACGTGCTGTTCAACATCCTCGGTGGTGCCGACCGCGCGGCGCATAACGACGCCTGTCACCAGCACTGAGCCAGACAGGGCGGCGCAATGGCCGCCCTGACTCACACCCGCAGTAACCGCTACACCGTCGGCCCGCCGGAATGGGCCGCTCGGGGCGCCCCTGCGCGCTAAAAAAACCGCCAACAAAAACAATAAGTCCGGGAATCACGACATGAAGCGCATCACCACGTCCCTGTTATTGGGCAGCAGCCTGCTGGCCACCCTCCCCTCGCATGCAGGCGAATGGCTGCAATGGCACGGCGAAAGCCTGAGCTACCTGTACGGCAAGGACTTCAAGGTCAACCCTGATATTCAGCAGACCATCACGTTCGAGCACGCCAACAAATGGAAGTACGGCGACACCTTCATGTTCGTCGACAAGATTTTCTACAACGGCAAGGCCGACCGCAGCAAAGGCGTGACAACCTACTACGGTGAGTTCAGCCCACGCCTGTCGCTTGGCAAGATGACCGGCCATAAATTCGAATTCGGCCCGATCAAAGACGTGCTCATCGCCATGACCTACGAGCGTGGCGAAGGCGACAACGAGGCTTACCTGATCGGCCCCGGCTTCGACCTGGCCGTCCCCGGCTTCAACTACTTCACCTTGAACTTCTACGTGCGCAACACCGAGGGCAGCCGCCCTGGCGACAACGTCTGGCAGATCACCCCGGCCTGGTCGTACACCATTCCCGTGGGCAGGTCCGACATCCTCATCGACGGCTACATGGACTGGGTCGTGGATAACGACCAGACCCGCCGTGGCACCTACCACGCCAACCTGCAGTTCAACCCGCAGGTCAAATACGACCTGGGCAAGGCCTTGAACCTGGGTGCCAAGCAGTTGTACGTAGGCTTTGAATACAGCTACTGGAAGGACAAATACGGCATCGACAGCCGCGGCAATGTGGACAGCAACCAGAGCGTTGCAAGCGCCCTGATCAAAGTCCATTTCTAATAACCTGACCAAACGCACAAGTTTGATTCACACCGCTCCAGGACGGAGCACTTGAGGACCGGCGCGCAAGCCAGTAATCTGCGCGCCCCCTCGATCAGGGCAGAACGGATTCTGCCTGCGTTTACTGACCGCTCAGTCAATGAATACGGGCGGTTGGCCAACGTGTTGCCAGCCTGAAAGACCCTTTTCATCCGTTCAGAACGAAGTCGAGCAGGAAGGTTGTGCCAGCCCGGAAAAGTTGGCTCAGCTCTTGCCAAACAGCTGTGGCCTATCGAAAAAAGCTGACTCAAAAGACAAAAACAGCGCCAACACCGAGCGCTGACAACAGATCAATCAAGGGAGCGACACTCGCAATGCGTACCATCAACAGCCTGATCCTCGCCGGCGGCCTGCTGGCCTGCGGCACCACCTTCGGCGGCGACCTGCTGCAGTGGCAGAACAACAGCCTCACCTACCTGTGGGGCAAGAACTTCAAGGTCAACCCCGAGATCCAGCAAACCGTGACCTTCGAGCACGCCGATGGCTGGAAGTACGGCGACAACTTCATTTTCGTCGACAAGATCTTCTACCAAGGCAAGAAAGACGCGGGTAACGGCCCCAACACCTACTACGGTGAAATCAGCCCACGCCTGTCGTTTGGCAAGATCTTCGACCAGAAGCTGGCGTTCGGCCCGGTCAAGGACGTGCTGCTGGCGATGACCTACGAGTTCGGCGAGGGTGATACCGAGTCCTACCTGATCGGCCCGGGCTTCGACCTGGACATCCCAGGCTTCGACTACTTCCAGCTGAACTTCTACCAGCGCACCACCGACGGCAGCCGCGCGGGTGACAACGTCTGGCAGATTACCCCGGTCTGGTCCTACACCATTCCAGTCGGCTCGTCCGACATCCTAATCGACGGCTTCATGGACTGGGTCGTGGACAACGACGAGAACCGTCGCGGCACCTACCAAGCCAACCTGCACTTCAACCCACAGGTCAAATATGACCTGGGCAAGGCGTTGCACCTGGGTGAGAAGCAACTGTATGTCGGTTTTGAATACGATTACTGGAAGAACAAATACGGCATCAAGGACTCCGATGCCTTTACCACTGACCAAAACACAGCGAGCTTCTTGGTAAAAGTACACTTCTAAGCCGCTGAAACGTGACAGCGTTGCTAAACGGTGACGCTGTCACGCATTAAGTTGTAAGAAAGTTCTTACAAGCTTTTAGGAGAAAACCTACCTAACAAATAAGTTGCCTTGTAGGTCAAAATAACCCCAGCCGGCAGAATAATACCCACTATCACCAATGCCATCTCCACCTGATGGTGCTCAAGCATCTGCAGGATATCCACCACCAGCATCACCACACTGATGGTCAGCGCCACGCCAAACATCGCGCAGCCCTTGTAGAGCGCCTGCATGTCTATCCCGCTCAGCAGGAAGCCAAAGCCCAGGCTCACCCAGGCAATCGCCGTGATCAAATACAACGCCAAGTGATAGGCGTCATAGGTCAATACATTGCCGAACATGTGCACACCTCCCCATCAAGTCTGTAAGCGACAGTGCCTAACTATAATTCTGACTTTCTCTGTGCGCACCGCAAAATTTTGACATTTTTTTTGCACACGCTGATCTAATCTTCCGCCCTCTGCACAACTAAAAAAGACAACAGGGCTATTTGATGCGCACTACCCTCGCCGCCCCTTGGCGCTACTTGGTACTACTTTGCTCACTCTGGTTCGGCATTTTCCTACTGACGCGGTTGGTATTGCTGGTAACCCACCTGGATGAAGTCAGTGGTAATTACTTCTCATTGTTTTTTGACGGGGCAATCTACGACCTGAGTTTTCTTGTCTATGCTGCCCTGCCGATCGGCGTATGCCTGGCGCTTTGCCCTACCTCGCTGTGGCGTACGCGCGCCCATCGCGGGCTGCTGACCGGGCTGCTGGTGGTCAGCCTGTTCGTGATGCTGTTCGTCGCAGTATCGGAATGGCTGTTCTGGGACGAATTCGGTGTGCGCTTCAACTTCATCGCCGTCGACTACCTGGTCTACTCCAAGGAAGTACTGGACAACATCCGCGAATCCTACCCCTTGCCCACGCTGCTCAGCGCCATCGCGTTGGTCGCAGTGGTGCTGGCAGTGCTGCTGCGCAAACCACTGGCCCAGGCCCTGGCCGCCCCCGCCGCGAGCATGCGTCAACGCGTGCTGGGCATTGCCCTGCTGGCGGCGCTGGCTAGCCTGAATGCCGTGGTAATCGATCAGCAGTTTCCGCGCGGCCAAGGCGGCAACGCCTACCAGCGCGAGCTGGCCAGCAACGGCCCGTATCAGTTCTTCGCCGCCTTCCGTAACAATGAACTGGACTACACGCAGTTCTATGCCAGCCTCGACGCAGCTGACGTCGGCGCGCACATGCATCAGGAACTGGCCGAACCCGACGTCCGCTTCCAGGGCCAGGAGCCACAGGACATTCGCCGCCACATCAGCGCCCATGGCCCACAGCGCACCCCGAACATCATCCTGGTGACCCTCGAAAGCTTCAGCGCCAAATACATGGGCAGCAACGGCGACGCGCGCAACCTCACGCCCAACCTCGACGCCTTGCGCCGCGAGAGCCTGTACTTCAACAATTTCTACGCCACCGGCACCCGCACCGACCGCGGCCTGGAAGCCATCACCCTGTCGATTCCGCCAACCCCGGGGCGCTCGATCGTCAAGCGCATCGGCCGCGAAAGCGGCTATGCCAGCCTCGGCCAGCAGTTGACGGCCAGGGGCTACGATGCCGTGTTCGTCTACGGTGGGCGCGGCTATTTCGACAACATGAATGCGTTCTTCAGTGGCAATGGCTATCGCATCGTCGACCAGAGCAGCATCGATGAAAGCGAAATCAGCTTCAAGAACGCCTGGGGCATGGCCGATGAAGACCTGTATCGGCAAACCCTGAAGCTGGCCGACGCTGACCATGCCAAGCAGCAGCCGTTCTTCCTGCAACTGATGACCACGTCCAACCATCGCCCCTACACCTACCCGGAAGGCCGCATCGACATTCCATCCGGTGATGGCCGTGAAGGTGCGGTGAAGTACACCGACCATGCCATCGCGCAGTTCCTGCAGGCGGCCAAGCACAAGCCGTGGTTCGACAACACGCTGTTCATCTTCGTCGCCGACCACACCGCTGGCAGCGCTGGCGTGGAAGACCTGCCGGTGAGCAATTACCAGATCCCGTTGTGGATCTATGCACCCAAGCTCATCGCGCCCCGAGAGGACGCCAAGCTGGCCAGCCAGATCGACCTGGCGCCGACCGTGCTCGGCCTGCTCAACCTTGACTACACCTCGACCTTTTTCGGCCGCGACCTGCTCAAGGAGGATGCACTGCCACCTCGCGTACTGATCGGCAACTACCAGCACCTGGGCCTGTTCGACGGCAAAAACCTGGCCATCCTCAGCCCACGCGGTGGCATGCGCGTGCATGAAGACGCCTTGGGCAACAGCCATGAAACCACCGTGGGCAACGACAACCCGTTGGTACGCCGTGCCATTGCCTACTACCAGAGCGCCGCCTACGGCTTCAGCAAGGGCCTGCTGGCCTGGAAGCCGGAGGAAAGCGGCGTGGTCGTCAGCCCCTGACGGCGCGCCACACCTTCGTTACACCGCTGACCACCGCCAGCACCACGGCCCCGGCCACGACACCGGCCACGCCGTTGAGCAAGGCCACGGTCAGCCCACCACCGCGCCCCACGCTGAAGGCCTCGATGGCATGATGCAGGGGCGCGATGCCATGCACCAGAATCCCGCCGCCGACCAAAAACATCGCCGCCGTCCCGATTACCGACAGGCTCTTCATCATGTAGGGCGCAGCGCGCAGGATGCCGTTACCGACCGCCTGGGATAATTTGGATGCTTTCTGGGTCATCCACAGGCCCAGGTCATCGAGCTTGACGATGCCGCCCACCAGCCCGTAAACGCCAACCGTCATGACGACGGCGATGCCCGACAGCACGATGATCTGCTGGGGCAGCGGCGAATCCGCCACGATCCCCAAGGTGATGGCAATGATCTCGGCCGACAGGATGAAGTCGGTGCGCACCGCACCCTTGATCTTGGCCTTCTCGTAGGCGACCAGGTCGACACTGGCGTCGGCCACGGCCTCCTTGCGGGCCTCATGCTGCGCGCTGTCCTCTTCCTTGCTGTGCAAGAACTTGTGCGCCAGCTTCTCGAACCCCTCGTAGCACAGGTACGCGCCACCGACCATCAGCAACGGCGTCACCGCCCACGGGATGAAGGCGCTGATCAGCAACGCCGCCGGCACCAGGATCGCCTTGTTGACGAACGAGCCTTTGGCCACCGCCCAGACCACCGGGATTTCGCGCTCGGCGCGCACGCCGGTCACCTGCTGGGCATTGAGCGCCAAATCGTCCCCCAGCACGCCGGCCGTCTTTTTCGCCGCGACCTTGGTCATCAACGACACGTCGTCGAGTACCGTGGCGATATCGTCGATCAGTACCAGTAGACTGCTTCCTGCCATGTGCCTGTTTCCCGTGAAATGAATGTGCCGGAGTCTAGCCGAAAGTCGCTGCCTTGAGCGCCCTTCAGCCGCGGTGCTAACATGCCCGATCCCTCTTAGAGGTGGCCAGACACGAGGAAGATCCCTGACAATGAGCACCATTCGCGAGCGCAACAAGGAACTGATCCTGCGCGCGGCCAGCGAGGAATTCGCCGACAAGGGCTTCGCCGCCACCAAGACCAGCGATATCGCGGCCAAGGCCGGCCTGCCCAAGCCGAACGTGTATTACTACTTCAAATCCAAGGACAACCTCTACCGCGAGGTCCTGGAGAGCATCATCGCGCCGATCATGCAGGCCTCGACGCCGTTCAATGCTGACGGTGACCCTAAAGAAGTGCTGAGTGCCTACATTCGCTCGAAAATCCGCATTTCCCGCGATTTGCCGCATGCCTCCAAAGTGTTTGCCAGCGAGATCATGCACGGTGCGCCGCATTTGTCGCCCAACCAGGTCGAGCAGCTCAACGAGCAGGCACGGCACAATATCGAATGCATCCAGGGTTGGATCGAGCGCGGGCAGATCGCCAATGTGGATGCGCATCACCTGATGTTCAGCATCTGGGCGGCGACCCAGACCTATGCCGATTTCGATTGGCAGATTTCGGCGGTGACGGGCAAGGCCAAGCTGGCCGAGAGTGATTATGACGCGGCGGCCGAGACCATCATTCGGCTGGTGCTCAAGGGCTGTGAGCCTGAGGCGGCCTGATAGGGCCCATTCGCGGGCAAGCCCGCTCCCACAGGTTCACCGCAGTTTCCAGCATTGCGGTGACGTGTAGGAGCGGGCTTGCCCGCGAATAGGCCAGTACAACCAATAGAGATTTAGGCAGCCACCCCCGCATCCGCCTTCAACCCAACTTCCTCGATCGCACTGATTGCGCATTGCTCGTCGATATCCGACGTATCCCCGCTGATCCCCACCGCACCCAGCACCTTGCCGTCCTGATCACGAATCAGCACACCACCCGGTGCCGGCACCACCGGCCGCTCCCCCAGCCCATTCAATGCGGCAAAAAACGCCGGACGTTGCTGCGCATCCAGCGCCAACAAGCGTGAGCCCTTGCCTAGGGCAATCGCCCCCCAGGCCTTACCGGTGGCCACTTCCGGCCGAATCAGGCTAGCGCCATCCTCACGCTGCAGCGCCAGCAAGTGCCCGCCCGCATCCAACACCGCCACAGTCAACGGCGCAGCGTTGATCTGGCGGCCTGCCGCCAGCGCAGCATTGACCAGGCTTACCGCGACTTTCAGGTTCAGAACGTTCATGAAAAGGTCCTCTTCTTGTTGTGAGAAGCCCTAAGGGCAGTTGAAAACCAATAGCGCAAATAGAACACAACAGAAGATATTTTTGTATACAATATTTTAAAACGATCGTACTCGATCCGACAGAACGCCGTTTTCACGGGCGGTCCGACGAAAGCCATTCTCCCCGATGAAAATCCATTGACCTAAGCAGGCAGGCGTGAATACACTCTGCCGCACAGCAAGTTGTATACAATTACAAAATCGATGAGGCACAACCCATGAGCAAAATGAGAGCAATCGATGCAGCCGTTCTGGTCATGCGCCGTGAAGGTGTAGATACCGCGTTCGGCATCCCAGGGGCTGCCATCAACCCGCTGTACTCGGCCCTGAAAAAAGTCGGTGGCATCGATCACGTCCTCGCTCGCCACGTTGAAGGTGCCTCGCACATGGCCGAGGGCTACACCCGTGCCAACCCAGGCAACATCGGCGTGTGCATCGGCACTTCCGGCCCTGCCGGCACCGACATGGTCACCGGCCTGTACAGTGCGTCGGCCGACTCCATCCCAATTCTCTGCATCACTGGCCAGGCCCCGCGTGCACGCCTGCACAAAGAAGACTTCCAGGCCGTCGACATCACCAGCATCGTCAAGCCGGTGACCAAGTGGGCGACCACCGTGCTGGAGCCAGGCCAAGTGCCTTACGCGTTCCAGAAGGCCTTCTATGAAATGCGCACCGGCCGCCAAGGCCCTGTGCTGATCGACCTGCCGTTCGACGTGCAGATGGCTGAAATCGAATTCGACATCGACGCCTACGAGCCGCTGGCCGTCAACAAGCCATCCGCCACCCGTGTTCAGGCCGAAAAAGCCCTGGCAATGCTCAATGACGCCGAGCGCCCACTGCTGGTGGCAGGCGGCGGCATCATCAACGCCGACGCCAGCGACAAGCTGGTCGAGTTCGCTGAGCTGACCGGTGTACCGGTCATCCCGACCCTGATGGGCTGGGGCACCATCCCGGACGACCACGCCCTGATGGTCGGCATGGTCGGCCTGCAGACGTCGCACCGCTACGGCAACGCCACCCTGCTCAAATCCGACCTGGTGTTCGGCATCGGTAACCGTTGGGCCAACCGCCACACCGGCTCCGTCGACGTCTACACCGAAGGCCGCAAGTTCGTGCACGTGGACATCGAACCGACCCAGATCGGCCGCGTATTCACCCCAGACCTGGGTATCGTGTCGGACGCTGGCAAGGCGCTGGATGTGTTCCTCGAAGTGGCCCGCGAGTGGAAAGCCGCTGGCAAGCTCAAGTGCCGCAAGGCCTGGCTGGAAGACTGCCAGGAGCGCAAGGCCACCCTGCAGCGCAAGACCCACTTCGACAACGTGCCGGTCAAGCCACAGCGCGTGTACGAAGAGATGAACCAGGTGTTCGGCAAGGACACCACCTACGTCAGCACCATCGGCCTGTCGCAGATCGCCGGCGCGCAGTTCCTGCACGTGTACAAGCCACGTCACTGGATCAACTGCGGCCAGGCTGGCCCGCTGGGCTGGACCATCCCTGCCGCACTGGGTGTGGTCAAGGCCGACCCATCGCGCAAAGTGGTCGCCCTGTCGGGTGACTATGACTTCCAGTTCATGATCGAAGAGCTGGCAGTCGGCGCGCAGTTCAACCTGCCGTACGTCCACGTGCTGGTGAACAACGCCTACCTCGGCCTGATCCGCCAGGCGCAGCGTGGCTTCGACATGGATTACTGTGTACAACTGGCGTTCGAGAACATCAACTCCAGCGACGCCGCCAGCTACGGTGTCGATCACGTCGCCGTGGTCGAAGGCCTGGGCTGCAAGGCCATCCGCGTATTCGAGCCAGGCGAAATCGCCCCTGCCCTGCTCAAGGCGCAGAAAATGGCCGAAGAGTTCCGCGTGCCGGTGGTGGTTGAAGTGATTCTCGAGCGTGTGACCAACATTTCCATGGGCACCGAGATCAACGCGGTCAACGAGTTCGAAGACCTGGCCCTGGTCGGTAACGACGCGCCAACCGCCATCTCGATGCTGGACTGATCGCCTGACGCCCCCAGGCATGCCCTGGGGGCCTTCATCGCAAGGAGACAACTCATGCCTCGCTTCGCTGCCAACCTGTCCATGCTGTTCACCGAACAGGACTTCCTGGCCCGCTTCAAGGCCGCCGCCGATGCTGGTTTCAGCGGCGTCGAATACCTCTTCCCGTACGATTTCAGCGCCGCCGAAATCAAGCAGCAGCTCGATGCGCACGGCCTGACCCAGGTGCTGTTCAACCTGCCGGCCGGCGACTGGGCCAAAGGCGAGCGTGGCATCACCTGCCACCCCGACCGTGTTGAAGAGTTCCGCGCCGGTGTCGACAAGGCCATCGAATACGCCAAGGTCCTGGGCAATACCCAGGTCAACGCCCTGGCCGGCATCCGCCCGCAAGGCCTGCAATGCGCCGAGGTGCGCAAGACCTTCGTCGACAACCTGAAGTTTGCCGCCGAAAAACTGAAAGCCGCCGGGATCCGCCTGGTCATGGAAATGATCAACACCCGCGACATCCCAGGCTTCTACCTGAATACCACGAAGCAAGCCCTGGAAATCCAGGCCGAAGTCGGCAGCGACAACCTGTTCCTGCAGTACGACATCTACCACATGCAGATCATGGAAGGTGACCTGGCTCGCACGATGGAAGCCAACCTGAAACTGATCAACCACATCCAGCTGGCCGACAACCCAGGCCGCAACGAGCCAGGCACCGGCGAGATCAACTACCGCTTCCTGTTCGAGCACCTGGACCGCATCGGCTACCAGGGTTGGGTGGGCGCCGAGTACAAGCCGCTGACCACCACTGAAGCGGGCCTGGGCTGGCTGAAGACCCACAACGCAATTTAAGGGCGCATACGCACGTTGTAGGAGCAGCCTTGTGCTGCGAAGAGGCCATCTCTGCGCTAGAAGATCTGCCTGTCATACCGGCCTCTTCGCAGCACAAGGCTGCTCCTACAAGGGCCTGCATTGCCTGCTCCATCGAGATTCAACAAATACAACGAGGTAATCTCTCATGGCTAAAATCGGCTTTATCGGCACCGGCATCATGGGCAAGCCCATGGCTCAGAACCTGCAAAAAGCAGGTCACAGCCTGTTCGTTTCCACCCACCACGACGCCGCCCCGGCCGACCTGATCGCCGCTGGCGCGGTGGCCCTGGCCAACCCGAAAGAAGTGGCCCAGGAAGCTGAATTCATCATCGTCATGGTCCCCGACACCCCGCAGGTGGAAGCCGTCCTGTTCGGTGAGAACGGCGTGGCCGAAGGTGTCGGCCCGAACAAGGTCGTGATCGACATGAGCTCGATCTCGCCGACCGCTACCAAAGCCTTCGCCGAGAAGATCAAGGCCACCGGCGCCGCCTACCTGGACGCCCCGGTGTCCGGCGGTGAAGTCGGCGCCAAGGCCGCGACCCTGAGCATCATGGTCGGTGGCTGCCCGAAAGCCTTCGAGCGCGCCCTGCCGCTGTTCGAAGCCATGGGCAAGAACATCACCCGCGTGGGTGGCAACGGCGACGGCCAGACCGCCAAGGTGGCCAACCAGATCATCGTTGCGCTGAACATCCAGGCGGTTGCCGAAGCCCTGCTGTTCGCCGCCAAGAACGGCGCCGACCCAGCCAAGGTGCGTGAAGCACTGATGGGCGGCTTCGCTTCGTCGAAAATCCTCGAAGTGCACGCCGAGCGCATGATCAAAGGCACCTTCGACCCAGGCTTCCGCATCAACCTGCACCAGAAGGACCTGAACCTGGCCCTGCAAGGCGCCAAGGAACTGGGCATCAACCTGCCCAACACCTCCAACGCCCAGCAAGTGTTCAACACCTGCCAGGCCCTGGGTGGCGGCAACTGGGACCACTCGGCGCTGATCAAAGGCCTGGAGCACATGGCCAACTTCTCGATCCGCGACGACAAGTAAGCTGAATTTGGGGGCTGCTTTGCAGCCCTTTCGCGACGCAAGGCCGCTCCTACAGGGATCGCGGTCTCATGTAGGAGCGGCCTTGTGTCGCGAAAGGGGCGCAAAGCGCCCCCAGGGTCTCTGACCCAACACCGAGCAACACCCGCCCCTGGTTCGGCCTGCACGGAGGCAGTTCCAGGGGCGTTTTCGATTCTGCAGAACAACAATAATTTGGGAGCCTGCCATGTCGGTCGATCCGCAAAAAATTCTTCGCGAGCTGTTCGACACAGCCATCGCCGCCGCCCACCCGCGCCAAGTCCTCGAACCCTACCTGCCCGCCGACCGTAGCGGCAGGGTCATCGTCATCGGCGCCGGCAAGGCCGCAGCCGCCATGGCCGAAGTGGTCGAGAAAAGCTGGCAGGGCGAAGTGTCCGGCCTCGTCGTCACCCGTTACGGCCACGGCGCCTACTGCCAGAAAATCGAGGTGGTAGAGGCCGCTCACCCGGTCCCCGATGCCGCCGGCCTGGCCGTGGCCAAGCGCGTGCTGGAGCTGGTCAGCAACCTGAACGAAGACGACCGTGTCATCTTCCTGCTCTCTGGCGGTGGTTCGGCACTGCTGGCACTGCCCGCCGAGGGCCTGACCCTGGCCGACAAGCAACACATCAACAAGGCACTGCTCAAATCCGGCGCCACCATCGGCGAGATGAACTGCGTGCGCAAGCACCTCTCGGCGATCAAAGGCGGCCGCCTGGCCAAGGCCTGCTGGCCGGCCACCGTCTACACCTATGCCATTTCCGATGTGCCCGGCGACCTCGCCACTGTCATCGCCTCTGGCCCGACCGTGGCCGACCCGAGCACCTCAGCCGACGCCCTGGCGATCATCAAACGTTACAACATCGATGCACCCAAAGCCGTCATCGACTGGCTCAACAACCCGGCGTCGGAAACCGTCAAGGCCGATGACCCGGCCCTGGCCCGCAGCCACTTCCAGCTGATCGCCAAGCCCCAGCAGTCGCTGGAAGCCGCTGCGGTCAAAGCCCGCCAGGCCGGCTTCAGCCCGCTGATCCTCGGTGATCTGGAAGGCGAGTCGCGCGAAGTGGCCAAGGTACACGCCGGTATCGCCCGGCAGATCGTGCTGCACGGCCAGCCGCTGAAAGCCCCCTGCGTGATCCTGTCCGGCGGCGAAACCACCGTGACCGTGCGCGGCAATGGCCGTGGCGGGCGCAACGCCGAGTTCCTGCTCAGCCTTACCGAAAGCCTGAAAGGCCTGCCGGGTGTGTACGCGCTGGCCGGTGACACCGACGGCATTGATGGCTCCGAAGAAAACGCCGGTGCCTTCATGACCCCTTGCAGTTATGCCCGCGCCGAAGCCTTGGGCCTGTCGGCCAGTGACGAGCTGGACAACAACAACGGCTACGGCTACTTCGCCGCGCTCGATGCGTTGATCGTCACCGAACCAACACGCACCAACGTCAACGACTTCCGCGCCATTCTGATCCTCGAGACTCCGCAATCATGACGCCTGATAAAAAAGTCAAAATCCTCGCCACCCTTGGCCCTGCGATCAACGGCATCGACGACATCCGTCAACTGGTCGAAGCCGGGGTGAACATCTTCCGCCTCAACTTCAGCCACGGCGAGCACGCCGACCATGCCCTGCGCTATCAGTGGATCCGCGAAGTCGAGCAGCAACTGAACTACCCGCTGGGCATCCTCATGGACCTGCAAGGGCCAAAGCTGCGCGTGGGCCGTTTTGCTGAAGGCAAGGTGCAACTGCAACGTGGCCAGGCACTGCGCCTGGACTTGGACAAGGCACCGGGCGATAGCCGCCGGGTCAACCTGCCGCACCCAGAGATCATCGCTGCGCTGGAACCCGGCATGGACCTGCTGCTCGATGACGGCAAGTTGCGCCTGCGCGTGACCGCCAAGCACAGTGACGCCATCGACACCGAAGTGCTGAACGGTGGCGAACTGTCCGACCGCAAGGGCGTCAACGTGCCGCAAGCGGTGCTCGACCTCTCCCCGCTCACCGAAAAAGACCGCCGCGACCTGGCCTTCGGCCTGGAGCTGGGCGTGGACTGGGTGGCCCTGTCGTTCGTGCAGCGCCCTGAAGACATTGTCGAGGCGCGCCAGCTGATTGGCGACCGCGCCTACCTGATGGCCAAGATCGAGAAACCCTCGGCGGTCGAACAGCTGCAGGCAATCGCCGAACTGGCAGACGCGATCATGGTGGCCCGCGGTGACCTGGGCGTGGAAGTACCCGCCGAAAGCGTGCCGCAGATCCAGAAGCGCATCATCGGCACCTGCCGCCAGCTGGGTAAACCGGTGGTGGTGGCCACGCAGATGCTCGAATCCATGCGCTTCTCGCCTGCGCCCACCCGCGCCGAAGTCACCGACGTGGCCAACGCCGTGGCCGAAGGTGCCGATGCGGTGATGCTGTCGGCCGAGACCGCGTCAGGCGACTACCCGTTGGAAGCCGTGCAGATGATGAGCAAGATCATCCGCCAAGTGGAAAACGGCCCCGACTACCAGGCCCAGCTCGACGTTGGCCGGCCGAAAGCCGAAGCCACCGTGTCGGACGCCATCAGCTGCGCGATCCGCCGTATCAGCGGCATTCTGCCGGTGGCGGTGCTGGTCAACTACAGCGAGTCGGGCGCCTCAACGCTACGTGCCGCGCGCGAGCGGCCACGGGCGCCGATCCTCAACCTGACGCCGAACCTGAACACGGCGCGCCGCCTGAGTGTGGCCTGGGGTGTGCACTCGGTGGTCAACGACCGCCTGCGTCAGGTTGACGAAATCTGCTCGACCGCGCTGGAAATTGCCCAGGCGCAAGGCATGGCCAGCCGCGGGGATACGCTGTTGATCACCGCCGGTGTGCCTTTCGGCAAGCCGGGTTCGACTAATACGCTGCGGATCGAGACCTTGGTCTGAAATCCGGGGGGGCGCTCTGCGCCCCTTTCGCCGGCAAGCCGGCTCCCACAGGCCGTACGCGGTCCCTGTAGGAGCTGGCTTGCCGGCGATGGAGGGCAAAGCCCTCCCCTTGCTCAGCGTCAAAAACCCTGCGGAAAACCGAGGCCCAAAGAGGCCCACCGCTTTTCAATCAACCTTACCGACTGCCCATGTACACCAAAAATTTCGTCAACCCGTGCCCCGACTGGGCCACGGCGCTGCTCAACGGCTTCAGCCAGGTGCTGCTGCTGCGCAACCCCCTGTGCGGCCTGTGCTGCCTGCTGGCCATCCTGCTGACCGCCCCCAACCTGGTCGGCGGCGCCCTGCTCGGCGCCCTTGCAGGCCTGCTCACCGCCCAGCGCCGCGGCTACGACCGCGCCGACCGCCAGGCCGGGTTGTACTGTTACAACGGCGTGCTGATCGGCATCCTGATCAGTGCGGTACTGCCGTGGTCAGCGATCATGCCGCCGCTGATCCTCGCAGCCGGTGGGCTATCGAGCATCATCACCCACCAATGGCGCAAGCGCGGTGGCAAGTTGCTGATCGCTTATACGGCGCCGTTTGTGTTGCTGGGATGGGGCACCCTGTTGCTGGCCGAGCCCGCGACCGTACCCTATGTCGAAGCCGACCCGCTGTATGCGCTGCTGCGTGGTGTGGGCCAGGTGTTCTTGCTCGACAAGCCAATGGCTGGCCTGCTGATCGTAATCGGGATGTACCTTGCCAACCCCTACGCAGCAACCTGGGCAGTGATTGGCTCTGCCATCGGCGCAGGCGTGGCGTTGCTGGCCGATCAAGCGCAGGCTGCATGGATGGGCCTTTACGGTTTCAACGCTGCATTGGCGGCACTGGCGTTCAGCAGGCAAGGAGAGCGTCCGTGGGTGACAGTGTTGGCGATCGTGATGGCAATCGCTGTTCAAAGCATTGCCTCCAGTCTGAATCTGCCGCTGCTGACAGCCCCTTTCGTCATCGCCTGCTGGATCCTTGGCGCAGTCCTGGCTCAGTTGAGGCGACATGGAGCGCAGCAAGGCCTAACACGACGCAGCTGAGGATCACTTAGTTCTGGTGTGTGCCACTGCAGCGACCGGATCATTCGCGTAGTCGTTATCACGGCCAAGCCGGACGCGATCGCCACTTCCCCCGGTTTGAGCGCTCGCTCCTCCTGGGAGCATAATATCGGCGAAGGTGTGCGTGTCGAACTTGATTAATTCAAAACCAGTTTTCAAGAGTCCCACTTCTGCTTCTTGGGGAACGGTCGACTTTGGAATATACAAGTCGCCAGACCGATAAAAAGATTCGGAATTGACGTAGGCCTCCATGGCCGAACCATCTTTGCCTCGTCTCCCAGTGATCTTCTTCCCTCCCCCCATGAACTCGAATGTTTCAAATTTACCGTCCTTCAGTCGATATACCTGCAGCTTCTGCTTGAATGCGTTGAGTCGACCCAGCGGTTTAAGATAGTCCCGCAACTTCGGCTTCGGCAGATCGAGCTCAACCAACAGTTTGCTAAGGCCCGTCGGAGCACGGCCTGAAGAATCGTGGAAATTAATGGGATCGCCAAAACAGTACGCGTAGCAACTGATACCGCCCGCACCAAATGGGCTCAGGCTGTCGGAGCTCAGGAACCGCATGATGGCCGAGCTATACAACCTATGCCCGTTGCCCAACAGATACCCACCAGTCACTCGGTCGCGCCACTGCCCATTGAAGCCAAGTAGCACCGCCGCCTCATCGCCCGCTCTATACCCGTAAGGTGTGTAGGCCATTCCGTGCATCAGCGCACGGCTAGGCGTGATCAATCTACGACTGCGCATGGGTGTGCTTCCAGGGTCATTTAACAGCATCAAGTTTCACGCTAACGCCTACCGCGCCTCAACTAGCAGAAATATCAGGTTGCCTTTTCCGTGTGCGGCAGTTGCACAACTATCCGCGAGGCTTCTAGGCTGTAGCCTTGACCCAAGGAATCACCTCCCCATGCACACCCCGCAAAGCTGGCGCGAACGGCTCTACGTCATCGTCTTCCAGACCGACACCGTCGCCGGGCGCCGCTTCGACAAGACCCTTCTGCTGATCATCCTCGCCAGCCTGGTCACGGTGATCCTCGACAGCATCGACGAAATACACCAAGGCTACGCCGGCCTGCTCGCTGCCATCGAATGGGGCTTCACCTCGATCTTCCTGGCCGAATACCTCACGCGCCTGTACTGCTCGCCCAAGCCCCTGCGGTACGCCTTCAGCTTCTACGGCCTGGTCGACCTGCTGGCGATCGTCCCCGGGGTCATCGCCCTCTATTACAGCGACGCGCAATACCTGCTGATCATCCGGGTCATCCGCATGCTGCGGATCTTCCGCGTGCTCAAGCTTGGCCAGTACCTCAAGCAGGCCAACTACCTGATGGCCGCGCTGCGGGGCAGCAAGCAGAAGATCATCGTGTTCCTGGTCACTGTCTCGACCCTGGTGACGGTGTTCGGCACCTTGATGTACGTGATCGAAGGGCCGGAGCACGGCTTTACCAGCATTCCCAAAGGCATCTATTGGGCCATTGTCACCCTGACCACGGTGGGCTTTGGCGACATCGTGCCGAAGACGCCGCTGGGGCAGGTGCTGTCGTCGCTGGTGATGATCACCGGTTACTCGATCATCGCCGTGCCTACCGGCATCTTTACCGCAGAATTGGCCAATGCCATGCGTGGGGAGCAGTTGCAGCATGACTGCCCAACCTGCCGCAAGAGCAGCCACGAACACGATGCGTCCTTCTGTTCGCGCTGCGGCAATGGGCTATTTCCCAAGCAGTGATGCTGCCTGCGCCGGCCCTTTCGCGGGTAAACCCGCTCCCACAGGGAACGCGCACTGCTCAGGCCTGTGGTGATCCTGTGGGAGCGGGTTTACCCGCGAAAGGGCCGGCACAGGCAGAAGCATAACCAAAGTCGTTTTTGTTCTTTAACCCGCACAAACCCAGCCGCTATAGTCGCTGGCAATCTGCCCCAATAACCTTCAAGAACAAGGAAGCAACGTGAAAAAACTCTTCACCGCCTCGCTGCTCGCCGCAGGCCTGGCCCTCGGCAACCTCGCCCAGGCCGCCCCGACCCTGCTCAACGTCTCCTACGACGTGATGCGCGACTTCTACAAGGACTACAACCCGGCCTTCCAGAAACACTGGGAAGCCGAGCACAACGAGAAGGTCAATGTGCAGATGTCCTTCGGCGGCTCAAGCAAGCAAGCGCGCGCGGTGATCGACGGCCTGCCGGCCGATGTCATCACCATGAACATGGCCACCGACATCAACGCCCTGGTCGACAACGGCAAGCTGGTGCCGGACAACTGGGTCACCCGCCTGCCGAACAACAGCGCGCCGTTCACCTCGGCCACCGTGTTCATCGTGCGCAAAGGCAACCCCAAGGCACTGAAAGACTGGCCCGACCTGCTCAAGGATGGCGTGCAAGTAATCGTGCCCAACCCGAAAACCTCGGGTAACGGCCGTTACACCTACCTCTCGGCGTGGGGCTATGTGCTCAAGCAAGGCGGTGACGAGACCAAGGCCCGCGACTTCGTCGGCAAGCTGTTCAAACAGGCGCCAGTGCTGGATACCGGTGGCCGCGCCGCGACCACCACCTTCATGACCAACCAAATCGGCGACGTGCTGGTGACCTTCGAAAACGAAGCCGAAATGATCGCCCGCGAATTCGGCCGCGACCAGTTCGAAGTGGTCTACCCAAGTGTGTCCGCCGAAGCTGAGCCACCGGTAAGCGTGGTTGACAAGGTGGTGGCGAAAAAAGGTACCCAGGCCGTGGCCGAGGAATACCTGAAGTACCTGTGGTCGCCAGCGGCACAAGAAATCGCCGCGAACAACTACCTGCGCCCACGTGATCCGGCGGTGTTGGCCAAGTACACCGACCGCTTCCCGAAAGTGGACTTCCTGTCGGTGGAAAAAACCTTTGGTGACTGGCGTACCGTGCAGAAGACCCACTTCAACGACGGTGGTGTGTTCGACCAGATCTACAGCGGGCAGTAACTTACAAACACAGTCCTCGCCGTACGGCTACTGATAGTTCTGTCAGTAGCCGTACTTCAGAAACTTGGCAGCATGGGCCTCATGACTCAATGAGGCACTAACCATGCGTAAATTCCTTTTAATCTCCGCCCTCACCCTTGCAGGCCTCAGTACAGCCATTTCTGCAGACTCCCAACGCCTTTCGCCGACTGTCGGTCTGCCACTGAACCACCCTGGCATCCTGGTTGACACCGCACTTTTGAATTTCGTCAAAGCCCGATTAGACACGCAGCCTTGGAAGGATGCCTTTGCGCAAGCAAAGGACAGTAAATGGGCCGCTGAGGACTACAAGGCCACCCCCTTCGCCACGGTTGAATGCGGCTCGGGCTCCACTAATCCGCGCGTTGGCTGCTTTGAAGAAATGGATGACGCAGCGGCGACATACACACAGGCGTTGCTGTGGTCGTATACCGGTAATGCTCAATATGCCGCGAACGTTAGAAGCGTTCTGCTGGCGTGGGCAACGACGCTGACGGGCGGACATCAGGCGAGTAATGGTCCATTGCAAGCTGCCTGGACCGCCGCACTCTTTAGCCGGGGCCTTGAAATCGTCGATGAAGGCTACACCGGTTGGTTGCCGGATGAACGGGCGAAGGTTAAGAAAATGCTCACAGAGCAGCACCTCCCCACTATCAAGCAGATGTTCATCTCTGGCTCGCTGTGCCATAACAAGAACTGGCATGCCACCGCGATTGAGGCAATGGCCAATATCGGTATCGTCACGGATGACCGCGGGTTATTCGACGAAGCCATCAGGCGTTGGCATCAACTCGTACCTGCTTATATTTATGACGAGCAAGACGATAACAGGCCGCCCAATGCACCGTGGTGCAGGCTCGATGACGACCGGATCAAGGCGCACTGGCACTTTCCCAAGCACTACGTGAAGGGCCTTAGCCAAGAAACCTGCCGTGACCTCGCCCACACTTCGATGGGCTTGGCAGCCATCATCAACGTCGCAGAAACCGCCAGGCTGCAGGGCGTCGATTTGTATAGCAAAGAGCAGCAACGCATTGTCGCAGCGCTGGAACTGCATAGCGCGCAGATGAATGGCAACATCCCGCAGCCGCTCTGCAAGGCGCCTATCCGCGAGAACATCAGCGGCACCTTCGAAATTGCCTACAACCATTACGCACTGCGCAAAGGGGTCAACATGCCCGGGACGCAAACATTTCTGGCAAAAAAACGCCCACAAGTGGGCGCGTTTCACCTGCGCTGGGAAACGCTCACCCATGGGCTGACGGGCTCGCTGCAAGGCAATCGCTGGCCCATTCACACCCACATCGAACTTTCGCGACGCTGAACGGCTCAGTCTCTGGAGTAACCCTACCCCGCTCATCCCGGCCCAAGGAGTACTCCAGTGCTGCGCTACCTCACCACCCTGCTGCTCGGCTGCCTGCTGAGCACCCACCTGCTGGCGGCCGACCCCGCCCCCACCGAAGAGCAACCCGCCGAACCGGAACCGGTGCTTCAGGGCGGCCTGCTCGGTGCCTTGGCCGACGGCCTGGACAGTGCCGCCCAGGAGCTTGACCTGGATGCCCACCTGGTCGACGCCTGGCGCCTGCGCACCGACCGTGCGGCCCAGGAAATGGAACGCCTGGTCGATCGCCATTCGGCCAGTGACTCGCTCACCTTGGCAGGTAACTTCATCCTGCTGACATTCACTTGGGCCGCGGCCTTCGCAGTGCTCACCACCCTTGGCCGCTGGGCCGCCACGCGCAGCGCCCGCGCGGCATGGCTGCGCGAACGCCCTCGTGCCAGCAGCCTGCTCGGCTACCTGCTGCCCTATACGCTTCCCGCCTTGGCCAGCTTGCCGCTGACCTTGTATGTCAGCCGCTTTCTCGACCCGTCGATCGCGCGCGCCCTGGGCCTGAGCCTGGCGTACGCCACCAGTAGCGGCCTGTTCTCCACCTCGATCATCCTCTGCCTGATCACCTTGTTCGATGCGGGCCACAAACGCTCGGCCGTGGCAGTGATCAAACGCCTGGCACCGCGCCCGCTGTTCCTGATCGGCTTCCTGGCCGCCTGGAGCGATGCGCTGACCAGCCCGCAGATCGCCCGCCAGCTAGGCGGCAACATCACCGCCAGCATCGCGGTACTCACCGGGCTCACTGCCACGGTCATCTTTGCCAGCCTGGTGATTCGCCTGCGCCGCCCGGTTGCACACCTGATCCGCAACCGCGCCTTCAAGGACCGCCTGCAACACCGGGCGGTGCAGGAAACCCTGCGCATCTTCTCGGTGGTGTGGTATTTGCCGATCCTGCTTATGATCCTGGTCTCGGCCATTCACCTGATCGGCGCTGGCGAAGAAAGCCAGAAGGCGCTGCAAAAAGCCTTGCTGACCACGGTGCTGCTGGTGTCCACGGTGTTTCTCAGTACTTTGCTGCAACACCTGTTGGCGCCCCGCGAAGCCGATGCTGGGCAACGGGTACGGCCTTACAAGGAACTGCTGCGCAGCCTGGCCCACGCGCTGCTGCGCATTGCCATGGCGGTGGCCTTCATCGAACTGCTGGGGCGTATCTGGGGCGTCTCGGTGATCGGCTTCGCCCTGAGCAACCGCCTGGGCCAGGCCATCAGCAATTCGCTGTCGAGCATCGGCCTGATCCTGCTGGTCACCTGGCTGCTCTGGGTGGTGCTCGACACCGCTATCCAGGAAGCGCTCAAACCAGCGCCCGGGCGCCGTACCGCGCGCCAGCCGAGCACGCGGGTGCGGACCATCCTGCCCATGCTGCGCAATGCCATCAAAGTGGTGCTGATCGTCATCTGCACCATCACCACCATGGCCAACCTGGGCATCAACGTCGCGCCGCTGCTGGCCGGTGCCGGGGTGATCGGCCTGGCCATCGGCTTTGGCTCGCAGCAACTGGTGCAGGACGTGATCACCGGGCTGTTCATCCTGATCGAAGACACCATCTCGATCGGCGACTGGGTGGTGCTCGACTCTGGCCACGCCGGCACTGTCGAAAGCCTGACCATCCGTACCCTGCGCCTGCGCGACGGCAAGGGGTTCGTGCACTCGGTGCCGTTTGGCCAGATCAAGGCGGTCACCAACCAGTCGCGGCAGTTCGCCTATGCGTTTTTCTCGGTGCAATTCACCTACGACAGCGATGTGGACCAGTCGCTGGCGCTGATCCATGAGGTGGGGCAGTCGATCAGCGACGACCCACTGCTGCGCATCAACCTGCAGGGGCCGTTGCAGGTATTCGGGGTGGACCGCATGGACTTGAACGGGTTTGTACTGACGGCGCAGTTCCGCACCATTTCCGGTGGGCAGTATGCGGTGAGCCGCGCGTTCAACGAGCGGCTGAAGAAGCGGGTGGACCAGACGGAGCAGGTGAGCTTTGCCCAGGTGTATCCGCTGCCTATGCGTGGAGTTTCAGCGTGATGCAGGCTTCACTGGCCCTTTCGCGGGCAAGCCCGCGAAAGGGCCGGCATAGCAAGCCTCAACCCTGCCGGAATACCAAGGCTTTAAGGCCCCCAGCCGGATCCGCATCAGGAAACTCCGGCGGGTTCTCCAGCCGCTCGACAAAAGCCAACGCCGGCGCCTGCTCGGCCATGCCTTCGATCAAAAACGCTGGCCCGATCCCCGGGTCGTTCACACAGGCCAGCACGGTCCCGCCCTCACTCAGCAGCTCCGGCAACCGCCGCAGAATCTTCGCGTAATCCTGGGTCAGCACAAAGCTGCCCTTCTGAAAGGTGGGCGGGTCGATGATGATCAAGTCATAGGGCCCGTACTTACGCACCTTGCCCCAGGACTTGAACAGCTCATGCCCCAGGTACGCCACCCGTGACGCATCGTGGCCATTGAGCCGGTGGTTGTCTCGCCCGCGGGACAACGCCGACTTGGCCATGTCCAGGTTCACTACCTGCTCCGCCCCACCCGCAATGGCCGCTACCGAGAAACCGCAGGTATAGGCAAACAGGTTGAGCACCCGCTTGCCTGCTGCCTGTTCGCGTACCCAGCGTCGGCCATAGCGCATGTCCAGGAACAGGCCGTTGTTCTGCCGTACGCCCAGGTCCAGCAGGTAAGTCAGGCCGTCCTCGACGACCTCACGCTGCTGGCACGGCTCGCCCCACAGCCATTGGCCGGGGCTGTCCGGCAGGTAGCGATGCTGGATGAGGATGGCCTGGCCATGCCATTGCGGGCGCTGGGCGAGGTTACGCAGCATGGCCTCCAGCTCCGCCAGTTGGCCTTCAGGCGGCTCACGGAACAGCGCCACCGACAGCACGCCTTGCAGCCAGTCCACCGTCACCTGCTCAAGGCCCGGCCAGCAGCGGCCACGGCCGTGGAACAGGCGACGGGTTTCCTGTGGGGCGGGGTCGAGGGCGGCGAGCAGGTGTTGCTCAAGGGTCTGGATCGGCGAAGTCATGGCGGGTCGCAAGCTGGAAAAAGCGGCATTCTACCCTTGCGGGCCTCTTCGCGGGTAAACCCGCCCACCCGTACTGCACCGCTTCGAAGGACAGCACGATACCTGTGGGAGCGGGTTACCCGCGAAGAGGCCCGCAAGGTCACCTCAATGTTTGGCTGCAACCCGCGCAGAACTAAACCACCATCCCTGCTGCATCCCCGCCGCTGCCAGCAGAATCAGTGCCACGCCCAGCCATTGCAACGGTGCCAGCCGGTGCCCAAAGGCCACCCAGTCGACAAGAATTGCCGCAATCGGGTAAACGAACGACAGCGCGCCAGTCAGTGCGGTAGGCAAGCGCTGAATAGCGCTGTACAGCAACACATACATCACCCCGGTATGAACGATGCCGAGGGTCACCAGGCTGGCCAGCGCCGAAGTCTCACCCGGCAACCCACCCAGCTTGACCCACGGCGCTAGCAGCAGCACGCCGGTGGCAACCTGGATCAATGCAATCAGGTGCGGTGGCGTACCTTTAAGGCGCTTGATGATCAACGCAGCGATTGCATACAAAAACGCCGCGCCCAGCGCCAGGCCAATGCCCAGCAGGTAATCCTCGCCACTGCCCTGCCCCACACCGTGGGCGCTGACGATAGCCAGCATGCCCAGGAAGGCAACGCTCAACCAGGTGACCTTGGGCAAGGTGATCTTCTCGCCCAGAAACACAGCCGCCAGCCCCACCAGCATGAACGGTTGGACGTTGTAAACGGCGGTGCCGATGGCGATCGAAGCGCGTGAATAAGAGGCGAACAGCAACACCCAGTTGCCGACGATGGCCACACCGCTGGCAATCGCCAGCACAAACGCCGTGCGGCCGATCACACCCGGCTTGAGAAAGCCCAAGGCCGCGCAGATCACCAGCAACGTGCCAGTACCGAACACGCACCGCCAGAACACCACGTCGAGTACTGGCTGGCCCGACACCAGCACGAACCAGCCGATGGTCCCGGAAATCAGCATGGCAGCGACCATTTCCAGCGAGCCACGGCGCAATGAACTGTCCATCTCACACCTCCGTTGATAATGGCAACAGTATGCAAAGGGTGACGGGGGACCTTCCAGCGGATATCAAAGGCGCATCCGCCAGCTTGCCTTTACTATCAAGGCAAATCACCCGAATAGCCTGATGAGGTTACGCATGACCGATGCTATCGACCAACTGCTGATCAACGCATTGATGGAAGACTCGCGGCGCTCACTCAAGGCCCTGGCGCAGATCAGTGGCTTGTCTGCCCCCAGCGTCAGCGAGCGTTTGCGCCGCCTGGAAGAGCGCGGCGTCTTGCGTGGCTACACCGTGAATGTCGACCCGCGCAGTTTCGGTTACCAGTTGCAGGCGATCGTGCGTATCCGCCCGCTGCCGGGGCAGTTGCAGGAAGTGGAGCGGCAGATCATTGCGATCCCTGAGTTCACCGAATGCGACAAGGTGACCGGCGAGGACTGCTTCATTGCGCGTTTGCATGTGCGCTCGATGGAACAGCTCGACACCCTGCTCGACCGGATCAATGTGCTGGCCGAAACCAACACCGCGATCATCAAGAAGAGCCCGGTGAAGCGACGCCTGCCGCCGATGGGCTGAACCTGCCTCGAAGTGGTCGGCACAGGGAAAAGCTGACTATTTTTTGTACACATGAATGTCACCATAGGTGCCATTTTTGTGTGCACTTTTCTCAGCCGCGCCCCAATACGTTACACCCTTCACGCCACTAATTTTGACCAATTGATCAACTAACATAACGATCAAAAAATAAAAGCTGTTTAGTTGGTCAAATTTTATTTCCTTAATTTCATTTAGTTAGCGTTAAACAAGACGAATTCAAAATAATGGCAACTTGAACGTCGCTTTTCGGCTGGCATGGAACTCGCTTTTGTGTGTTCGTGTTTTGTATACAAGTTAGGCAAAACATAAATACACAAGAACCCGCGACGCCGCCCTACCCGTCGGCCGCCGCGCCCAGAACCCAGTGATGCCAACGCTGCACCGACGAGATGGCGAGCCCGTGCGCATTGCCCGCTCATCGCAGTCCACGTGCATCAGGAGCCTGCCGGAATGCGTACAAGCCTCGACCTTGCCCCTGAACTTTCCGTCGCCAGCAGCAACCCCATCTCCACACTTGCCGGCCCTGCGCCAGCACTTGAACTGAGCCCGCGCCTGCACAACCGCGACCTCGCCCCGACACGCGCCGAAGGTCGGCGCTGGGGCGGTTACAGCATCTTTGCGTTATGGACCAACGATGTGCACAACATCGCCAACTACTCGTTCGCCATGGGGCTGTTCGCCCTCGGGCTGGGCGGCTGGCAGATACTGGTGTCGCTGGCCATTGGTGCGGCGCTGGTCTACTTCTTCATGAACCTGTCCGGTTACATGGGGCAAAAGACCGGCGTACCGTTTCCGGTCATCAGCCGCATTGCCTTCGGTATCCATGGTGCGCAAATACCGGCGTTGATCCGCGCGGTCATTGCCATTGCCTGGTTCGGCATCCAAACCTACCTGGCCTCGGTGGTGCTGCGCGTGCTGCTGACCGCTGTGTGGCCGCAACTGGCCGTCCACGACCAGGACAGCATCCTTGGCCTGTCGAGCCTGGGCTGGGTTTGCTTCGTGGCGATCTGGCTGGTGCAGTTGGTGATCCTCGCCTACGGCATGGAGATGGTGCGCCGCTACGAGGCCTTCGCCGGCCCGGTGATCCTGCTCACCGTCGCCAGCCTGGCGGTGTTCATGTACTTCAAGGCCGACGCGCGAATCGCCTGGTCGGTGGCGGCGCCGCTGACCGGTTACGAGATGTGGCGCAACATCTTCGCGGGCGGTGCCCTGTGGTTGGCGATCTACGGCACCTTGGTGCTCAACTTTTGCGACTTCGCCCGCTCTTCGCCCTGCCGCAAGACCATCCGCGTCGGTAACTTCTGGGGCTTGCCGGTGAATATCCTGGTGTTCGCGATGATCACCGTGGTGCTGTGCGGCGCGCAGTTCCAGATCAACGGCCAGATCATCGACAGCCCGACGCAGATCGTCGCCAGCATCCCCAACACCCCCTTCCTGGTCCTGGGTTGCCTGGCCTTCCTGATCGTCACGGTGGCCGTGAATATCATGGCCAACTTCGTCGCCCCAGCCTTCGTGCTCAGCAACCTGGCGCCACGCCACCTGAACTTCCGTCGCGCGGGGCTGATCAGCGCCACCCTCGCCGTGCTGATCCTGCCCTGGAACCTGTACAACAGCCCGCTGGTGATCGTGTACTTCCTGTCGGGCCTGGGCGCCCTGCTCGGCCCGCTGTACGGGGTGATCATGGCCGACTACTGGTTGCTGCGCAAAGGCTGCATCAACGTGCCGCAACTGTACAGCGAAGACCCGGCCGGCGCCTATCACTACACCAAGGGCATCAACCTGCGCGCCGTGGCCGCCTTCGTGCCGGCCGCACTGCTGGCCATCGTGCTCGCCCTGGTACCCAACTTCCATAGCGTGGCGCCGTTCTCCTGGCTGATCGGTGCCGGCATCGCCGCGGCCCTTTACCTGCTGATCGCGCCACGCAACCGCCACTACCTGGATGTCAGCGGTGAGTGCATCGCCGTTGACCACAGCAGCCACTGATCAGGGAGAACTGCCATGCGTATTCTGATTGCCAACGTCAACACCACCGAAGCCATCACCGAGGCCATCGCCGAGCAGGCGCGCGCCGTTGCAGCACCAGGTACCGAAATCATCGGCCTCACCCCGTGGTTTGGCGCCGAGTCGGTGGAAGGCAACTTTGAAAGCTACCTGGCGGCCATCGCGGTGATGGACCGGGTGCTTGCCTACGATGGGCCCTACGATGCAGTGATTCAGGCCGGCTACGGCGAGCACGGCCGCGAAGGCCTGCAAGAGCTGCTAAACGTGCCCGTGGTGGACATTACCGATGCCGCCGCCAGCACGGCCATGTACCTGGGCCACGCCTACTCGGTGGTGACCACCCTGGACCGCACCGTGCCCTTGATCGAAGACCGCTTGCGGCTTTCCGGCCTGTACGACCGCTGCGCGTCGGTGCGCGCCAGTGGCCTGGCCGTGCTCGAGCTGGAAGCCGACCCGCAGCGTGCCGTGGAAGCCATCGTCGAGCAGGCCGAGCGCGCAGTGCGCGACGACAAGGCCGAGGTGATTTGCCTGGGTTGTGGTGGTATGGCGGGGCTGGATGAGCAGATCCGTCAACGCACCGGCGTGCCGGTGGTGGACGGTGTAAGTGCGGCGGTGACCATTGCCGAGTCGCTGGTGCGGATGGGGTTGAGTACGTCCAAAGTGCGGACCTATGCCACGCCGAGGGTGAAGAAAGTGGTGGGCTGGCCGATGCGCTTCGGGCGTTAACGCTACTTCGTTCTTACCGACCTCTTCGCGGCTAAAGCCGCACAGGCTCAGCGCTGCTTTCGGGCACTGCGCGGTCCCTGTGGGAGCGGGTTCACCCGCGAAGAGGCCGGCACATTCAGCGCAATATCCTGGCCAACCGCTCCCCACTGCCACAGGCCAACGTAAAACCCAGTACCCCATGCCCCACGTTCAGCCACAGGTTCCGATACGCCGTCGCCCCAATGATCGGCACCCCGGTAGGCGTCGCTGGCCGCATCCCCGCCCATTCCACCGCCTGCCCGTAGTCGGCGGCGTTGGGCAGCGTATCCAGCGCCAGCCGGCGCATGCTGTCGAGTCGGCGCGCATCCACCGCTTCATCGTAACCGACGATATCCACCATCGCCGCAACCCGCAGTTGGCGGTCCAGCCGCGCATAGACGATCTTGCGCTCGTAGTCGGTAACACTGACCTCCGGCGCCCGATGCTCAGCGGCAATCGGCGCAGTCAGGCTGTAGCCCTTCAGCGGATAGACCGGCAACTTCAAACCCGGTAGCGCCAACCCCGCACTGCGATGACCTGCGCACAGCACCAGGCGCTGCACATCCACCTGCTCGCTGCCCAATTGCAACGCAACCACCCGATCGTGATGTGTGACCAGCTGAGTCACAGGCTTACCGAGCAAAAACTGGCACTGCCCGGATGCACGCAAGCGCTCGGCCAGGCGTACACAGAAGCGGTAACAGTCGGCGACTTCCTCATCAGGTGTGAGCACGGCCCCCACGAACGGCGCCTCGGCCAAGGCCGGCTCCAGGGCCTTGAGCTCGGTGGCATCGAGCACGCGTTGGCTGATTGGATCGAGCAGGCGCCTGCGCCCTTGGGCGAACGCCCGCTCACTACGAAAAGCGACCAGCTTGCCGTTACGTCGCCAGGCAAAATCCGTCAACCCATCCTCCTCGCGCCAGCGCGCCAGGGCGGCTTGGCTTTCCAGCGCCAACGCCAACAGTTGTGCGCCATTGCGAGCATTGACACGGCTGCGACAGGCGATCATGAACGCCAGTAACCAACGCCACTGCGCCGGGTCGAATCGCAACCGCAAACGCAGCGGCGAATCCCCCTGCAGCATCCAGCCCAGTGCCTGCCACGGCACACCGGCATCGGCCAATGGCGCCACATAGCGGTACGACAACTGCCCGCCATTGGAGAAACTGGTGGCAGACGCCAGGCTGTCCCGCGCCTCGATCAGGGCTACCGACAACCCTTCGCGCACCAGCGCATAGGCCGTCGCCAGGCCAATGACACCCCCTCCAATGACCGTCACCTCGTGCTTCATGCATGGCCCCTGTTTCGGCTTCCTTGCCCAAACAGTAGCAGCGCATCAGCTCGGACAGCTATGGGCACCGTCATTGAGGCCCTGCCGCACATTGCGGCTGAGCAGGCTGGCCTTGCCGTCGTGCCAGGTCAGCGTGAGCACATACAGGGTGTCGAAATCGTCACCGTTCCAGTCCTCGGTGATCACCCGCTCTTCACCCAGGGCCTTGCCGGCCACGGTATTGATGAGTTCTGGCAGGTAACCATGGGACCAGGCGGTGTAGACCGTCGCGTTGCGGTATTTGTCGCTCAGCAACTCTTCGGCCAGCGCGTCGGTGTCGTTGGCACCGTAGTCGATGTTCACCGGCAGGCCCAGGCGGATAGCGCTGGGGGTGATGGTCATCAGCGGGCGGATATAGCTGTAGCTCTCGTCCTTGCTGCCCTCCTCGACATGCCGCGACGGGTTGGCGGCGAACACATAGTCGGCATTGCCAAAACGTTCTGGCAGCAACGTAGCCAGGTCCAATGCCCGGTTGAGGCCTTGGCAGTTCAGTTGCCCGAGCCCCTCGCCCGGTTTCTCGGCGTGGCGCAGGAAGACCAGGGTCTGGGTGCCATCGACCGGCTGCGCACGGCTTTCGACAGCATCCAACGCCAGCGGTATGGCCACAGCCGTGAGCGCCAGGCTCAACAGCAAGTGGCGACGACGGCGGAGAAAGGTTGGCAACTTCATCAAGGCAGGCTCTTGTGGCAGAGAAAATCGGGTTGACCCGCCACGTTGCCCTGCGTCGCAGCCGCAGGGCGTCCTTGTAGTGAGTGCCATCCCTGGCAACGAGTGAGGGTCAGAGTGCCGTCAACCCGTTTGGTTCCTCCCTGAGCGTGATTGCCGTTCCCTAGGCAAGGCCAACGTTAGAGGATGTGTGTTGCTGAATTATGTCCTGATCAGGCCAATACGCGCGCAAGCAGCGGCTAAGGTAGGTTGCCTGCGTTGATCGCAGAGGTTGGAACGATAATGGTTACACCAAACACCTGCTCGATTACCTGCCTAGGGCCTTGATTCAGGCTCCAGGTAAAGAAAACAAGAAAGCCGAGCAAAAATACGAAGAGGACCGACCCCACGAGACTCTGCGCCACCCCCAGCCAAAACCCTGGTTTGGTATTTCTGATTTCGCTGCTGGCTTTGTCGGAATAATACTGCTCGAGCTCTACAGCCTGCGCGGCTATCGAAGCATCAAGAAACCCCTGAGCAAGCTGGCTGGCCTGGTTGCGATAGCTTTCAAGCTGGGTGGGGCTATTGCTGACATCGTGGAAAGGCGCCAGGTCTTCGTCTTTGGGTTCCCTGTCATGCTTGACCTTGAAGGCCTGGATGAATTCGATCTTCTGCCTCTTGTACAACGAATAGGCAATGATACCCAGCGTATCTTGCTCATTCTCTACAAGGACCGAGTAGATGTGGTTGTAACAGCCATCGGCCATCTGGCTGTTACTCCTTGCGCAACCGTGAATACGCCGCGTTGAATGCTGCTTTCAATTCCGAGCGAGATTTTTGGGTACAGGTGAGGACGCCTGCCAATTCGCGCGGTAGCGAAATCTCCATTCGGGCGCCGGACGCCACCAACAAGGCATTTGCCTCTCGCACCACTCGCGAGGAAAAATGCGATTTCATAGCCATGCCCTCTTCACTCAAGTCATGTTGAAGAGTAACCATCCTTGAATGACTGCTCAATCAGACGGGGGCCGACAAGGCGTGTAATCCTTTTCCTATCTGGCGTAGGACTGGATTATTCAATCATCCCGCGTCAGCACTTCCAGCAGCTCAATCTCAAACGTCAAATCCGAATTCGGCGGTATCGCTCCCACACTGCGCTCGCCATACCCCAGGTGCGCCGGCACCTGCAGTTTGCGTTTGCCGCCGACGCGCATGCCCATCAGGCCCTGGTCCCACCCTTTGATCACGCGCCCCGTGCCGATCACGCACTGGAAGGGCTTGCCGCGCGACCAGGATGAATCGAACGTGCTGCCGTCGGCCAGCCAGCCGGTGTACTGGGTGGTGATCAGGGCGCCTTTGACGGCGGCTTTACCGTCGCCTTCGACGAGGTCGATGATCTGCAGTTCGCTGCTCATGGGCATGCTCCAACGCTGAAAAAATCAAAGCCGCCCTTTTCTCAGGTATGCACCGGTTTGGCAAGTTCTCGCGGCGTTCCATGCTGGCGCATGGACCACAGCACGCCGCCAATCACCAGAATGATCGCTGCCGCCTCTAGTACGCTCGGCCCGGTCTGCCGCCAAAGGAAAGCATAAAGCAGGGCGAACAAGGTCTCGAAGACGATCAGTTGGCCGCTCAGGGTGAGTGGCAGACGCTTGGAGGCGGCGTTCCACAGCGCCATGGCCAACCACGAACCCAGCACCGCGCAGCCCAGGCTGGCCGCCCAGAACAACCACCAGCGCCCCATCGGCGCGTCCACCTGCAACTGTTGCGGCTGCCACAGGGCCAGGGCTGCAACCATCACCAGGCTGGCCAGCCCGGTCATCACCCCACACAGCACCGACCACTGATGGCTGTCGAAATGCCCGCATTGTTTGAGGTAACGGCTGTTCTGTACCGCGTACCAGGTCCAGCAGGCCAGGGCGGCCAATGCGTAGAACAGGCCCAGGAGCTTGTCGCCGATGTCGCCGGGAGCGAAGGCGAACGTCTGCAGATTGATGCACAGCATGCCCGCCAGGATCAGCGCCAATGGGCCAATCAGCCGCGCCAGCGGTACCGCGCCACTGTCGTTGCGACCGTACAGGGTGATGGTCAGGGGCAGTACGCCGACAATCAGCGAAGCCGGCGCCACGCCCAGACGCTGGATGGCGGCCACCAGGAAAACGAAATAGACCAGGTTGCCGATGACGGCCAGGCGCAGCAGCATCCACGCGTCGTGCAGGGTCAGCTGACGCAGCTGGCGGGCCATGGGGATTGCCAGCAGCAGCGAGATGACCCCGACCATGACATAGCGCACGCTGCTCAGCAGCATCGGGTTGAACTCAGGCAGCAGCTCAGGGACCATCAACACCATGCCCCACAACGCACCGGCCATGCCGGCGTACATCACACCGCGTCTCACGTCTGCGATCCTCGTTTGAATTGGGCGCAGGCTACTGGTTGTGCGGGGGGGAGGCAATGATTTGGGGGATGGGGGTTGGGTTTGCGGGTGCATGCCTTGGGGTTTGCAGCGCCTGGGAGATCGAGCGCCGCCCGCGCGGCGCTTCGCGGGGCAAGCCCGCTCCCACATTTGTTTCGGGCCAGTGAGACCTGTGATATTTGCGCGCGACCGCCTTGCTTGTTCGACTCGATATTGAGGCGGGCGCCAAGGGCCGCGCGCCCATGTCACAGGAATAATTGGCCCGAAACAAATGTGGGAGCGGGCTTGCCCCGCGAAGCGCCGCGCGGGCGGCGCTCGATCTCACAGGCGCTGCAAACCCCAAGGCATGCACCTCAGGCACCAAAAACATCCCTCAGATAAACACCTGCCCCCGCAGATACAACGCCGCCCGCCCGCTAATGATCACCCGCCCATTGCCCGGCACCTCGCACAGCAACTGCCCCTTGCGCCCCCCACCCTGCTCGCAGCTCAGCACATTCTTGCCCAGCCGCTCGGCCCACAACGGCGCCAGCGAGGTGTGCGCCGAGCCCGTTACCGGGTCCTCGTTCACGCCCACCCGCGGGCCGAACCACCGGGTGACAAAATCAAACCCACGCCCCGCCGCAGTCACGGCGATCCCGCGCACATCAAAGGCCGACAGGGCCACAAAATCGGGTTTCAACGGGTCCAGCAACGACGCGTCATCGATCACCACCACCAAGTCATCGCTGCGGTACACCGCACGCGCACTGCTCAGGCCCAGCGCCTCCAACAGGCCCGCTGGGGCCTGCACCGCTTCCGGCTGCTTGGCCGGGAAGTCCATCGCCAGCAGCCCGTCGGCGCCACGGCTGACGCGCAACTCGCCGCTGCGGGTATTGAACCGCAACACGGGCGCCTGCTCGCCCAACTGCTCGAACAACACATAAGCCGAGGCCAAGGTGGCATGGCCGCACAGGTCGACCTCGACCGTCGGGGTGAACCAACGCAGGTCGTATGCCTCACCGTTACGCACGAAATAGGCGGTTTCGGACAGGTTGTTCTCTTCGGCGATGCGTTGCAGCACATCGTCCGGCAGCCAACTGTCCAGCGGGATGACTGCCGCCGGGTTGCCACCGAAAGGCTCAGCGGAAAACGCATCGACCTGGAAGATCTCGAGTTGCATGCACACACTCCTTGTTGGCCGGGACGCTGCCGGGCTCATGGGTGAAAAGAGTCAGTTTCGTACCGGGGTCAGCACCGGCTCACCGGCAAAGAACGCCTGCAGATTGCGCACTACCAACGTCACCGTGTCGCGCGCGGCCTCCGGCGACTGGCCCGCCACATGGGGCGTCAGCACCGTATTGCCGAGCGCCTTGAGGGCATCGGGCACTGCCGGCTCGTCGTCGAACACGTCCAGGGCGGCACCGGCAAGCTGGCGGCCCGCCAGCGCTGCCACCAGGGCCTGGGTGTCCACCACGCTGGCACGGGCGATGTTGACCAGGTAGCCCTCGGCGCCGAGGGCTTTGAGCACCGGTGCATCGACCAAGTGATGGGTAGCGGCGCCGCCTGGCGTGGCCACGACCAGAATGTCGACGGCATCGGCCAGGTGCAGCGGGCTGTCGTACCAGGTGTACGGCACATCCGGGCGCGGCGTGCGGCTGTGGTAGCTAATGCTCATGTCGAAGCCGAGGCTGGCACGCTTGGCGATCGCCAGCCCCACCGCGCCCAAGCCGAGAATGCCCAGGCGCTTGCCGCTCACCGACGGGCTGATCACACGGTTCCACTCGCCACGGCGGGTACTGGCATCGGCACGGGGAATGTCGCGCAGCAGCGCCAGTACCATTGCCAGGGTATGGTCGGCGACCGCGGCGGCATTGGCCCCGGCACCGTTGGTCACCGTGATACCGCGCGCGGCGGCGGCGGCCAGGTCGACCTGCTCATAGCCGGCACCGATCACGCAGATGATCTGCAAGTGGGGCAGCGCCTCGATTTCCGCGGCAGTCAGGCCCAATGGGCCCCGGGTGAGCACGGCATCGATTTCGCGGGCGTGGCGCTGGATGGCTTCGGTACGCAGTTGCGGCGACGGTGCGCGGATCAGCCGATAACCCGCCTGTTCCAGCAGGGGCAGGTAATCGTCGACGGTTTCCACCAACACCAGGACTGTCTTGCTCATGCCACCTCCGCGTCTGATCGAAGGGGCATTATGCGTAATCAGCGGGCGGTACAGTCAATCGATAAATGAGCAGAAAACTGTACTGTACCGGGCAACTTACTGGGCGAACGCCCGCCCAAGGCCACCGGGTACACCGCTGCTGTCGGTGTCCTGCCATGGGCCATCGGGGCTCAGTGACCAGCTCCAGCCCCCGTCGTAGCGGTAGTAGGTGCGCTGGCGGTAGAAGGTGTTGGGTTTTTTCTCCAGCACGTACACGCCCAGCTTAGGGTCCCAATGGCTGGAACCGCCCGGTGGCGGTGCAAAGCTGGCGGACGTGCGGGGCATCGGCTTGGGCGTCGCTGCGGGTTTGCTCGGCTGGGTCGAAGGCTGCCCGCCCGGCAACGGCTTGACCACCGGCCCCTGGTGCGGCGGTAGCCGCTCGATCGGTGGCGCGGGCTGCTCGTAAGGTTCATGCACCGTACACGCGGACAAACCCAGGGCCAGGGTGATCAGGGTCAGGCGGACGGTGCTGTGCATGGCAATGCTCTCTTACGGGTCTGGGCTGTCGATGGTCAGGTGTTGCGTGGCCTGGGTGGCAGTGGCCAGTGGCGAACCCTGGCCGATCCACTCGCCATGAGTGGGCTGGCCGGCACGCGACACACGGGCAACGAGTTGGACTTCAGTAAAGTCCGACAGTTTCATCTGCGGCATCATCGCGTCGGCATCGGACAACTCCACCTCGATCGGCAACTGCGCCACGGTCACCCGCTTCGCTGCCACGGGCATGGGCGGGCCATTACTGGCACGGGCGAAAATGAACACCGTGTCGTCGGGCTTGACCTTGTCTTTGAGCGCTGCGGCCAGCTCCACACGCACCTTCAGCCGGGCAGCCACGGGTGTGACGGTTTGGCCAGGCTCACCGCCCAGGCGCTCGGCAGCCCGGTCGATACCGCCTTGCAAGGCGGCGCGCGAGGCATCGCCTTCAGGCAGTTGTGCCAGCAGGCGCTTCCAGTAGTCGATGGCTTCCTGGTAACGCTCACCCTCGAACGCAGCAATGCCGCGCAGGCCCAGGCTGGTCACTTCGTTCGGGTCAGCCTTGAGGGCTTCATCGGTCAACGCCTGCAGTTGCGGGTTCCACTGTTTGTCGGCGGCAAAGTACTGCGCTTGGGCCCATTGCCCGAGCAACTCGGGCTGACGGCCCGCCAGGGCCACGGCACGTTCGAAGGTACGCGCCGCATCGCCCGGGCGCTGTTCGGCCATGTAGGCACGCCCAAGGAAATACAGGGCTTCGGCGGAATCCGGCTGGGCCTTCACCACACGCTCAAGGCGGGTAGTCATCTCTTCCATGGTCTTGGGCGCTTGGGCAAATTCCTGGGTCAGCTCGACTTTGTCAGCCGCGCCAAAGTGCAGGTACAGACCCAACGCCATCAGCGGCACCAGCACCGCCGCCAACAGCGGCAGCGCTTTGCCCAGATGACCTTGGCGCGCGGCCTCGCCACCTTCGGTGTCAGCCAGCAGTTCACGGGCCGCTTCGTCACGGCCCTTGGCCAATTGCACGTCATCGAGTACGCCAGCGGCTTGCTGCGCAGCCAGTTCGGCCACGCGCTCCTGGTACAGGGCGACGTTCAGGGCGGTGCGGTCTTCCTCTTGCTGACGGCGACGGCCACGCAGGATCGGGATCAGCAGAAAGCTGAGGGCAGCGAGCAGCAGCAGGCCCGCGCTAAGCCAGAATTCAATCATGGGTCTGTTCTTTTTCCAGCAGTTTGGCGAGACGCTCGCGTTCGTCGACGGACAACTCATGCGCACCTTGGGCCGCTGCACCGCGGCGGCGGCGAACGATCACCAGCAGCACCACGAAGCCACCGGCCAGCAGGATCCCTGGCCCGAACCACAGCAACCAGGTGCGCCCGCTGAGCGCGGGCTTGTAGCGCACGAAGTCGCCATAGCGGTCGACCATGAAGTCGACAATCTGCTCGTTGTTCTTGCCTTCGCCCAGCATGCGGAAGATTTCGCGGCGCAGGTCGGCGGCAATCGGTGCGTTGGAATCGGCGATGTCCTGGTTCTGGCACTTCGGGCAGCGCAGCTCCTTGGTCAGTTGCTGATACCGCTCACGCTCGGCGTCATCGCGGAACTGGTAGGTATCGATGGCCGCCCTGGCCACGCCCGCCACGCCCAGGCCCAGGGCCAACCCCAGTACGGCTGCTGCCAGCCCGCGCTTCATGGCTTGGCCTCATCGACCAGGCCCTGGTACAGCGGCGCCAGCTGTTCGCGCCAGACGCTGGCATCGACAATGCCCACGTGCTTGTAGCGGATGATGCCCTTGGCGTCGATCAGGAAGGTTTCCGGCGCGCCATATACGCCCAGGTCCAGGCCCAGCGTGCCCTGCTCGTCGCGGATATCCAGTTGGTATGGGTTATGGAACTCGGCCAGCCACTTCAGCGCCGCGCCATTGTCGTCCTTGTAGTTGACCCCGTGGATCACCACGCCCTGCTCGGCCAGCTGGTTCAGGTACGGGTGCTCGACCTTGCACGACGGGCACCAGGTCCCCCACACGTTGACCAGCGCCGGGCGGCCCAACAGGTCGGCCTGGGTCAAATTGCGATCACCTTGCACCGAGGCCAGGGAGAACGCCGGGAAGGGCTTGCCGATCATCGCCGAAGGCAGTTCGTCGGGCTTGAGGAACAAGCCTTTGTAGAGGAAAACCGCCACCAGCAGAAACACCGCCAGTGGCACCACCATGATCCAACGCTTCATGCAGCTGCTCCAGACACGCCCAGGACATCACGCACCCGGGTCTTGACCTTGACGCGGTAACGCCGGTCGAGGGCCGCCAGCAACCCGCCCAGGCCGGTCAGCAGACCGCCCAGCCAGATCCAGCGGACATAAGGCTTGATATGCACACGCACCGCCCAAGCGCCGTTTTCCAACGGCTCGCCCAGGGCCACGTACAGGTCGCGGGTGAAGCCGGCGTCGATGCCGGCTTCGGTCATCATCGACTGCTGCACGGTGTACAGCCGCTTCTCGGGGTGCAGCGTGGTCACTTCGCGACCGTCGCGAGACACCACCACGGTGCCCTTGTCGGAAATGAAGTTCGGCCCCTCGAAGTGCTTGGCCCCCTGGAACAGGAAGTGATAGCCGCCAAGCTCGACGCTTTCGCCCGGCGCCATGCGCAGGTCGCGCTCGGCACTGTTGTTGCTCGACAACACCACGCCCAGCGCGCACACCGCCAGGCCCAGGTGCGCCAGCTGCATGCCCCAGTAGCTGCGGGTAAGGCCGCGCATGCCTTTGGCCAGGCCCTTGTGGCGGGCCTTGTCGAGCACATCACGCAACCCGCTGAGCACGACCCAGGCCGCCAGGGCAAAGGCCGTCAGTGTGGGCCAGTCGAAGTCGTCGACGATGAAGCCCGCGACCGGGGCGAGCACTGCGCTGCCGATCAGTACCGGGGTCATCATGCTTGCCAGCCATTTGCCGGGCGTGTCCTTCCAGCGCACCACCACGCCCACCCCAAGCACCACCATCAGCAGTGCCATCAGCGGCAGGAACAACGCATCGAAGTAAGGCGGGCCGACCGACAGCTTGGCCCCGGTGAGGGCATCGAGCACCAAGGGGTACAGGGTGCCCAAAAGGATCATCGAAGCCGCCACCACCAGCACCAGGTTATTGGCCAACAGCAGCGTCTCGCGCGACCAGAGGGCAAAGCCGACCTGGCTCTTGACCACCGGCGCACGCAGGGCGAACAGGGTGAGCGAGCCACCCACCACGAACAGCAGGAAGATCAGGATGAACACGCCGCGTGACGGGTCAGCGGCAAAGGCATGCACCGAGGTCAGCACCCCGGAACGGACCAGGAAGGTGCCCAACAGGCTCAACGAGAAGGCTGCGATCGCCAGCAGCACGGTCCAGCTCTTGAACACGCCACGCTTCTCGGTCACCGCCAGCGAGTGGATCAAGGCTGTGCCCACCAGCCACGGCATGAACGAGGCGTTTTCCACCGGGTCCCAGAACCACCAGCCGCCCCAACCCAGCTCGTAGTAAGCCCACCACGAGCCCAGGGTGATGCCCACGCCAAGGAAGGCCCAGGCGACGATGGTCCACGGCCGCGACCAGCGTGCCCAGGCGGCATCAAGCCGCCCGCCAAGCAAGGCGGCGATGGCGAAGGCAAAGGCCACCGAGAAGCCCACGTAGCCCATGTACAGCATCGGCGGGTGGACGATCAGGCCGATGTCCTGCAGCAACGGGTTGAGGTCACGGCCATCGGTCGGCACTTGCGGCAGCAGGCGCTGGAACGGGTTGGAGGTGATGATCAAAAAGCTCAGGAAGCCCACGCTGATCATGCCCATTACCGCCAGCACACGGGCCAGCATGACTTGCGGCAGCTGGCGCGAGAACACCGACACGGCGAAGGTCCAGCCGCCCAGGATCAACGCCCACAGCAGCAACGAACCCTCGTGCGCGCCCCACACGGCACTGAATTTGAAGTACCAGGGCAAAGCGCTGTTGGAGTTGCTGGCGACGTAGGCGACCGAGAAGTTGTCGGTCATGAAGGCATGGGTGAGGCAGGCAAAAGCAAAGGTCAGGAAGGCGAATTGCCCCCAGGCCGCCGGGCGTGCCAGGCTCATCCACAGGCTGTCGCCGCGCCAGGCGCCGAGCAGCGGCACACTGGCCTGCACGGCGGCAAAGCAGATGGCCAGGATCATCGCCAACTGGCCGAGTTCGGGTATCACCAGTGCCGCGTTCATGGTTTGGCCTCCGCGCCGGCGGCGGCTTGGCCGCTTTCTTTCAGGGCCTTGGTGACCTCGGGCGGCATGTATTTTTCGTCGTGCTTGGCCAGCACTTCATCGGCCACCACCACACCCTCGGCATTGAGCTTGCCCAGGGCAACGATGCCCTGCCCTTCGCGGAACAGGTCGGGGAGGATGCCGCGGTAGGTGATCGGCACCGACTTGTTGAAGTCGGTGACAACGAAACGCACGTCGAGCGAGTCGGCCGAACGCTGCACCGAGCCTTTTTCGACCATGCCACCGGCACGGATACGGGTATCCTGCGGCGCCTCGCCGTTGGCGATCTGAGTGGGGGTGTAGAACAGGTTGATGTTCTGCTGCAAGGCGCTCAGGGCAAAGCCGACGGCAATCCCGACACCGACCAACAGGCCGACGATGAGCAACAGGCGTTTCTTGCGCTGCGGATTCACTGGTTGTTCTCCCGGCGCAAACGGCGCGCCTCTTCTTGCAGGTAGCGACGGCGGGCCAGCAGCGGCGCGGCGACATTCAGCGCCAGCACCGCCAGGCAGATGCCATAGGCCGTCCACACGTACAGGCCATGGTGGCCCATGGCGAGAAAATCGCCGAACGAGGCAAAACTCATCGTGCGGCCCTCCGCCCCAGGCTGTTCAATACTTCCTCCTTGACCCAACTGGCGCGTGCCTCGCGCTTGAGCACTTCAAGGCGCATGCGCATCAACAGCACCACGCCGAAGAAGCAGTAGAAACCCAGCGCCGTGCACAGCAGCGGCAACCACATTTCGGCAGGCATCGCGGGTTTTTCGGTCAGGGTGAACGTGGCGCCCTGGTGCAGGGTGTTCCACCACTCCACTGAGTACTTGATGATCGGGATGTTGATCACACCGACAATCGCCAGCACCGCACAGGCCTTGGCCGCGCTGTCACGATTACTGATTGCCTGGCCCAACGCAATGATGCCGAAGTACAGGAACAGCAGAATCAACATCGACGTAAGGCGGGCATCCCACACCCACCAGCTGCCCCAGGTCGGCTTGCCCCAGATGGCACCGGTGACCAGCGCCACGGCGGTCATCCAGGCGCCGATCGGCGCTGCGCACTGCAGGGCGACGTCGGCCAGTTTCATCTTCCACACCAGCCCCACCACCCCGGCCACCGCCAGCAGCACGTAGCAGGACTGCGCCAGCATCGCCGCCGGCACATGGATGTAGATGATGCGGAAACTGTTGCCCTGCTGGTAGTCCTGGGGCGCGAACGCCAGGCCCCAGGTGATGCCCACCAGCAGCAGCGCAAGGGAGGCAATGGCCAGCCACGGCAACATACGGCCGCTGATGGCATAGAACCATTTGGGGGAACCGAGCTTGTGGAACCACGTCCAACTCATTTTCATCAGGGTACATCCAGGGTATTAGCCAGGCTTGAGAGCCCAGGACTCGTTATTCGCCGACGCTGATCTTCAGGCCGGCCGCTATCGCAAAGGGTGCCAGTGTCACCGCCAGGGCCGTGAGGCTGGCAAGCCAGAGCAGATGGCCGGTGGCTGGCATATTTTGCAACGCCGCCTGCAACGCACCACTGCCCAGGATCAATACAGGGATATACAACGGCAGAATCAGCAATGCCAGCAGCAGACCACCGCGTTTAAGACCGACTGTCAGCGCCGCCCCCACCGCGCCCAACAGGCTCAGCACGGGCGTCCCCAGCAGCAACGAGGCGAGCAGCACCGGCAGGCAATGGCTAGGCAGCCCTAGCATCAGAGCCAGCAGTGGCGCCAACAATACCAGCGCCAGGCCGGAAAAGATCCAGTGCGCCAGCACCTTGGCCAATACCAGGAGCGCCAGCGGATGCGGCGACAGCACCCACTGCTCCAGCGAGCCATCCTCGAAATCGCTGCGGAACAGGCCGTCCAGCGACAGCAGCACGGCCAGCAAGGCCGCCACCCACACCAGGCCCGGCGACAAGGTTTGCAACAATTGGCTCTCAGGGCCGACCGCCAGCGGGAACAGGGCCACGACGATGGCGAAGAACACCAGCGGGTTGGCCAGCTCGGCCGGGCGACGGAACAACAGGCGCGCTTCGCGGCGCAACAACAGGATGAATACGCTCATGCCGCCCATTGCCCCAAGTTCAGTTCACGGTAGCCCGACGGTTTGCGTTCGAGGCTGTGGTGGGTGGTCAGCACCACCGTGCCGCCCTGCTCGCAATGCGCCGCCAGGTGCGCTTCGAGCTGCGCCACGCCTTGTTTGTCGAGGGCGGTGAACGGCTCGTCGAGAATCCACAAGGGGGGGCTTTCGAGGTACAAGCGGGCCAGGGCCACACGGCGCTGCTGGCCGGCGGACAAGGTATGGCAAGGCACGTCTTCGAAACCGCGCAGGCCGACCGCCGCCAGCGCCGCCCAGATTGCCTCGGCGCTGGCCGGTTGGTGCAAAGCACAGAGCCAGGTGAGGTTCTCCTCGGCGGTGAGCAGGTCCTTGATCCCCGCAGCATGGCCAATCCACAGCAGGATGCTGGCCAGGGCATGGCGCTGTTCGGCCAACGGCTGGCCACCGAGCAGAATCTGCCCGGCAGTCGGCTGCATCAACCCGGCCAGCAGGCGCAACAAGCTAGTCTTGCCGCTGCCGTTGGGGCCACTGATCTGCAGCATGTCGCCGGGCCGCAGCTCGAAATCCAGGTGCTCGAACAGCAGGCGCCAGTCGCGCTCGCAGGCCAGGCCCGCGGCTTGGAGGTGAAGGGTCACGGTTTCGCCTTATCTGTGTAGGGTTCAAGACCAGTCGCCGATCTTCAACCCAGTGTCTCAAGTCGCCCCCCTCCCTGCCGTTACAGTGGCAGTGGCGGACGGGCGGCATTATTACATGCACGGCCTCGCTGCCAAGAGGGCGGGTTCGACAGGTTGTATACAATCATGACTGAAATCAATAGTCTCGGCGCACAAACCGCGATCAGCGCCCAGGCCATCAAGGCGGGCATGACCGGCGAACTGCTGCGCCTCACGCAAGCACAACCCGGCTTGCTGGCCCCGGGCGAAACGGCGCAGGCCGAGGTGTTGTCGATGCGCCAGCTGGGCCGGGAATTCCAGCTCGTGCTGCGGCTGATGCAGGCCAACGGCGCCCAGACCCAACTGCAAGCCAGCGCCAGCCAGCCCCTGCCCCCGGGCAGCCAGGTCACGGTCAGTCAAACCGAAGGCAATCGCCTGGCCATCTTGTTGCAACAGGCCAGCACCAGCAACATCGCCACCCTCACCCGCCTGGACACGGCCAAGGTACCGGTCGGCACCCTGCTGCAAGGCAAGGTCCTGACCAACCAGCCCATCCTTCAAGCGCAGGGCCAGGCCGCCGGTTACCGTTCGCTGGTCAGCCTGCTCAACAGTGCCCAGGCCGGCGCCACCCTGACCATCGACAGCCCACGCCCGCTGCCGGTGGGCAGCCTGCTCAGCGCGCGGGTGCAAGGCGACCAGTCGCTGCAATTCGTGCCACTCAGTGGCCGGCAAGACCAGCTCAGCATTGCCCAGCAACTGCTCACCCAGCAAAACCGTCAGGCCTCGTTACCGGGCCTGCTCAGCGCATTGCAACGGCTCGCCCGCGACCCCGGCGCCGACGGCGATTTGCGCGCGACCGCCGACCGCGTGCTCGCCGGCCTGCCGGACGCGCGCCAGCTCGGCGATGCCAAGGCCGTCGCCCAGGCCCTGAGCAACAGCGGCGCCTTCCTCGAGGCAAAGCTGCTGGGCGGCCTGCCAGCAAGCGTCGCGACCGACCTCAAGGCGCACCTGCTCAGGTTGGTGACCCAGGCCTCGGTCACCACGCCCGGCGCACCAGCCCTAGCCCCCAGTACCTTGGCCCTGACAATGCCGGCCTTGGCCCGCGGGGCGCTGGGCATGCTGGACCGAGTCAGCCCGAAACCCCAGCCTGGGGCGTTTCCGCTGCCCTCACGGCTGCTCAAGGCCATGGAAGACGAAGGTGACCTGCAACAACTGCTGCGCCTGGCCGCGGCGGCTGTCTCGCGCCTGCAAAGCCACGCCATGAGCAGCCTGCAGCAAACTGGCACGCTTGAAAACGGCAACCTGCAAACCACCTGGCAGACCGAAGTCCCCATACGCCATGGCCAGGAGTTCATCCCGCTGCAGGTCAAGCTGCAACGCGAGGAAACGCCGCAGCAGCAAGCCGACCGCCAGCAGGAATCGCAAGACCCGCTGCAGGCGCTGTGGCGCATCGAGCTGGCCTTTGACCTCGCGCCGCTTGGCCCGCTGCAAGTCCAGGCCCAGTTGAGCCAGGGCCGCTTGAATGGCCAACTGTGGGCAGAACGTGAACCCACCGCACGGCTGATCGACAGCCAGCTCGGCACCCTGCGCGAGCGCCTGCTGGCCCGCGGCCTGGACGTCGGCGACCTGGAATGCCACCCCGGCATCCCCCCTCAAGGCCCCCGCACGCGGGTCGAACAACGCTGGGTGGACGAAAACGCATGACCCTCAAAACACCCCGCCAGGCCATTGCCCTGAGCTACGACGGCCAACAGGCACCCACCCTCAGCGCCAAGGGCGACGATGCCTTGGCCGAAGCCATCCTCGCCCTGGCCCGCCAACACGAGGTGCCGATCTACGAGAACGCCGAGCTGGTGCGCCTGCTGGCACGGCTGGAGCTAGGCGATCAGATACCCGAGGCGCTGTACCTGACCATCGCCGAGATCATTGCCTTTGCCTGGCAACTGCGCGGCAAGGTGCCGCCAGGCTTTGACGATTCCACCAAACCCGAGCGTGACGTCACCGAGTTGTTGCCGCGCCTGCCCGGCAAGTCGGGCTGAACCGCCCGGCAAGCATTATCTACCGTCGCACCCTGGCCCTGTCGGTCGATCCTGTGGTTTTTCCCGAGCCACGGAGACCGACATGCCGACCACCCACATTAACGCGGCTGGCGTGCAGTACGTACGCAATCACCTCGCCACCCTGCCCCGACCCGACCGCGACGCCAAGCAGGCCATCCAGGACTGGCTGGCGACACAAGGCGTGCACCTGGACCCCGACCAGGTCGAGGTGGTGACGCTGCACATACACCCGGCCGGAGCCACCCAGTACCAGGCACAGGTAGTGCAGCGTGTGAGCCTGACGCAAGCCGTGCTGATGAACTGGCAAGGTGAATCCAACAACGACTTTTTCGGCGGCCTGTTCAAAGCCCCCTGGGCCGGCAGGCTGCCCGAAGACGGCCCAATCACCTGTGTCGAGCACCTCCCAGCACAACCGCACGTCGACAACGGGGCCTGGTATGAGGTGTTCAACGGCCTGTTCAAGCGTACCGAACCTGCCCGCTACGACCACTCGACGCTGCTGAACGTGCGCGCCGAAGCCCTGCAGCGTCACATCGAGGCACTGGACTTCCACACCCGCTACAAGGCGTCACTCGACGCCTACTGGCACGACCAACTGCCCAGCTACCGCCTGTGCTGCAAACTCAACTTCCTAGCTGCCTGCAACAAGCAGATCGGCGACGGCAGCCTCAGCGACGCCGCGCGCCAACTGGCCTGGCGCGCGGCCGATGTCATCCCACGCGGCAAGGGCCTGCGCCTGAGCACCCTGAGCATTTACGGCTACGCATCCACGGACCTGCTGTACATCAACGACAGCCATAGCGACCTGACTTTGCTCTATGTACCCGGCAACAGCTCGCCCCTGCTGGAATTCGCCAGCGAAGCCCTGTTGAAGGATTGGGTCGGCCAACAGTGCAAGGACGCCACCCGGCGCCAGGCGCTCAAGCAACACTTTCGCTTGGCCGATGGCCCCCAGGGTATCGACTTCAGCGGCCTGGACACCGCCCTTGAAGGCTTGGGCGAATACCCACGCAGCCATCGCCTGCCACCGGAACATGGCTTTTTCAACGACGACGGCACCTGGCCCCCGCGCACCTATGTCAACTACCGCCCCGGCAAGTACAACCCGCGGATCACCGGCGACCTGTTCCAGGCCATGGCCTTGCGTCAGCGGCAGCGCTGCTACGACGATGCCGATTTCATCATCACCAGCAACAGCGAGATCAGCAAACGCAAATGGCGCAGCTACCTCAACAGCACCCTCAACCTGCTGGCGCCGCTGACCTTCGTGGTGCCTGGCCTGGCGCCCTTGCTGGCGCTGGGCGGTATCGTGCAACTGGGCCTGGGCCTGGACCAAGCCATCAATGGCAAGACCCTGCACGACAAGCTCGACGGCATCGGCAACATCACCTACGGCCTGCTCAATGCAACGCCGCTGGCACTGGAAGCGGTGGCCAAAGGCAAGGGCCTGCTGCGTTTCGAGCAGGACGGCTTCGTCGCCCCGCGCCGGGTGAACGAGCAGTGGGGTTACCCGCTGAGCCCTTCCGACCCACCGCATTTGCCCCCGGTGGATGTCGCGCCCTACTTCCACCGCCCTGCTCCCATTGCGCCACTACCGGACGGCGATGCCGCAGTGGCCAAGGCCGTGCGGCGCTACCCGCGGTACAACGGCGACACTGATCGGATGATCGGCTATTACGAAGAGACGCCTGATTATCCGCAAGAGCTTGATCTGGTCTACGACATGCAGACCGACCTGTTCATCACCGAGGAAGGCACCAATCAGGTAGAGCCGACGTACTTCGAAGCGCAGCCGCTCACCGGCAACATGCGCCCGGCCAACCCCGAAGGCCGGGCCGTCACCGACCCGATGCGCATGGCATCACTGCGCGGCCTGGGTATCGACCTGCAACTGCCCGTGCAGCTACCCAGCCCGTTTCCCGCCGGCGCGCGCCCCATCCCCCAACGGATTACATCGCTGTGGGTAGGCGACAAGACGCTTGGCCCCGAGCTGCTTGAAACGTTGGCTGGCAATGCCCGGTGCCTGCAAGAAGGGCCATACCAGTACCGGCTGTACCTGTCCAAGGCAAACCCGCAGGCGTATGCGCACAACGTCGGCGAACTGGCCAGCAAGGTGCTGGGGCTGCAGGTACTGCCATTGGAGGAACAAGCGTTTTTCAAAGCCTTCGAGCGAAGTCAGTATTTCAGCCATTACCAGGCAGCGATCGAGGGCAATAATGGCGTGGCCACCAACTTCTCTTCCGCGTCGGACGTGTTGCGCTACCCGATGCTGCACGCCGAAGGTGGGCTGTACATGGACGTCGATGACCAACTACTGGGCCAAAGCGCACAGGCGGCGATCAATGATGTAGAGCTCGCGACCACCGATGACGGGTTGCTCCTGCATCCGCCTATGTCCAACCAGAAACTGGGCATGAACACCCTGTATAACACCAGCATGATTGGCAGCCATGCCGGCAACCCGACCTTGCTGGCGATATCGGAAGAGATGCAGGCGCGTTTTCTTGCCGACCCGGACTTCTACCGGGCGCGGCCGACCTTGGCCAGCGACCCGCGAGGGTTCTATGCGTACGCCAAACGCCTCAGCCACATCACCGGCCCGGCGATGCTCAGCGCCGTGACCGACCGCTTGCTGCCCGACCTGTACCTGATTCGTCAGCTGTACAACCTGTACACGATGCCGCGTATCAACAGCTTTCTGTACATCGATATGGAAGCTTTGCGGCTCGTCTGGCGTGACCGCTTGCCGCTCAATCGCCTGGCCAAGGTGGGTGGCATGCATTCCTGGGCTACCACCTGAGGTGTGAGCAATTGGGGCTGCTGCGCAGCCCTTCGCAGCACAAGGCTGCTCCTACAAAATGGCGCTGTACCTGTAGGAGCAGCCTTGCGCTGCGAAGGGCCGCAAAGCGGCCCCAAGGATTCAGCTCACTCGGTACGGTGCAGCTTGCTCATCAACTCCGCCTCGGCCTGGGTCAGGCCGCAGGTCTCGGTCAGCTCGGACACGCTCGCCCCCATGCCGACCAGCTTGGCCGCCTGGCTGAAGGTGACGCTGCTGGGGTCACGCTGCTCCAGCCGCTCCAGCCGATCCGGCAAGGTGGCCAACGTCTCGCGCACGTCTTGGATGGCCTCACCCATGCGCACGGTGCCGTTCTGGTAGTCGTCCAGGCGCTTGGCCAGGTCCTTGATACGCTGATCACGCAGCGCATCGCCCGCAGCCTGTTGCGCCGCCAGCTCGCGCTGGCGCTTGGTGTGGTTGAGGAACATCCACACACCCAGCGCCCAAAGCAGCGCCAGGAAGATGACAGCAACCTCAAGGATCAACTCAGATGTTCTCAAGCTCGGACCACTCTTCCTCGGTCATCATCTTGTCCAGTTCCACCAGGATCAGCAGCTCGCCGTTCTTGTTGCACACGCCCTGGATGAACTTGGCCGATTCTTCGTTACCCACATTCGGCGCCGTCTCGATCTCGGACTGACGCAGGTAGACCACCTCGGCAACGCTGTCGACGAGGATGCCGACCACTTGCTTGTCCGCCTCGATGATGACGATACGGGTGTTGTCGGTCACCTCGGTCGGCATCAGGCCAAAACGCTGGCGGGTGTCGATCACCGTCACCACGTTGCCACGCAGGTTGATGATGCCCAGCACGTAGCTCGGCGCGCCCGGTACCGGGGCGATCTCGGTGTAGCGCAGCACTTCCTGCACCTGCATGACATTGATCCCGTAGGACTCGTTGTCCAGACGGAAGGTTACCCATTGCAGGATCGGATCTTCGGAACCTTGTGCGGACGACTTTTTCATTCCCCTACCCCTCAAAATCCGCGCTAGGCGGTGTGTTCGGTGTCATTTGTGTTTGGCGTGCATCTGCTTGACTGCGCCGCTGGCGATCAGCTCGGCCAGTTCGGCGACGTCAAGCAAGGCACACATGTGTTCGATCACCGTGCCGGCCAACCAGGGGCGCTGGCCACGCTGGCTGCGCCACTTGATCTCGGACGGGTCCAGGCGCAGGGAACGGCTGACCTGGTGCACGGCCAGCCCCCATTCATAGCCCTGGACCGAAATCACATACTGCAGGCCCTGGCGAAAATCGTCGCGGTAGCGGTCGGGCATTACCCAACGCGCGGTGTCGAGGACCTTCAGGTTGCCGGCCTGGCAGGTCAGGATGCCAAGAAACCAGTCCGGTTGGCCGAACAGCGGCGTCAGCTCCTGGCCGGCCAGGTTGTAGATCGAGCCCAGGCACACCAAGGGCACCGCCAGGGTCAGCCCGGCGACGTCGAACAGCAGGCACTCGAACGGCTCCGCTGCCCAGGCCGGGCGGCCATCGATGCTTGCCGGCGGCACCGGCAAGTTCGGCGCAGGCAGGTGCACATCCACCACCGGCACCGCCGGTTCTACCGCAGGCGCTTCGATCAGCACCGGGATGCTGGCCTCGGCCACTACCTGCTGCTCGACCACCGCCACCACCGGTTCTTCCACCGGCAGCACGCTGGGCAGTACTTGTAACCGCGGCTCGGCAAAGGGCCGGGGCGCCGCGAGGGTGGCCTGGGCAGGCTGGCGTGCATCACGCGCCTGCTCCTCGCGCACCGCGTCGGCGAAGTCCTCCGGTGCTGTCGGCAGCTCGATCAGGTCGTCGGCCTCGGTGGCCTCTTGCAACAAGCCATCGAGGTAGGATTGCAGGGCCATCTGCGGCCGCGTGCTGGTTTGCCGTGTCTGGGTCATCAGGCCACCTGCACTGCGGTTTTGTAAGTCAGTAAATGCTTGAGCAGCGCCCGGTAGGCAATCAGCCCACGGCTCTTACCATCGAACTGCGAAGGCGTCACGCCCTTGCGGCTGGCATCGCGCAAGCGCGTGTCGACCGGGATGTAACCCTGCCAGACATGCTGCCCATAGGTGTCGCGCAGCAGTTTGAGCGTGCCCAGGGAGGCCTGGGTACGGCGGTCGAACAGGGTCGGTACGATCTGGTAAGGCAAGGCCTGTTTACGCGAACGGTTGACCATGGCCAGGGTCCCGACCATGCGTTCCAGGCCCTTGACCGCGAGAAACTCGGTCTGCACCGGGATCACCAGTTGCTGGCTCGCGGCCAGGGCGTTGACCATCAGCACGCCGAGCAAGGGCGGGCTGTCGATCAAGGCAAAGTCGAAGTCTTGCCACAGCTGCGCCAGACTCTTGGCGATCACCAGCCCCAGGCCATTCTTGCCCGGCGACTGACGCTCGAGCACCGCCAGCGCGGTACTCGATGGCAACAGCGAAATACGCTCGTCGCTCGTCGGCAGCAGCAATTGCCCCGGCAAGCCCTCGGGCACGCTGCCTTGGTGCAGGAACAGGTCATAGCAGCTGTGTTCCAGCGCATCGGGGTTGTGCCCGAAATAACTGGTCATCGACCCGTGCGGGTCGAGGTCGACGACGACCACGCGCTTGCCCGCCTCAGCCAGCAGGCCAGCCAGGGCGATGGTCGTGGTGGTCTTGCCGACGCCACCTTTTTGATTGGCTACTGCCCAGACTCTCATAGGACAACTCTTGACTCATAAATTTAGCGCCCACCCTTGTGGGAGCGGGCTTGTCCCGCGAACACGGGCGTAGCCGTGCCATCCACCACGTCGCCTGCTTCGCGGGGCAAGCCCGCTCCCACAGGTACCGCGCTCAGCAAGCAAGACAATACGCAGTGACGGAGAATTGACGAGTTACTGACTCGCTGTTGCCGGTGCACTTTGTGTGCCAGCACGGCGCAACGCCGCATCCGGCGTGGCATTGGCGCTGCCTGTGCCAGTCAGGCTGCGGCGCACTTCGAGGTTGCGCGAAATCACCAGCACCACGCGGCGGTTGCGCGCACGGCCTTCGGCACTGTCGTTGCTGGCGACCGGCTGATACTCGCCATAGCCCACCGAGGCCATGCGCGCCGGGTTGACCCCTTCCATGGCCAGCAGGCGGACGATGCTGGCCGCCCGCGCCGACGACAGTTCCCAGTTGGTCGGGTACTGCGCGGTACGAATCGGCAGGTTGTCGGTAAAGCCTTCGACATGCACCGGGTTGGCGAACGGTTTGAGGATGTTCGCCACCTTTTCGATGATGTCGAAGGCCTTGTCGCTGGGCATGGCATCACCGCTGCCGAACAGCAGCGAGGAACTGAGCTCGATCTCTATCCACAGCTCATTGCCGCGCACGGTCATCTGGTCGGTCTTGATCAGGTCGCCAAAGGCGTCGCGCACGTCGTCGCTGATGGTCTTCAGCGGGTCGACGTTGGTCTGCGCCAGGCCCGCTTCGGTCTGCTCGCTGTCCCTGACCAAAGGCTCGGCCGGGCGCACGCTCAGCGGCTGTTCATCACCGATGGGGATCGGCTTCATGCTCCGCTCGGGGTCGTTGAACACCCCGAGCAAGGCCTGCGAAATGACCTTGTACTTGCCCTCGTTGATCGAGGAAATCGAGTACATGACCACGAAAAACGCGAACAGCAAGGTGATGAAGTCGGCGTACGACACCAGCCAGCGCTCGTGATTCTCGTGTTCCTCGGTATGACGACGGCGGCGCATGGTTACTCCATGAAGCCTTGCAGCTTCAGCTCAATCGAGCGCGGGTTTTCACCCTCGGCAATCGACAGCAGGCCCTCAAGCAGCATCTCGCGGTAGCGCGACTGGCGCATGACGATAGCCTTGAGCTTGTTGGCGATCGGCAACAGGATCAGGTTGGCGCTGGCCACGCCGTAGATGGTGGCGACGAACGCCACGGCGATGCCGTTACCCAGCTGCGACGGGTCGGCCAGGTTGCCCATCACATGGATCAGGCCCATGACCGCGCCGATGATGCCGATGGTCGGGGCGTAGCCGCCCATGCTCTCGAACACCTTGGCGGCCTGGATGTCACGGCCCTCCTGGGTCAGGAAGTCGACTTCAAGAATGCTGCGGATGGCTTCGGGCTCGGCACCGTCGACCAGCAACTGCAGGCCCTTGCGCGCATAGGGGTCGGGCTCGGCATCAGCCACCCCTTCCAGGCCCAGCAGGCCCTCTTTGCGCGCCGTCAAGCTCCAGTTCACCACCCGGTCGATACCGCCTGCCAGGTCGACCCGGGGCGGGAACAGGATCCAGCGCAAAATCTGCAAGGCACGCTTGAAGGCCGACAGCGGCGACTGCAACAGCGCCGCCGCCAAGGTGCCGCCCAGCACGATCAAGCCCGCCGGGCCATTGATCAGCGCACCCACGTGCCCGCCTTCGAGGAAGTTGCCGCCGACAATCGCGACAAACGCCAGGATCAGGCCGATCAGGCTTAGCACGTCCATCAGACGCAGGCCTCGACCAGGTGCTTGCCGATCTCGTCCAGGCTGTACACTGCGTCGGCCAGGTTGGCCTTGACGATGGCCATGGGCATGCCATAGATCACGCAGCTGGCTTCATCCTGGGCCCACACGGTACTGCCGCCCTGCTTGAGCAGGCGCGCGCCTTCACGGCCGTCGGCGCCCATGCCGGTGAGCACCACCGACAGCACCTTGTCGCCGTAAGACTTGGCCGCCGAGCCGAAGGTGATGTCCACGCACGGCTTGTAGTTCAGGCGCTCGTCACCCGGCAGGATCTTCACCGTGCCACGGCCGTCGATCATCATCTGCTTGCCACCCGGGGCCAGCAGCGCCAGGCCTGGGCGCAACAGGTCACCGTCCTCGGCTTCTTTCACGCTGATCTTGCACAGCTTGTCCAGGCGTTCGGCAAACGCCTTGGTGAAGGCCGCTGGCATGTGCTGGATCAACACGATCGGCGCCGGGAAGTTGGCGGGCAGTTGCGTCAGCACCCGCTGCAGCGCCACCGGGCCGCCCGTGGACGTACCGATGGCCACCAGCTTGTAAGGTTTGCGCTTGGGTGCCGGGGCATGTGCCGCGGGCGCTGCGGCCGGGGTGCGTACCGGCGGTGCCGTGCGCGCCGGGGCCGAGGCCGGGCTTGCGAAACTGCTGGTCGGCGCATGGCTGCTGCCGGTAGTGACCGGCGCAGGGGCAGGCGCTGGGTTGTAGCTGCCGAAACGACGGTTGCTGCGCGACAGGGTATGCACCTTCTCGCACAGCATCTGCTTGACCTTCTCGGGGTTGCGCGAGATGTCTTCGAAGTTCTTCGGCAGGTAATCCACCGCACCGGCATCCAGCGCGTCGAGGGTCACCCGGGCGCCTTCATGGGTCAGCGAAGAAAACATCAACACCGGCGTCGGGCAGCGCTGCATGATGTGCCGCACTGCGGTGATGCCGTCCATCATGGGCATTTCGTAGTCCATGGTGATGACATCGGGCTTGAGCGCCAGCGCCTGGTCGATTGCTTCCTTGCCATTGGTCGCGGTACCCACTACCTGGATCGTCGGGTCCGCCGAGAGGATTTCCGAGACACGGCGGCGGAAGAAACCGGAATCATCCACCACCAGGACCTTGACTGCCATAAACACTCCATTAGGCGGCGCAACCCGCCAGGGCGCGCCACCGAAATCAAATACGCCGCGCGGCGTAACGCTTGAGCATGCTCGGAACGTCGAGGATCAACGCGATACGACCGTCGCCGGTGATCGTGGCCCCGGACATGCCCGGCGTGCCCTGCAGCATCTTGCCCAGCGGCTTGATTACCACTTCTTCCTGGCCCACCAGTTGATCGACGACAAAGCCGATGCGTTGGGTGCCGACCGACAGGATCACCACATGGCCCTCGTGCTGCTCTTCGTGCACCTGGCCCTGGACCAGCCAGCGCTTGAGGTAGAACAGCGGCAGTGCCTTGTCGCGCACGATCACCACTTCCTGGCCATCGACCACGTTGGTGCGCGAGAGGTCGAGGTGGAAGATCTCGTTGACGTTGACCAACGGGAAGGCGAAGGCCTGGTTGCCCAGCATCACCATCAGGGTCGGCATGATCGCCAGGGTCAGCGGCACCTTGATGACGATCTTCGAACCCTGGCCCTTGGCCGAGTAGATGTTGATCGAGCCATTGAGCTGGGAAATCTTGGTCTTCACCACGTCCATGCCGACACCACGGCCAGACACGTCAGAGATCTCGGTCTTGGTCGAGAAGCCCGGGGCGAAGATCAGGTTGTAGCAGTCCGACTCGCTCAGACGCTCGGCGGCGTCCTTGTCCATCAGGCCCTTTTCCACGGCCTTGGCGCGCAGGATGTTGGGGTCCATGCCCTTGCCGTCATCAGAGATCGACAACAGGATATGGTCGCCTTCCTGTTCAGCCGACAGCACCACCCGGCCCGTCCGCGCCTTGCCGGTGGCTTCACGCTCGTCGGGCATCTCGACGCCATGGTCGACGGCGTTGCGCACCAAGTGCACCAACGGGTCGGCCAGGGCCTCGACCAGGTTCTTGTCGAGGTCGGTTTCTTCACCGACCAGCTCCAGGTTGATCTCTTTCTTGAGCTGGCGGGCCAGGTCGCGAACCAGGCGCGGGAAGCGGCCGAAGACTTTCTTGATCGGCTGCATGCGGGTCTTCATCACCGCGGTCTGCAGGTCGGCGGTGACCACGTCGAGGTTTGACACGGCCTTGGACATGGCCTCGTCACCGCTGTTCAAGCCCAGGCGCACCAGGCGGTTACGCACCAGCACCAGTTCGCCGACCATGTTCATGATCTCGTCCAGGCGCGCAGTGTCGACGCGCACGGTGGTTTCCGCCTCGCTGACCGCATGTTTTTCTGCCGCTGGGGCCGGCGCGCGAGGCGCAGGTGCGGGCTTGCTGGCAGCTGCTGGGGCGGCGGCTGGAGCAGGTGCCGGTTTGGCCACCGGCTTGCTCTCGACCTTGGCGGCGACAGGCGCTTCGACCGCGACCGCGTCACCCGAGAACTTGCCCTTGCCGTGCAACTCATCGAGCAAGGCTTCGAACTCGTGCTCGCTGATCTCGTCACTCGTTGGGCTGGCCGCTGCAACGATTTGCGGCGCTGCCGCTGCTGGCGCATTGGCGGCCGGCAAGGCATCGGCCTGGAAGGTGCCCTTGCCGTGCAACTGATCGAGCAGCGACTCGAACTCTTCATCGGTGATTTCATCGCTGACCGGGGCCGCAGCGCTGGCCACAGGCTCAGCGGCGACTTCGGCGCTGAACTGGCCTTTGCCATGCAACTGGTCGAGCAGCGACTCGAATTCGGCGTCGGTGATTTCGTCACCGGCGCTGCTGACGGTTTCGCCTTGCATCTGCTCATCGGCAGCAGCCTGGGCCTTGACCGCGTCGAGCGAGTCGAGCAGCTGCTCGAATTCGCTGTCGGTGATGTCTGGCTCTTCGGCAGGCGCCGCGGCGACCGGCTCGGCTGCAGCCGCAGGCGCTGCGACCGCGTCGGCAGCAGCAGGCTCGGCCAGGCGCGACAACGCCGCCAGCAGTTCTGGGGTAGCGGGGATGACCTCGCTGCGCTCGCGGACCTGGCCAAACATGCTGTTGACCGTGTCCAGCGCCTCCAGCACCACGTCCATCAATTCGGCGTCGACCCGGCGCTCACCTTTGCGCAGGATGTCGAACACGTTCTCGGCGATATGGCAGCACTCCACCAGCTCGTTGAGCTGGAGGAAGCCGGCGCCCCCTTTTACAGTGTGGAAACCGCGAAAAATGGCATTGAGCAGGTCGGCATCATCCGGTCGGCTTTCCAGCTCGACCAGTTGCTCGGACAGTTGCTCAAGAATTTCGCCGGCTTCTACCAGGAAATCCTGAAGGATTTCTTCATCGGCGCCGAAGCTCATTAAACGTGCTCCTTAAAAACCCAGACTGGACAGCAGATCATCGACATCGTCCTGACCGGACACGACGTCTTCACGCTTATCGGCATGAATCTGCGGACCTTCACCCCGAGTCGGATGTTTTTCTTGATCTTTTTCAGCACGCAGCTGCTGGTGGTCATGTTCGATACCGGCAAAACGGTCGACTTGACTGGCCATCAGCACGAGCTTGAGCAGGTTGCTTTCCACCTCGGTGACCAGCGCGGTGACCCGCTTGATCACCTGCCCGGTCAGGTCTTGATAGTCCTGAGCCAGCAGAATGTCGTTGAGGTGGCCTGAGACCTTGCGGTTACCTTCAGCGCTGTGCGTCAGGAAACTGTCGACGCGTTTGACCAGGTCACGGAATTCCGGCGCGGCCACTTCGCGGCGCATGAAGCGCTGCCAGTCCACGCTCAGGGCCTTGGCCTCACCCGCCAGGTCGTTGAGCACCGGCGTGCTCTCCTCGACCAGGTCCATGGTGCGGTTAGCGGCACCCTCGGTCAGCTTGACCACATAGGACAGGCGCTCGGTGGCGTCGGTGATCTGCGAGACCTCCTCGGCCTGTGGCATGTGCGGGTCGATCTGGAAACTGACGATCGCACTGTGCAGCTCACGGGTCAGCTTGCCGACTTCCTGATACAGGCCGCGGTCGCGGGTCTGGTTCAGCTGATGAATCAGCTGCACCGCCTCGCCGAAGCGCCCGCGTTCCAGGCTCTCGACCAGCTCCTGGGCATGCTTCTTCAGGGTCGATTCGAACTCCCCCAAAGACGTTTGTGATGAATCCATGGCGCGCCCCCTGACGTGACTCAGCCGTTGACGCGTTCGAAGATCTTCTCGATCTTTTCTTTGAGCACCTGAGCGGTGAACGGCTTGACCACGTAACCATTGACGCCGGCCTGGGCCGCTTCGATGATCTGGTCGCGCTTGGCTTCGGCCGTCACCATCAGTACCGGCATGGTTTTAAGCTTTTCGCTGGCGCGGACTTTGCGCAGCAGGTCGATACCGGACATGCCCGGCATGTTCCAGTCGGTCACCAGGAAGTCGTAGTGGCCGTTTTCCAGCATCGGCAACGCAGTGGTGCCGTCGTCAGCTTCGTCGGTGTTGGTGAAGCCCAGATCACGCAGCAGGTTCTTGATGATCCGCCGCATCGTCGAAAAGTCGTCAACGATGAGGATTTTCATGTTCTTGTCCAATTAGACCTCCAAGCAGTCTCAAACGCGCTCGGCCCCCGAGCACGCATTCATTCAATTCGGCACAACGTGAAACGGCTGCAGCGTCTTCAGTGCAACGGCTGGCGCTCAGCGCGCCCGCCACTCACCCAGACGGCTGCGCAAACGTGCGGCGCACTGGCTGTGCAACTGGCTTACCCGCGACTCGCTGACGCCCAGCACCTCACCGATTTCCTTGAGGTTCAGCTCTTCGTCGTAGTACAGCGCCAGCACCAGCCGCTCGCGCTCTGGCAGGTTGGCGATCGCATCGGTCAGGGCAGCCTGGAAGCGCTCGTCTTCAAGGCCCCGCGCCGGTTCGACCTGGCCACTGGCGCCGTCTTCGTGCAGGCCTTCATGCTCGCCGTCCTGCAACAGGTCGTCGAAGCTGAACAGCCGGCTGCCCAGGGTATCGTTCAAAATCCCGTAGTAATCATCGAGACTCAATTGGAGTTCGGCAGCAACCTCGTGATCTTTAGCGTCGCGACCGGTTCTTGCTTCAACGGCGCGCATTGCATCACTGACCATGCGGGTATTGCGGTGCACCGACCGCGGTGCCCAATCGCCCTTGCGCACCTCGTCGAGCATGGCGCCGCGGATGCGGATGCCGGCGTAGGTCTCGAAGCTGGCGCCCTTGCTGGCGTCATACTTGTTGGCCACTTCCAGCAGGCCGATCATGCCGGCCTGGATCAGGTCTTCGACCTGGACGTTGGCCGGCAGCCGCGCCAACAGGTGATAGGCGATGCGCTTGACCAGCGGGGCGTAGCGTTCGATCAGCTCGTACTGGGCGTCTTTCGACGCCCTGCTGTACATCTTGAAGCCGCTCGCATTCATAGTACCGGTCCTGCGCTGGTGGGCTGCACCAGACGCTCGACGAAGAATTCCAGATGCCCGCGCGGGTTGGCCGGCAACGGCCAGCTGTCGACCTTCTGCGCAATGGCCTTGAAGGCCAACGCACACTTGGAACGCGGGAACGCTTCGTACACCGCGCGCTGCTTCTGCACCGCCTTGCGCACGCACTCGTCGTACGGCACGGCGCCCACGTACTGCAGGGCAACGTCAAGGAAGCGATCGGTGACCTTGGTCAACTTGGCGAACAGGTTGCGCCCTTCTTGCGGGCTCTGCGCCATGTTGGCCAGCACCCGGAAGCGATTCATGCCGTAGTCACGGTTGAGCAGTTTGATCAGTGCGTAGGCGTCGGTGATCGAGGTGGGTTCGTCGCACACCACCAGCAGCACTTCCTGGGCCGCGCGAACGAAGCTGACCACCGAGTCACCGATACCCGCAGCGGTGTCGATCACCAGCACGTCGAGGTTGTCGCCGACGTCGCTGAACGCCTGGATCAGGCCAGCGTGCTGGGCCGGCGCCAGGTGCACCATGCTCTGAGTGCCGGAGGCCGCCGGTACGATGCGCACACCGCCGGGGCCTTGCAGCATCACATCGCGCAGCTCACAGCGCCCTTCAATAACGTCGGCCAGGGTGCGCTTGGGGGTCAGGCCTAGCAATACGTCGACATTGGCCAGGCCCAGGTCGGCGTCCAGCAACATGACCCTGCGGCCAAGCTCGGCCAGCGCCAGAGACAGGTTCACTGAAACGTTAGTCTTGCCGACGCCACCTTTGCCACCGGTCACGGCGATCACCTGTACGGGATGCATGCTACCCATGTCTGTTCTTTACCTTGTCTCGCTGGGACTCAGGCCACACGTGAGGCAATTCTGCGTGCCCCTTGGCATAGCTACGTTGCACACACTTCATCATCAACCCGCTCGCCGTGGGTTGTGATAGAGATCAGCGAACATATCGGCCATGGCCTCTTCGCTGGGCTCGTCCTGCTGCTGCACATTGACCGCACGGGTGACCAGCTGGTGCGCCCGGGGCAAGTGCAAATCATCGGGAATGCGCGGCCCATCGGTCAGGTAGGCCACCGGCAATTCATGACTGATGGCAAGGCTCAGCACGTCGCCGAGGCTTGCCGTTTCGTCGAGTTTGGTCAGGATACAGCCGGCCAGGCCACAGCGCTTGTAGCTGTGGTAGGCGGCGGTCAGCACCTGCTTCTGGCTAGTGGTTGCCAGCACCAGGTAATTCTTCGCGGCGATGCCGCGGCTGGCCAGGGTTTCCAGCTGCATGCGCAGGGCCGGGTCGCTGGCCTGCAGGCCAGCGGTATCGATCAGCACCACGCGTTTACGCAGCAGCGGTTCCAGCGCCTGGGCCAGGGACTGGCCCGGGTCGACGTAGGTCACCGGCACATTGAGGATGCGCCCCAGGGTCTTGAGCTGCTCCTGTGCACCGATGCGGAAGCTGTCCATGCTCACCAGCGCCAACTGCGGGGCGCCGTACTTGAGCACGTAGCGCGCAGCCAGCTTGGCCAGGGTGGTGGTCTTGCCCATGCCGGCCGGGCCGACCATGGCGATCACACCGCCCTCTTCAATCGGCTCCACCTCGGGGATTTCGATCATCCGCGCCAGGTGCGCCAGCAGCATGCGCCAGGCCTGGCGTGGCTCTTCGATCTCAGTCGTGAGGTCGAGCAGTTCACGGGCAATCGGGCCGGACAGGCCGATGCGTTGCAGGCGGCGCCAGAGGTTGGCCTGCTGCGGCTTGCTGCCTTGCAGCTGGCTCCAGGCCAGCGAGCCGAGCTGCACTTCCAGCAGCTCGCGCAGGCCCGACAGCTCCGAGCGCATGGCATCGAACAGGCGCGGGTCGACCGGCGCCGGGGCTGGCGCAGCGGCAGGTGCCGGGGCGTCCACGTGGGGCTCGACCAGCGGCTCGGAGGCCGTCAGCGACTGGCCGGCGAACAATTGGCGGTTGTTGTCGCTGGTGTCGCTGCGCTGGTCCAGCTCGGCCTGGGCCGTGGCAATGCGCGTGTGGGTCTTGCGCAGCTCTTCTTCAAGCTCGGCGTTTGGTACGCGCGGGGCCAGGGCGGACAATTTGTAGTCCAGCGCGGCCGTCAATTCGACACCACCGGCGATGCGGCGGTTACCGATGATGGCGGCATCGGAGCCAAGCTCATCCCGGACCAGCTTCATGGCCTGACGCATATCGGCGGCGAAAAATCGCTTAACTTGCATTATCCACTACCTCAGCCGTTAGGGCCCACGGTGGCAACGATGGTGACTTGCTTGTTGTCAGGTATTTCCTGATACGCCAGAACATGCAAATTCGGTACAGCCAGGCGACCGAAGCGCGACAGCATGGCGCGGATCGGGCCGGCGACCAGGAGAATGGCCGGCTGGCCTTGCATCTCTTGGCGCTGGGCCGCGTCAATCAGCGAACGCTGCAGCTTTTCGGCCATGCTCGGTTCCAGAAGAACACCGTCTTCCTGACCCTGCCCGGCCCTTTGCAGACTATTGAGCAAAATCTGTTCCAACCTCGGTTCAAGGGTGATCACCGGCAGCTCAGACTCAACGCCGACAATGCTTTGCACGATGGCGCGACACAATCCGACGCGCACCACGGCCACCAGCGCGGCGGTATCTTGACTCTTGCCCGCGTTGTTGGCGATGGCCTCGGCGATGCTGCGGATATCGCGCACCGGCACTTGCTCGGACAGCAATGCCTGCAGGACCTTCAGCAGCCCCGACAAGGAAATGACGCCCGGCACCAATTCTTCTGCCAGTTTAGGCGAAGCCTTGGACAACACTTGCAGCAATTGCTGCACTTCCTCATGGCCGATCAGCTCGTGACAGTGCTTTTGCAGGATCTGGTTGAGGTGCGTGGCCACTACCGTACTGGCATCGACCACGGTATAGCCCAGCGACTGCGCCTGGGAGCGCTGGCCAACGTCGATCCACACCGCCTCCAGGCCAAAGGCCGGGTCGCGTGCGGCAATTCCGTTGAGGGTGCCAAATACCTGGCCCGGGTTGATCGCCAGTTCGCGGTCCGGGTAAATCTCCGCTTCAGCCAGGATCACCCCCATCAACGTGAGGCGGTAGGCGCTGGGCTGCAGGTCGAGGTTGTCGCGAATGTGCACGGTGGGCATGAGGAAACCCAGGTCTTGGGACAGCTTCTTGCGCACGCCCTTGATCCGCGCCAGCAACTGGCCGCCCTGGTTGCGGTCGACCAGCGGGATCAAGCGGTAACCGACCTCAAGGCCGATCATGTCGATCGGGGTAACGTCGTCCCAGCCCAGCTCCTTGGTTTCCAGCGCACGCTGTGGCGAGGGCAGCAGGTCCTGCTGGCGCTGCGCCTCTTCCTGGGCCTTGACCTTCACCTGCTGCTGTTTCTTCCACACCAGATAAGCGCCGCCACCGGCCATCAGGCCAAGGCTGAGGAAGGCCACATGCGGCATGCCCGGCACCAGGCCCATGATGATCATCAGCGCACCGGAGACCGCCAGGGCCTTGGGTGAGTCGAACATCTGCCGGTTGATCAGCTTGCCCATGTCTTCCGAGCCCGAAGCCCGGGTGACCATGATGGCCGCAGCGGTGGACAGCAGCAGTGATGGCAATTGCGCCACCAAACCGTCACCGATGGTCAACAAGGCATACACCTTGCCGGCTTCGCTGAACGGCATGCCGTGCTGGAGCATGCCGATGAGCATGCCGCCGATGAGGTTGATGAACAGGATCAGCAGGCCGGCGATGGCGTCGCCGCGCACGAACTTGCTGGCACCGTCCATCGAGCCATAGAACTCGGCCTCCTGCGCGACCTCGGAGCGGCGGGCCTTGGCCTGGGCCTGGTCGATCAGGCCGGCGTTGAGGTCGGCGTCGATGGCCATCTGTTTGCCGGGCATGGCATCGAGGGTGAAGCGCGCGCTTACCTCGGAAATACGCCCAGCACCCTTGGTCACCACCACGAAGTTGATGATCATGAGGATGGCGAACACCACCGCACCGACCACGTAGTTGCCGCCGATGACCACTTCACCGAAGGCCTGGATCACCTTGCCCGCAGCGCCATGCCCCTCCTGGCCGTGGAGCATGACCACACGGGTGGAGGCGACGTTCAGGGCCAGGCGCAGCAGCGTCGCCACCAGCAGGATGGTGGGGAACGCGGCGAAGTCGAGTGGGCGCAGGGCGTAGACGCAAACCAGCAGCACCACGATCGACAGCGCGATGTTGAAGGTGAAGAACACGTCGAGCAGGAACGGCGGTATCGGCAACATCATCATTGCCAACATCACCAGCAGCAACAGCGGCACACCCAGGTTGCCCCGGCCGAGACCGGCCAGGTTGTGGCGTGCGTTGTTGATTAACTGAGTGCGATCCACCGCGAGTCCTCTTGATGCAAAACTTTGACGCCCAGGGGGCGCCTGGGCGTGGCTCTGCAAGAAGCCTTCCAACTTTGCTATTTGGGTGTTTGCCTTGGGGTTTTTGGTGGGTTTGAGATCGAGCGCCGCCCGCGCGGCGCTTCGCAGCACAAGGCTGCTCCTACATTTTTCTCGGGCCAATTATTCCTGAGGCGATCGCGCGCAAATATCACAGGCCTCACTGGCCCGAAACAGATGTAGGAGCAGCCTTGTGCTGCGAAGCGCCGCGCGGGCGGCGCTCGATCTCACAGGCGCTGAACGACCATCGCCAAGCACCTATCAGCCATCACGCCGCAAATCCGGCGGAATCGGCAAATCATCCTTCAACGGCTCCGGCCGCTTGCCCTTGCCCGACCGGTACTGACGAATCTGGAACACATACGCCAACACCTGCGCCACCGCCAGGTACAACCCCGCCGGGATCTCGTGCTCAAGCTCGGTGGAGTAATAGATCGCCCGCGCCAGGGCCGGCGATTCAAGGATCTGGATCTTGTGCTCGACACCAATCTCGCGAATCTTCAACGCCATGAAATCGGTACCCTTGGCCAGCAGCAAGGGCGCTGCCCCGCCCTTCTCCGGGTCGTACTGCAGGGCCACGGCATAGTGCGTGGGGTTGGTGATGATCACGTCCGCCTGCGGCACCGCCGCCATCATGCGCCGCTGCGACACCTCGCGCTGCAACTGGCGAATACGCTGCTTGACCTCAGGCTTGCCCTCCGAGTCCTTGTACTCGTCACGCACTTCCTGCTTGGTCATCTTCATTTTCTTGTGCGTCTGCCACAGCTGGAACGGCACGTCCGCCGCCGCGATCAGCAGCAGCCCCGCCGACATCCACAGCGCACTCCACCCCACCACCTGGACACTGTGAATGATCGCCTGCTCCAACGGCTCATTGGCAATCGACAGCAACGCCTGGCGGTCGCTGACCAGCACCACCACCGCCACGATCAGGATCGCGAAAAACTTGGCCAGGGCCTTCAGCAACTCGGTCAGGGCATGCATCGAGAACATGCGCTTGATCCCCGACAGCGGGTTCATGCGGCTGAATTTGGGCTGCAGCAGGCTGCCGGAAAACAGGAAGCCACCCAACGCGATCGGGGCAACGAACGAGATCACGAACAGCAGAATCAGTACGGGCTGCACCGCCCAGATCGCCATCTTGCCCGAGGCCAGCAAAAACGCGCCCATGGCGCGCTCATCGACGATCATGTCGCGGGTCAGGCTGAAGTTCATGCGCATCACGCTCAGCAGCGTCTCGGCCAAGTGGCCGCCGAACATCAGCAGGCCGCCGGCGCCTGCCAGGGTCACCGCCACCGTGTTCAGCTCCTTGGAGCGGGCAATCTCACCTTTCTCACGCGAATCGCGCTTGCGCTTGTCGGTGGGGTCTTCTGTCTTGTCCTGACCACTCTCGCTTTCAGCCATGCTCAGCGCGCCCTTGCCAGATCACGCAGCCATTGCAGCGCGTCGCTGGCCAATGCCTGGTAGTGGGAAAGCATATCGGCCAGGCCGACCCAGAAAATCCCCATGCCCATGACCAGCGTCAGCGGGAAGCCAATGGAGAAGATGTTCAGCTGTGGCGCCGCCCGCGTCATCACGCCAAAGGCGATGTTCACCACCAGCAACGCGGCAATCACCGGCAAGATCAGCAACAGCCCGGCACCGAACACCCAACCCAGGCGCCCGGCCATTTCCCAGAACTGGCTGACCATCAGCGCATTGCCCACCGGCAAGGTGGTGAAGCTTTCGGTCAGCACTTCGAAGACCACCAGGTGCCCGTTCATCAGCAGGAACAGCACACTGACCAGCATGGTCATGAACTGGCTGATCACCGTGACGTTGACGCCGTTGGCCGGGTCGACCATCGAGGCGAAGGCCATGCCCATCTGCACCGCGACAATCTGGCCAGCGATGACGAAGGCCTGGAACAGCAGCTGCAACGAGAACCCGAACAACGCCCCAACGATGATCTGCTCGCCACACAGCAGCAGGCCCTGCAAGCTCAACGGCTCGAACTCGGGCAACGGCGGCAGCGCCGGGACGATCACCACGGTGATGGCCACCGCCACGTACAGGCGCACCCGCGCCGGCAGCATGCGCGTGCCGAAGATCGGCATCGTCATCAGCACTGCCGTCACCCGGAACAACGGCAGGATGAAGGTGGCGACCCAGGTGCCGATCTGTGCGTTGGTCAGCTCCAGCATGGCCGTGTCAACCGATCAGCTGCGGGATGCTGGCGTAGAGCGTGGTGATGTATTCCATGAACTTCTGCACCAGCCAAGGCCCCGCGACGATCAGCGTGACCAGCATCACCAGCAGACGCGGCAGGAAGCTCAGGGTCTGTTCGTTGATCTGCGTGGCGGCCTGGAACATCGCCACCATCAGGCCCACCAGCAGGCTCGGCACCACCAGGATGCCGACCATCAGCGTGGTCAGCCAAAGTGCATCGCGGAACAGGTCGACAGCAACTTCAGGGGTCATGCGTGGCTCTCCTTGACGGCGTCAGACGCCGCCGAAACTACTGGCCAATGTGCCCATGATCAGCGCCCAGCCATCGACCAGGACGAACAGCATGATCTTGAACGGCAGCGAAATGATCAGCGGCGACAGCATCATCATACCCATGGCCATCAGCACGCTGGCGACCACCATGTCGATGATCAGGAACGGGATGAAGATCATGAAGCCGATCTGGAACGCGGTCTTCAGCTCGGACGTGACGAAGGCCGGCACCAGGATGGTCAGTGGCACCTGGTCAGGGCCTTCGATGTCAGTGCGCTTGGACAGGCGCATGAACAAGTCCAGGTCGCTCTGCCGGGTCTGCGCCAGCATGAAGTCCTTGAGCGGCCCCTGGGCCTTGTCGATGGCCTGTTGGGCAGTCATCTGCTCTTTCAGGTAGGGCTGCAGCGCATCCTGGTTCACCCGGTCGAACACCGGCGCCATGATGAACATGGTCAAAAACAGCGCCATGCCGGTCAGAATCTGATTCGAAGGCGTCTGCTGCAGGCCCAGGGCCTGGCGCAAAATCGAGAAGACAATGATGATGCGGGTGAAGCTGGTCATCAGGATGACGAACGCCGGGATGAAGCTCAGCGCCGTCATGATCAGCAGGATCTGCAGGCTGACCGAATACTCCTGCTGCCCGTCTGCCCCATTGGACAGGGTGATGGCCGGGATCGACAGCGGGTCGGCGGCCAGGGCCAATGGCGCGGCCAGCAGTAGCGCCAGGGTCAACATCATGCGCAGCACGCCGGTCATCACTTCTTGTCCTTTTGGTCCTTGCCCATCAGCTCCATCAGCCGCTGGGCAAACTCCGGCGCTGCCTGACGGGCAGCTGCGGGCACTTCGACGGGTTCGGCCAGCACATGCAGGGCCTCGATACTGCCTGGGGTGTGGCCGATCAGGATCTGCTCCTTGCCGACCTGCACCAGCAACAGGCGGTCACGCGGGCCAATGGCCCGGCTGCCGACGATCTCGATCACCTGGCCACCTTTGACCGCCGCGCCTTGCATGCGGCGCAACATCCAGGCCAGGAAGAAGATCAGGCCCACCACCAACAGCAGGCCAAAGACCATCTGCGCCAACTGCCCACCCAGGCTGCCAGGCGCGGCAGCGGTGGTTGCCGCAGGGTTGGCCGCCGCGCAGGCCCACTGGCTGGCGAGCAGCCCGGCAAAAGCAGCGCCGGCGCGCATCGTGCCCTTCACTCAGCGCAGCTTCTTGATACGTTCGCTGGGGCTGATCACGTCGGTCAGGCGGATGCCGAACTTCTCGTTGACCACCACCACTTCGCCATGGGCGATCAGCGTGCCGTTGACCAGCACGTCGAGCGGCTCGCCGGCCAGGCGGTCGAGCTCGATCACCGACCCCTGGTTGAGCTGCAGCAGGTTGCGGATGTTGATCTCGGTGCTGCCCACTTCCATGGAAATGTTCACCGGAATGTCCAGGATCACGTCCAGGTTAGGGCCTTCGAGGCTGACGTTCTCGTTCGGCCGCGGCGAGCTGGCGAACTCTTCCATCGGCAAGCGGCCAGCGCCGCTGTTGCCGGTGTCGCCGCCCAGCAGCGCGTCGATATCGGCCTGGCCGGCATCACCGGTTTCTTCCAGCGCCGCCGCCCATTCGTCGGCCAGGGCCTGGTCTTCCGGGGACGTGATCTCGTTTTCGTTAGCCATGATTTCCTCGACAGGCATTCAATTCGTAGTGAGCGACCGGCACGCCGTCAGCGGCGTTCGATCGGGTCGATGATCTGCAGGGCCAGGTTGCCCTTGTGCGAACCCAGCCGCGCTTTGAACGACGGCACGCCGTTGGCGCGCAGCACCAGGTGCTCGGGCAGCTCCACCGGGATCACATCGCCAGGCTGCATGTGCAGGATGTCGCGCAGCTTCAGCTGGCGGCGGGCAACCGTGGCGGTCAGTGGCACGGCCACGTCCAGCACGTCTTCGCGCAGGGCCTTGACCCAGCGCTCGTCCTGGTCGTCCAGGTCGGACTGGAAGCCCGCATCGAGCATCTCGCGCACCGGCTCGATCATCGAGTACGGCATGGTCACGTGCAGGTCGCCGCCACCGCCGTCCAGCTCGATGTGGAAGGTCGACACCACCACCGCCTCGCTGGGGCCGACGATGTTGGCCATGGCCGGGTTGACCTCGGAGTTCATGTACTCGAAGTTGACCGGCATGATGGCTTGCCAGGCTTCCTTGAGGTCGACGAAGCACTGGTCGAGGACCATGCGCACCACGCGCAACTCGGTCGGGGTGAACTCGCGGCCTTCGATCTTGGCGTGACGGCCGTCACCGCCAAAGAAGTTGTCCACCAGCTTGAACACCAGCTTGGCGTCGAGGATGAACAGCGAGGTGCCGCGCAGTGGCTTGATCTTGACCAGGTTGAGGCTGGTCGGCACATACAGCGAATGCACGTACTCGCCGAACTTCATCACCTGCACGCCGCCCACCGCCACGTCCGCCGAGCGGCGCAGCAGGTTGAACATGCTGATGCGGGTGTAGCGGGCAAAGCGTTCGTTGATCATTTCCAGGGTCGGCATACGACCGCGGACGATACGATCCTGGCTGGTCAGGTCGTAGCTTTTGATACTGCCTGGTTCGGAAGCGCTCTCGGTCTGCACCAGACCATCGTCGACACCGTGCAACAGCGCATCGATTTCATCCTGGGACAGCAGGTCCTGTACGGCCATTGCGGACTCCTACTGCAATACGAAATTGGTGAACAGCAATTGGTCGATGACCGGCTTGCCGACTTCCTTCTGGGCGACTTCCTGCACCACGGCGGTGGCTTTCTGGCGCAGCATCTCTTGCCCTACCGGGCTGCCGGCCAGGGTGTCGAAGCCCTGCCCGGAGAACATCATCACCAGGTTGTTGCGAATCACCGGCATGTGCACCTTGAGGGCATCCAGGTCAGCCTGGTTGCGCGCTTGCAGGGTGATGCTCAGTTGCATGTAGCGCTGGCGGCCGTTCTGGTTGAAGTTGACCACGAAGGCCGGGGTGAGGGCTTCGTAGATGGCCACAGGCTTGACGTTGGCGGCAGCCGGGTCGGTGGCCGGCGCGGACTCGCTCTTGTGCATGATGAACCAGGTAGCGCCCACCGAAAGGCCGATCGCCAGCACCAGGCCCAGCACCAACAGCAGGATCAGCTTGAGTTTGCCTTTTGTGGCGGGGTCTTTTACTGCTTCGGTTTTCGCCATGCCAATAATCCGTCGTCCATCGGGGGTTCAAAGGAGGATGACGTGGCTTGAGCAAGTGTTATGCCAGGTTTTGGGTGGGGGATGGAATGAGGTTTGGGTGGGTTTGGCGTTAGGGGGGCAGCGCCTGGGAGATCGAGCGCCGCCCGCGCGGCGCTTCGCAGCACAAGGCTGCTCCTACATTTATTTCGGGCCAGTAAAGCCTGTGATAGAGGCGCGCGCCCCCACCACAGGAATAATTGGCCCGAAACAGATGTAGGAGCAGCCTTGTGCTGCGAAGCGCCGCGCGGGCGGCGCTCGATCTCAAAAGCGCCAACAACCTAAAGACAGGCACCCCGCACTCACGCGTAATAATCAACCGCACTGTCGCCAATCACCACCTGCTGCTCAACCGGCCTGCTGCTATCGACCTGTTCGGAGCCGCCCTGCCCGGCTTGCTGCCGCGCCGCGACGCCCGACAGATTACTGCCCTGTTCCTGCGCCTGCTGATGCTGTTGCCCGCGTGACTGGTCAGCAACGTTGACGTCTGGCTGCGCCAGGCCCTGCTGGGTAAACAGCTCGCGCAAGCGGTGCACCTGGCTGTCGAGGGCATCACGCACACCGGCGTGGCCACTGATGAAGGTCACCTGGGTCGACTGATCCGCCGCTACATTGACGCGAATGTCCAGCCGCCCCAACTCGGCGGGCTCCAGCTGGATGTCTGCCGACTTGAGGTTCTGGCTGGACAGGTACATGACCCGATTCACCAGGCCTTCGGTCCAGGCGTTCTGGTTCATCGGCAAGGGTTGGTGCAAGGGGCTGGCATTCGCCGGCACGGCATTGGCGGTTTTCGCCGTGGCCGCCTGGGTCAGGCTGGCCAGGCGATCGGCGAAATCGTCGACGCGCGTGTCGCTGCTGGCGCTCTTGGTGTCCTTCAGGCCCTCTTCAAGCAGTGCACCGAAGGCCTTGTCGCCTGGCTCGCCCGCCTCGCCCTCAGCGGTATCGACCAGATTCGCCAAGGTATTGACGGCTCCTCGGCCTTCATCACCTTGAGCTTGCGAAGGGTCCACGGCGTGTGCCGAGGTGGTGCCTTTGGCCTGGGCGCTCTGTTCCAGTGCCAGGCGCAAGGTTGGCAGGTTGGCCAAGGGGTCGGCGTCGGGATCGAACGCCTCTTCGGCGGCAGGCTCCTCCGTCAGCGCTGCGCTGGCTTGCGACTGTGCAGAGGCAGCCTGGAGCACGGGCGCCACGGCCTCAGCCTGGGCTTGAATCAGTTGCGCGCCGGGCTGCGCATCGGTGACCTGGCCGGCCACCAGGCTGGCGTCGCGCAACCCTGTGTCGGCGGGGTCTGAGGCCTGATCGTCGGCTGGCAATTTGTTGCCGTCATCGGCAACCGATGGCTTGTCGGCAGCATCTTTCTTGCCGCCGTGTGCCACTTCTGGCTTGTCCTTGGGTTTGGCCTGGGCGACCTTGTCGTCCTGCCCAAACGCTTTCTGCTTGGCCATGACCTGGTCGAAGCCACCGCCCGCGTCACCCAGCGCCTGCGAGGGCTTGTCCACCATCGAGCTGGTCGCTCGCGACGACTTGCCAACAGCGTTTGCTTGCAACAAAGGATTGGGTGCGACAGGCATTGAGCGGTCTCCGCGCCAGAAACTGAAAAGTCATCCGGGCAAAGAAAAGCAAGACTCGCGCCAAGTCGCGCATCAGCCTGCTGAGATACGGTGCTCCTCACCGCGGTAGAAGCGCCGAACCTCTACATATTCCAGGTCGATACGGTTGATCAGGTCCTCGATGCCATACAGCGGTGGCTGGCGCACACGGTCTTCCAGTTGCTGGCACAGGCCAGCCAGCGCGACAGCCCCCATGTTGCTGCTGCTGCCCTTGAAGCTATGGGCCGCTGAGCCCAGCTCATCGGCGTTTTTGGCAGCGTGCAACTCGCTCAAGCGCCGCTCGGAGTCATCCAGGAATGTCTGCACCAGATGCAGGTAGCCATCCTCCATGACCTCACGCAGGTCGTTGAGCACCTTGTGGTCGATATGAATCTCAGTCACTTGTTCACTCCTTGATCAAGCCAGATTATGCCCGAGCCAGCCCCAGGGTCACAGGCGGGCTCACCATACAAACTCTACCCGGGCGCAGCGGCCGCCTTCGCACCATTGCGCATTACTGCCCAGCCGCGTTACCAGCTGCAGGCCGCGGCCACTCAGGCCCTGCTCCGAAGGCGGCTGCGACAGCACCCGCTGCACATCGAACCCTGCGCCGCTGTCACGCACCTCGATCATCAGACGCCCGCCATCGGCGAGGGGTTCAACCTTCAAGTCAATGCGCACAAAACCGTCAGCCAATGCCGCCAGGCGCTGGGCTCGCTCCCGGTAATAATCGGCAAAGCCCTGCACATCGCGCTTGAGCTGCGAATCCAGGCCCAACACCCCATGCTCCAAGGCATTGGAGAACAGCTCACTGAGCACACTGTGCAGATTGCCGGTGCGCGCGCGCAGCGGGTGGATTTCCTGCAACAGCTGCACCAGGTACGGCACTGGGTTGGACTGCTTCAGGCTTTCGCCGCGCAGCTCGAACCCAAGCGACCAATCCAGCGGGCTGGGGCGACCGCGTTCAGCGTAGATCATCGGTGCCGGCACCCGCTCATCGGCCGCGAACATGCGGATATCGCACAGGCTGATGTCGTCCCGAGGCTGCCCGCCGAAACGTTCCAGGGCCTGCATCACCTCATCGAACAGGTGGGCCGGGTCTCGGTTGTCAGCCAGCACCCCTTGCAAGCGCTCGACGCCAAACAAGCGTTCCTGGTCATCGGCCGTGTCCAGCACGCCGTCTGACAACAGCAGCAAGCGCTCACCCGCCGCCAGCGGCAGCACTTGCGTGCTGTCGTCGAAGCGCTCAGGGGCAAGAATACCCAGCGGCAAATGGCGCGAAGCCAGCGTCGACAGCACCTCGCCGCCTGCAGACAAGCGATAGCCGTCCGGCATGCCGCCGTTCCACACCTCCACCGAACCACGCTGCACGCTCAGGTTGAGCATCACTGCACAGCAAAACATGTCCACCGGCAGGATGCGTTTGAGCTTGGCGTTCATTTCGCGCAGGGTTTGCGCCAGGCCATACCCCTTGGCTGTCATGCCGTAGAACACTTCAGCCAGGGGCATGGCGCCGACCGCGGCGGGCAGGCCGTGGCCGGTGAAATCCCCCAGCAGCACCTGCATGTCCCCCGAGGGCGTGAACGCGGCCAGCAGCAGGTCACCGTTGAACAGCGCATAGGGCGATTGCAGGTAGCGAATATTGGGTGCAGCCAAGCAGCCCGCATGGGCCACCTTGTCGAATACCGCCTTGGCCACCCGCTGCTCGTTGAGCAGGTGGTGATGGTGGCGGGTGATCTCGTCGCGCTGGGCCAGCACGGTGGCCTGCAGCCTGCGCAGGCGGCCCATGGCGCGTATCTTGGCGGCGAGGATCACCGCGCTGTAGGGCTTGGCCATGAAGTCATCGCCGCCGGCCTCCAGGCAGCGCACCAGGGCATCCTCCTCGTTCAGCGAGGTGAGGAAGATGATCGGCACCAGCGTTTCGCCGGCCAGGGCCTTGATCTGCCGGGCCGCTTCGAAACCATCCATCACCGGCATCAGCGCATCGAGCAGCACCAGTTGCGGGCGCTGCTCGACAAACAGCGCCACCGCCTGCTCGCCGTTTTCTGCGGTGAACACCTGATGGCCCTGGCGCCGGACGATTTGCGCCAGCAACAGGCGGTCGGCGGCACCGTCTTCGGCGACCAGCACGGTCAACGCCTGTTCGGCAGCCATCACGCGGCTCAACTGATATCGAACAGTTTTTCGAAATTGGAGATGGCGAGGATCTTGCGCACATCGGAGCTGGCGTGCACCACACGCACATCCGAATCGTCGCCGCCCGCGTGATCGCGCAGCAGCAACAACATGCCGAGCGCAGAGCTATCGAGGTAGGTGGTGTCTTTCAGGTCGACGACCACCGAGTCCGGCCGACCCGGCTGGCGCTCGTAGGCTTCGCGAAACTCCTGATGTTTGCCGAAATCGAAACGACCCTTGACCTTGATCGTCAGCTTTTTCCCGTCCTGCGAAAAATCAGTCTCGACTGCCATGCTAGCGATTCCTTCGATGATGGCGGATGCAACCCTTTAAGGTTTAGCAGCCTGGGGTGGGAGTGCAAGCGAGACGGCCAACAGATCCCCCCTCAGCGACGCGCCCCCCTGTAGGAGCAGCCTTGTGCTGCGAAGAGGCCGTGAGGGCAAGCTGGGGCTACTGGCCTCTTCGCAGCGCA